>JBFJZW010000119.1:0-12129 GCA_041621875.1 Pseudomonas sp. | reverse complement strand
TTTCTGCTGCGGATCTCTTTCCATGTTTGCGCCGTATCGCGTTGCGCTGCTGGCCTTGGGCCTGAGCCTGGCAGCCTGCGATCAAACGCCCCGCTTCACCCAGTCCGAGCCCGGCGAAGCCCTGTCCGCCGGCAGCGCCACGGTGTTCAAGCGCGACCACAACGCCTTTTCCATGCCTGCGGCCAACCTGTCGCCAAGCCGTCGCCTGGACTTCAGTGTCGGTAACAGCTTCTTTCGCAACCCCTGGGTCACCGCGCCGGCGACCACCACCGCCCGCGACGGACTGGGCCCGCTGTTCAATACCAACGCCTGCCAGAACTGTCATATCAAGGACGGCCGCGGTCACCCTCCGGCCCCCGACGCACAGAGCGCGGCGTCGATGCTGGTGCGCCTGTCGATCCCGGCCGGCAGCGAACATGCGCAGATCATCGAGCGCCTCGGCGTGCTGGCCGAACCCACCTACGGCGGCCAGTTGCAGGACATGGCCAACCCGGGCGTAGCGCCTGAGGCCAAGGTGCGCGTCAGCTACAGCACGCAGCAGGTCAACTTTGCCGATGGCACCCAGGTCGAGCTGCGCACGCCCAGCCTGGAGATCAGCCAGCTCGGCTACGGCGACCTGCATCCCGACACCCTGTTCTCTGCCCGTATCGCCCCGCCGATGATCGGCCTGGGCCTGCTCGAAGCCATTCCCGAGGCCGCCATCCTGGCCAATGCCGATCCGGACGACCGCGATGGCGACGGCATTTCCGGACGCGCCAACCGAGTCTGGGACCGCGAGCAACAGGGCACGGTGCTCGGCCGCTTCGGCTGGAAGGCCGGCCAGCCCACGCTCAACCAGCAGAACGCCGAGGCCTTTGCGGGCGACATGGGCCTGACCAGCACGCTGGTTGCCCATGACAACTGCACAGCGGCGCAGACGGACTGCCGCAGCGCGCCCCATGGCGGCGAGCCCGAGGTCAGCGACAACCTTCTGGCCAGCGTGCTGTTCTACACCCGCAACCTGGGTGTACCGGCGCGCCGCGAGGTCGACGCGCCGCAGGTGCTCAAGGGCAAGGGCCTGTTCCACCGGGCCGGCTGTCAGAGCTGCCATACCCCGCAGTTCACCACCGCCGCCGACGCCGCCGAACCCGAACTGGCCAACCAGACGATTCGCCCCTACACGGATCTCTTGCTGCACGACATGGGCGCAGGCCTGGCCGACAATCGCCCGGAATTTCTCGCCAGCGGCCGCGAATGGCGCACCCCGCCGCTGTGGGGCATCGGCCTGACGGAAACGGTCAATGGCCACGGCCAGTTCCTGCATGACGGCCGCGCGCGCAACCTGCTTGAGGCCATCCTCTGGCACGGCGGCGAAGCCGACGCGGCCAAACAACTCGTCCTGACCTTCAATGCCGAGGAGCGCGCGGCGCTGCTGGCTTTTCTGAATTCGCTGTAAGGAGCCACCGATGATCCGCTCACCCCTCACCCTCGCCCTGCTCGGCCTGGCCCTGGCTGGCTGTACGCCAGCCGACCCGCAGCAAGCCGTCAGCAGCGCCCTGGCCGACGGCGTCCTGCTACCGATCTACAGCACCTGGAGCGAAGCAGATCGGCAACTGGCCGCCAGCGCCGAGGCCTTCTGCACCGGCCAGCAGAACCTGGCGGACGCGCGCCAGGCCTTTGCCAGCGCGCAAAGCACCTGGGCCGCACTGCAGCCGGCCGTGCTCGGCCCCCTGGCCGAAGGCAACCGCGCCTGGCAGGTGCAGTTCTGGCCGGACAAGAAGAACCTGGTGGCGCGCCAGGTCGAAGCACTGGTCAACAGCAAACCCGAACTGACTCCAGCCGATCTGGATAAATCCAGCGTGGTGGTGCAGGGCCTGACCGCCTATGAGTACCTGCTGTTCGACCCGACTATCGACCTCAATAGCGCCGAGCAGAAGGCCCGTTACTGCCCGCTGATCGTCGCCATCGGTCAGCACCAGCAGGTGCTCGCCGCCGACGTGCTGACGAGCTGGCAGCGCCAGGACGGCATGGCCGCGCAGCTGAAAAGCTTCCCCAACCCGCGCTATGCCGAAGCCGCCGAGGCCGTGGCCGATATCCTGCGCACCCAGGTCAGCGCCATCGACGGCCTGAAAAAGAAACTCGGCACCCCGCTCGGTCGCCAGAGCAAGGGCCGGCCACAGCCTTATCAAGCCGAAGCCTGGCGCAGCAAGGCCAGCCTGGCCAACCTCGCCGCCAGCCTGGCCAGCGCCGAACGCATCTGGCTGGGGGCCGAGCAGGATGGCATCCAGGCGCTGCTTGGCAGCGCTCAGGCCGAGCTGAAACAGCGCATCGACGCCGCCTATAGCGACACCCGCCAGCGTCTGGCCGCCGCCCAACGGCCACTCGGCGAGCTGCTCGGCGACGAAGCCGGCCGCACCGAGCTCAATGCCCTGTATGACAGTCTCGATGCCCTGCACCGCCTGCACGAAGCCGAGCTGGCGAAGGTGCTGGGGATCCAGCTGGGCTTTAACGCCCATGATGGTGACTGAGCCATGCCGATAAACCGCCGCGCCTTTCTCGGCCTGGGGGCCACCGCCCTGGCCGCCAGCACCTTCGGCGGCTGGACGCTGCTGCACAGCGGCCCACAGCCACTGCTGCTGTCGGCGCGCAACGACAGCGCCGGCAAACACTTCGCGGTGGGCTACCGCCTGGACGGCAGCCAGGTGTTCGCCACCCAGGTCAGCGAACGCTGCCACGACGTTATCGGCCATCCGTTTCTGCCGATGGCGCTGTTCGTCGGCCGCCGCCCGAGTACCCGGAGCTACCTGATCGACACCCGCGACGGCCGCCTGCTGCAGACCCTGCACGCCCCCGAGCTGCGCCACTTCTACGGCCATGCGGTGTTCCACAAGGATGGCGACTGGCTGTACGCCACCGAGAACGACACCTCCGCCCCCGGTCGCGGCGTGCTGGGCGTCTATCGCCTGCTAGGCGAACAGTTGCAGCGCACCGGCGAACTATCGACGCACGGCATCGGCCCGCACCAGCTGCTCTGGCTGCCGGACGGCGAAACCCTGGCGGTGGCCAACGGCGGCATCCGCACCGAAGCCGACAGCCGGGTGGAAATGAACCTCGACAGCATGGCGTCCAGCCTGGTGTTGCTGCGCCGCGACGGCAGCCTGATCAGCAAGGAGCAGCTGCCCGAACGGATGAACAGCGTGCGGCATATGGCCGTGGCCAGCGACGGCACTATCGTCAGCGGCCAGCAATATATGGGCGCTGCCAGCGACGCGGTGCCGCTGCTGGCGATCAAGCGCCCCGATCAGCCCTTCCAGCACTTCCCGGTGGCCGAGGCGCAGCGCCAGCTGATGAACCAGTACACCGCCAGCGTGGCGATCCACAGCGAGCTGCGCCTGCTGGCCCTGACCGCCCCGCGCGGCAACCGGGTGTTTATCTGGGACCTGGACAGCGCCGAGCTGCGCCTCGATGCGCCGCTGGCCGACTGCGCCGGGGTGGGTGCGGTGGCCGAAGGCTTTGTGGTCAGCAGCGGCATGGGCCGTTGCCGCCTGTACGACTGCCGCCGCGACGCAATCACCGCCCAGCCCCTGCAACTGCCCGCCGGGCTATGGGACAACCACCTGCGCCTGGCCTGAGAACCTGTTTACGATCTGCTGCGCTTCGGCCCTGCTGCGTTAAAAACAGGCTCGCGAGATCGTAAGCAGGTTCTGAAAGCCCGGCGCTAGGCTGTTCGCCCTACCATTCCTACGTCTGTAACACGCCTGCGGCAGGCTAAAGAACGCCGCCGCAGAGCCGATCTATACTCGCTGACAGCCTGATTGCTGAGAATCAATCGGGCCCAGCTGATACCAGTGGATAAGGATATTCGCAGACACGCCAGGCGCGTCGCTGGAGTTCGCCATCTATCCACTCAGGGGCACCCACCCATGTTTCTGCAAAAATCCTTGCGCGCACAAATTCTCGCCCTGCTCGGCGGCAGCCTGGCACTGTTGCTGATCACCGCCCTGGCCTGCTTCAGCTTCCTCTCCGGCGGCATGCAGGCCTACCGCGGCCTGCTCGACGGCCCACTGGAAGCCTCACGCCTGGTCGACCAGGCCAATCTGGAATTCAAGATCCAGGTCCAGGAATGGAAAAACGTGTTGCTGCGCGGTGGCGACAAGGCGCAACTGGACAAGTACTGGGGCCAGTTCGAGGCCCAGGAACGCAAGGTCCAGGATGTGCTCGGCCATCTGACCACCCTGACCGCCAACGACAACGCGCTCAGCGCCCAGGTCGCCGGTCTGCGCCAGGAGCACCAGAACCTGGGCAGCAACTATCGCAAGGGCCGCGAGGCCTTTCTCGCCGCCGGTGGCGATGCCAGGGTCGGCGACCAGGCGGTGTCCGGCATCGACCGCGGCACCAGCCAGCAGATGAACCAACTGGTCGAGCAACTGCGCAACCAGAGCCTGCAGCAGGCCAGCCAGATCAATGCCACGGCGGACCGCACCATCCTCTTCGGCACCCTGATCATGCTCGGGGCCAGCCTGATCGTCGCCCTGTTCAGCCTGTGGCTGGTCAACCGCAACCTGATCAACCCGATCCGCGAGCTGATCACCCATATCACCCAGCTCAGCCAGGGCAACTTTGGCAAGCAGGTGGATGCCAGCCGCCAGGACGAACTGGGTCACCTGGCGGTGGCCGCGAATATCCTGCGCGACTTTCTGGCCGACACCTTTAGCCGCTTGCAACGCAGTACCACCGACCTCGACAGCGCCAGCGGCGAACTCAACGCCATCGCCACCCTGATGGCCCAGGGCACCCGCGAGCAGTTCTCGCGCACCGACCAGGTGGCCACCGCCATGCATGAAATGTCCGCCACCGCCCAGGAAGTGGCGCGCCACGCCGCCGAGGCGGCGAATGCAGCGGACGATGCCGACAACGCCGCGCGTCAGGGCGAGACGGTGATGCAGGCGACCATCAAAACCATCACCGAGATCCGCAGCGAGATCAGTAACACCTCGGATGTGATTCGCCGCCTGGAAAGCGACAGCGGCCGCATCGGCAAGGTACTGGAAGTGATTCGCGGCATCGCCGAGCAAACCAACCTGCTGGCGCTCAACGCCGCCATCGAAGCCGCCCGTGCCGGCGAACAAGGCCGCGGCTTTGCCGTGGTGGCCGACGAAGTGCGTACCCTGGCCCAGCGCACCGCCGAATCCACCGCCGAGATCCACCAGATCATCGACACCGTGCAAACCGGTGCGGTGAATGCGGTGCGCGCCATCGAAAGCGGCCAGCAGCGCAGCGAGGAAGGCGTGACCCAGGTCACCGAGGCCGGTGCCACCCTGCAACTGATCACCGGCGCGGTGGAGGCGATCCGCGATATGAACCGGCAGATCGCCACCGCTGCCGAGGAGCAGACCTCGGTAGCCGAGGACATCTCGCGCAACCTCACCGAGATCACCGCCATCGCCACCGCCAACCAGGAACACGTGCAGCGCACCGAAGTCGCCGGGCAGAACCTGCACCTGCTTTCCACCCAGCTCAACGACGTGACCCAGCGCCTGAGCGCCTGAAGTCGCACCTGCGTAATCAGCAAAATGCCAGCAAAATGCTGGCATTTTGCTTAAAAAGCACTTGATCGATCAGGCAACTTTTGCACCACATTGCGCTGTAAATGCGAATCTTTGACAGGCTTCTGCGCGAGGTCTAAGGTGCCCCTCTTGCCTATTCCCAGGCCCCATTTGCCCTGCCAAGGAACCGGAATATGTTGCTCCGCCGCATGCTGATCATGCTGGGCGTCGTGCTCCTCGTGGTACTCGCCCTCGCCGCCTCGAAAGGCCTCTCCATCTACCGGGAAATCCAGATGTTCTCGGCTCCGCAACCGGCCATCAGCGTGGCGGCGGCCAGGGCCGTCGAGCGCCCCTGGCAGACTCGCCTGCCGGCCATCGGTACGCTCAAGGCGATTCAGGGCGTCGACCTGACCGTGGAAGTGGGCGGCACGGTGCGCGAGATGCTGTTCAATTCCGGCGAGCAGGTCAGTCTCAAGCAGCCGCTGCTGCAGATGGACAGCGATGTCGAACAGGCCAGCCTGGGCACCGCCCAGGCCGAACTGGGCCTGGCGCGGGTCGAGTTCAAGCGCGGACGCAGCCTGGTCAAGCGCCAGAGCATCTCCAAGAGCGAGTTCGATCGGCTCTCGGCCAGCCTGCAGAAGGCCAACGCCAGCGTTGCCCAGTTGCAGGCGCAGCTGGCCAAGAAACGCATCCTCGCGCCCTTCGCCGGCACCATCGGCATCCGCCAGGTGGCGGTCGGCGACTACCTGTCGCCCGGCACCATCATCGCCACCCTGCAGGACCTGTCCAAGCTGCATGTCGATTTCTTCCTGCCGGAGCAGGCCGTGCCCAAGCTGGTCCTTGGCGAGCGCGTGCGCCTGAGTGTCGCCGCCTACCCGGACGAGTCGTTCGAAGGCGCAATCACCGCGATCAACCCCAAGGTCGAGGACAGCACCCGTAACGTGCAAGTCCGCGCCATGCTCGACAACCCAGACGGCAAGCTGCTGCCGGGCATGTTCGCCAACCTGCAGGTGCTGCTGGCGGAACAGCCGGTGCGGGTGGTGGTGCCGGAAACCGCCATCACCTACACCCTGTATGGCAACTCGGTGTACGTGATCGAGGAACAGGCCGCCGAGGGCGACACCCCGGCGCAACTGCAGGTGCAACGCCGCTTCGTCGAAACCGGCGAGCGGCGTCAGGGCCAGGTGGTGATCCTCAAGGGCCTGCAAGCGGGCGAACAGGTGGTGACCGCCGGCCAACTGAAACTGGATAACGGTGCCCATGTCGCCATTGTCGACGCACCGCTCGAGCCGAGCGCCAAGTAAGCGCGCCGGCTTAAAGGAAATTACTTATGGCTTTTACCGACCCCTTTATCCGTCGCCCGGTGCTGGCCACCGTGGTCAGCCTGTTGATCATCCTGCTCGGCCTGCAGGCGTTCAATAAGCTGACCATCCGCCAGTACCCGCAGATGGAGAACGCCCTGATCACGGTGACCACCGCCTACCCGGGGGCCAATGCCGAGACCATCCAGGGCTATATCACCCAGCCGCTGCAGCAGAGCCTGGCGAGTGCCGACGGCATCGACTACATGACCTCGGTCAGCCGCCAGAACGTGTCGGTCATCTCGATCTACGCACGCATCGGAGCCAACAGCGACCGCCTGTTCACCGAGCTGCTGGCCAAGGCCAACGAGGTGAAGAACCAGCTGCCCCAGGATGCCGAAGACCCGGTGCTGAGCAAGGAAGCCGCCGACTCCACTGCGCTGATGTACATCAGCTTCTACAGCGACGAGCTGTCCAACCCGCAGATCACCGACTACCTGTCCCGGGTGATCCAGCCCAAGCTGGCCACCCTGCCGGGCATGGCCGAGGCCGAGATCCTCGGCAACCAGGTGTTCGCCATGCGCCTGTGGCTCGACCCGGTGAAGATGGCCGCCTACGGCGTCACCGCCGGCGACGTCAACGATGCGGTGCGCCAGTACAACTTCCTCGCCGCCGCCGGCGAGATGAAGGGCGAGTACGTGGTCACCAGCCTCAACGCCGAGACCGAGCTGAAATCCGCCGAGGCCTTCGCCGCCATCCCGCTGAAGACCGTCGGCGACAGCCGGGTGCTGATCCGCGATGTGGCACGGGTGGAGATGGGGGCGGAAAGCTACGACTCGATCAGCTCCTTCGACGGCACCCCCTCGGTGTATATCGCCATCAAGGGCACGCCGGGGGCCAACCCGCTGGATGTGATCAAGGAAGTACGCGGCATCATGCCCTCGCTGGAGGCCCAGCTGCCGCCCAACCTCAAGGTATCCATCGCCTACGACGCCACCCTGTTTATCCAGGCTTCCATCGACGAGGTGGTCAAGACCCTGTTCGAAGCTGTGCTGATCGTTATCGTGGTGGTGTTCCTGTTCCTCGGCGCGCTGCGCTCGGTGCTGATCCCGGTGATCACCATCCCCCTGTCGATGATCGGCGTACTGTTCTTTATGCAGTTGATGGGCTATTCGATCAACCTGCTGACCCTGCTGGCCATGGTACTGGCCATCGGCCTGGTGGTGGACGACGCCATCGTCGTGGTGGAAAACATCCACCGCCATATCGAGGAAGGCAAGACGCCCTTCGACGCCGCCATCGAAGGCGCACGGGAGATCGCCGTACCGGTGGTATCGATGACCATCACCCTGGCGGCGGTGTATGCGCCGATCGGCTTTCTCGAAGGCCTGACCGGAGCGCTGTTCAAGGAGTTTGCCCTGACCCTGGCCGGTGCGGTGATCATCTCCGGCATCGTCGCCCTGACCCTGTCGCCGATGATGTGCGCCAAGCTGCTGCGCCACGAGGAGAATCCAACAGGCCTGGCGCACCGCCTCGATGTCATCTTCGACCGGCTCAAGCAGCGCTACCAGCGCGCCCTGCACGGCACCCTGGAGACTCGCCCGGTGGTGCTGGTGTTCGCCCTGATCGTGCTGCTGCTGATCCCCGTGCTGCTCACCTTCACCAAGAGCGAACTGGCCCCCGACGAGGACCAGGGCATCATCTTTATGATGGCCAACGCCCCGCAGCCAACCAACCTGGAGTATCTGAACGCCTACACCGAGCAGTTCGTGGACATCTTCAAGGAGTTCCCCGAGTACTACTCCTCGTTCCAGATCAATGGCTTCAACGGTGTGCAATCGGGCATCGGCGGCTTTCTGATGACGCCCTGGAACGAGCGTGAACGCACCCAGATGGAGCTGCTGCCCGAGGTTCAGGGCCGCCTGGCACAGATCCCCGGCCTGCAGATCTTCGGCTTCAACCTGCCCTCCTTACCAGGTACGGGCGAGGGCCTGCCGTTCCAGTTCGTGATCAACACGCCAAACGATTACGAGTCGCTGCTGCAGGTCGCCGAGCGGGTCAAGCAACGCGCCATGGAGTCCGGCCAGTTCGCCTTCCTGGACGTCGACCTGGCCTTCGACAAGCCGGAAATCCTGGTGGAAATCGACCGCGAGAAGGCCGCGCAGATGGGCGTGTCGATGCAGGACCTCGGCCAAACCCTGGCCAGCCTGCTCGGCGAAGGCGAGATCAATCGCTTTACCATCGACGGCCGCAGCTACAAGGTGATCGCCCAGGTCGAGCGCGCCTACCGCGACAACCCGGACTGGCTCGGCAGCTACTACGTGAAGAGCGAAAGCGGTGCGATGCTCGCCCTGTCGACCCTGGTCACGGTCAGCGACCGCGCACGGCCGACCCAGCTCAACCAGTTCCAGCAGCTCAACTCGGCGATCATCCAGGGCATGCCCATCGTCAGCATGGGCGAGGCCATCGCCACCCTGGAGCAGATCATGGCCGAGGAAGCGCCGGCCGGCTTCGCCTACGACTATGCCGGCGCAGCGCGCCAGTTCGTCCAGGAAGGCAGTGCGCTGTACCTGACCTTTGGCCTGGCCCTGGCGCTGATCTTCCTGGTGCTGGCCGCGCAGTTCGAGAGCTTCCGCGACCCGCTGGTGATCCTGATCACCGTACCGCTGTCGATCTGCGGCGCACTGGTGCCGCTGTTTCTCGGCTGGTCGAGCATGAACATCTACACCCAGGTGGGCCTGGTGACCCTGATCGGCCTGATCACCAAGCACGGCATCCTGATCGTCGAGTTTGCCAACCAGTTGCGCCGCACCCAGGGCCTGTCGCGCCGCGCCGCGGTCGAGGAAGCCGCCGCCATCCGCCTGCGCCCGGTACTGATGACCACCGCGGCCATGGTCTTCGGCATGGTGCCATTGATCCTGGCTACAGGTGCCGGGGCGGTCAGCCGCTTCGACATCGGCCTGGTGATCGCCACCGGCATGTCGATCGGCACGCTGTTTACCCTGTTCGTGCTGCCGTGTGTGTACAGCCTGCTGGCGCACCCGGATGCGCCGGCAGAAACGGCCAACACTCACTGACGGCCGCAGCAAACGCCTGGGAGACATTTGGCCGTCGTCCTGCGATGGCCCACAGGGTGGCAGACATAGGCTGGGGGACGCTCCATCCCACGGCTCTGAGCGCAAAAAAAATGCCGCTTCCCAGGTAAGGGGGAAGCGGCATTTTTCTTATGTGAATAGCCTGACCACTGGCAGCTTTTTTACCGGTGGGCTCAGGCGGAGATTCAGCCTTGTGGGCCCTTGCCCTGTAACAGACCGAACATAAACAGCAACAGATCCTGATCCGGGCGCACCACCTTGTCCACTCGCACCGTGGCCGGTACAGGGCTGTAGCCCTCCTCGTCCGGGCTGATCACCTGGGTGCCCGGCTCATGCCAGGCCGCCGCCGCCAGCGACGCCACACTGAGTGCGCCAGCGAGAAACAAACCTCGTGCAATTTCTAACTTCATCACTGCAACCTCTTGATAGCGCTGCCAAACGCTGTTTGTTTAACCTAGATCACCGATGACCACTCCGTCGCCCTAGGCGATAGACGGTCGTTACTGCCGGAATTCCGACAAACGCAGCCCGGATCATCCTGATCGGCAAGCAAACAACACAGCCAGACTTCGAGCACACCCCGCCCAAAAGGTTCAACCGCCGGACGTGATACGCGCAATTGGTGCACGGGTAACAGTGCAGAGTCACTTAATTGCCCATCAGCACCAGCGCCGAGCTTGATAGCACCACCACGTTCAAGTGGCGCGCGCCCATGCAAAAGTCGCGACAACAACTTCCCCGGGTACGGGGATAACCGCATACCAGAGCACATCCAGGTGGGATCAACACAGGATGGGGTCACGCTGTTGGCCAGCATCGCCCCGAATTGACAGGCTCCAGTCCGGTAAGCCCAATAAAGATAAAGCAATTGACGTACCGCTTTGGCATACCAGCGGTCGTGCAAGACGATCGCGGGAAAGACGCGCCCCGGTTCGCGGCGATACAGGAGCGTATTTTTTGGCGTGGCTCGACCCTGCACACGCAGGCAAGCGCACAGCACGCATCACCGCCGATGCCGGCAGCGGCCCCATGGACACACGCCAGAGGGGTGCCCACAAAAAGAAACCCCGTGCCAGGCACGGGGTTTTCTTTACCGCGTGCAAGCCGCCTGATGGCGGCCTGCGAGGGGCCGGGCTGGCTTACATCATGCCGCCCATGCCACCCATGCCGCCCATGTCCGGCATACCGCCGCCAGCAGGCTTGTCTTCAGCCACTTCAGCGATCATCGCTTCGGTGGTGATCATCAGGCTGCCGATCGAAGCTGCAGCTTGCAGCGCCGAACGAGTAACCTTGGCCGGATCGAGAATACCCATCTCGATCATGTCGCCGTAGGTGTCGGTGGCGGCGTTGAAGCCGTAGTTACCCGAGCCCTGCTTGACCTTGTCGACCACTACGCTCGGCTCGCCGCCAGCGTTGGAAACGATCTGACGCAGCGGTGCTTCAACAGCACGACGCAGCAGCGCGATACCCACGTCCTGATCGGCGTTGTCGCCTTTCAGCTCGCTGATGGCCTGCAGAGCGCGTACCAGAGCCACGCCACCGCCAGGTACCACACCTTCTTCAACGGCTGCACGGGTCGCGTGCAGGGCGTCGTCAACGCGGGCTTTCTTCTCTTTCATTTCAACTTCGGTACCGGCACCGACCTTGATCACGGCAACACCGCCAGCCAGTTTGGCCAGACGCTCTTGCAGCTTCTCTTTGTCGTAGTCGGACGAGGTGTCTTCGATCTGCTTACGAATCTGCAGTACGCGCGACTCGATATCCGCTTGAACGCCTGCACCGTCGATGATGGTGGTGTTTTCTTTGCTCAGGATCACGCGCTTGGCGTTACCCAGGTGCTCCAGGGTGGCGCTTTCCAGGCTCAGACCGATCTCTTCGGAGATAACGGTACCGCCAGTCAGAACGGCGATGTCCTGCAGCATGGCCTTGCGACGATCGCCGAAGCCCGGTGCCTTGACGGCAGCGACTTTAACGATACCGCGCATGTTGTTCACAACCAGAGTCGCCAGGGCTTCGCCTTCAACGTCTTCGGCCACGATCAGCAGCGGACGGCCGGACTTGGCCACGGCTTCCAAAACTGGCAGCAGCTCGCGGATATTGGAGATCTTCTTGTCGACCAGCAGGATAGCCGGAGCGTCGAGCTCGGCAACCATGGTGTCCGGCTTGTTGATGAAGTACGGAGACAGGTAACCACGGTCGAACTGCATG
>JBFJZW010000118.1:0-12162 GCA_041621875.1 Pseudomonas sp. | reverse complement strand
TGCGCGCCAATGCCGATGCGGCGGGGCAGCTGCTCAAGGCCCTGGGCAATCCCGACCGCCTGCTGCTGCTCTGTCAACTGTCCCAGGGCGAGCGCAATGTCAGCGAGCTGGAAGCCCTGCTGGGCATCCAGCAGCCGACCCTGTCCCAGCAACTGGCGGTGCTGCGCCGCGAGGGCCTGGTGCAGACCCGCCGCGAGGGCAAGCAGATCCATTACCGGATCAGCAGCCCGGCGGCCTTGGCGGTGATCAACACCCTCTATCAACTGTTCTGTGCAGGAGAGTCGCAATGACCGTCGACTGGCTCAATTTCACGCCCTGGAGTGCCCTGGGCGGCGGGGCCCTGATCGGCCTGGCGGCGGCGCTGTTCGTGGTCCTCAACGGGCGTATCGCCGGCATCAGCGGCCTGCTCGGTGCGGTCGTGGAAGGCGGTGAGGGGCGCGGCGAGAAGGCCCTGTTCCTCCTCGGCCTGCTGCTCGCGCCCCTGCTCTGGGGGCTGTTCGCCGCCCTGCCTGCGATCGAGTTCCACGGCGGCTGGCTGAGCCTGGGCCTGGCCGGTCTGCTGGTGGGCGTCGGCACCCGCTATGGCGCGGGCTGCACCAGTGGCCACGGAGTGTGCGGCATTTCCCGGCTGTCGCCCCGTTCGCTGGCAGCGACCCTGGCCTTTATGGCTGCGGGTTTCGCCACGGTGTTTGTCCTGCGTCATCTGTTGGGGGGCTGATTATGCGCAAACTGACTGCATTGCTGGCCGGGCTGATCTTCGGCCTCGGTCTGCTCCTGGCCGGCATGGCCAACCCGGCCAAGGTGCTGGCTTTTCTCGACCTGGCTGGGGCCTGGGATCCGTCCCTGGCGCTGGTCATGCTGGCGGCCATCGCCGTGGCCGTGCTGCCCTTTCGCTGGGCGCGCCGGCAACGCCTGACGCTACTGGACGCGCCCATGCAGCTGCCGGACAAGCGCAACCTGGATCGTCGGCTGATCGGCGGCAGCCTGTTGTTCGGCGTTGGCTGGGGGATCGCCGGTATCTGCCCGGGCCCGGCGCTGGCGATTCTGCTCAGCGGGCACTGGCAGGTGCTGTTGTTCGTTCTGGCCATGCTGGCCGGGATGTTGTTGTTCGGCGTGCTGGAGAACCGGCGCGCAGCATGACCGAGGAGGTCACCATGAAAGCAAACGTTGGCACCATCGACCGCAGCCTGCGCATCGCCGCCGGCCTGATTCTGATTGGCCTGAGCCTCAGTGGCGCAATTGGCCTGTGGGGCTGGATCGGCGTCGTGCCGCTGGCGACCGGCCTGTTTCGCTTCTGTCCGGCCTATCCGCTGCTGGGTATCAGTACCTGCAAGAAACCCTAAAGCAGCAACAGGGTGGCCAGGCCAAGGAAGGCGAAAAAGCCGACCACATCGGTCACCGTGGTGAGGATCACGCTGCCGGCCAGGGCCGGGTCGATGCCCATGCGTTGGAGCAGCAGGGGGATGCCCCAGCCGGCCAGCGCCGCGCACAACAGGTTGACCAGGATGGCGACGCCGAGCACCGCGCCTATACCCCAGTCGCCGAACCACAGCACGGCGAGCAGGGCGATCACCACCGACCAGAGCAGGCCGTTGAGGATGGAGATGCCCAGTTCGCGGTTGAGCAGGATACGGATATTGCCCTTCTGCACCTGACCCAGGGCCAGGCCGCGGATCACCAGGGTCAGGGTCTGGCTGCCGGCGATACCGCCCATGCTGGCCACGATGGGCATCAGCACGGCGAGGGCCACCAGCTGCTCCAGGGTGGCCTGGAACAGGCCGATCACCCAGGCCGCGCTAAAGGCGGTGATCAGGTTGATGCCCAGCCAGACCGCGCGGCGGCGCGAACTGACCAGCACCGGGGCGAAGATGTCGGCTTCGTCGTCGAGGCCGGCCATCTGCATCAGCGCCCGTTCGGAGTCCTCGCGTATCAGGTCGACCACGTCGTCGACGGTGATGCGCCCGAGCAGCTTGTTGTGCTCGTCGACCACCGGGGCGGACAGCAGGTCGAGGTCCTCGAACAGCCGGGCGACCTCGCGGCTGCTGGTGGTGACGGCAATCCCGGCGATATCGCTGTGCATCAGCTCGTCCACACGCTGGCCGAGGTCGGCGGTGACCAGGCTGCTCAGGCGCAGCGCGCCCTGATAGTGGCCCTTGCGGTCCACCACCATCAGCATGTCGGTCTGCGGCGGCAGCTTTTCCAGCAGGCGCAGGTAGCGCAGTACGGTGCTGGCCTTGACGTCGGCGCGGACCAGGATCGGGTCGGCGTTCATCAGGCCGCCGGCCGAGTCTTCGGGGTAGCTCAGCATCGACTCGAGCTGCTGGCGCTGCGCCGCGTTGCTGGCATGCAGCAGTTTGCTGCCGAGTTCGCCGGGCAGGGTCTGGATCAGGTCGACGCGGTCATCCAGTTCCAGCTGTTCGGCCGAGGCGATCAGGTCTTCCAGGTCCAGTTCCAGCGCCAGTGCGCCGCGGATTTCGTCGTGCAGGTAGGTCAGCACTTTGCCGCTGCGCTCGGTCTCGAGCATGCTCCAGGCAGCGCGGCGTTCGACGGGGGGCAGGGCCTCCAGCAGGCCGGCGACCTTGGCCGGGTGCATGCGTTGGAGGAGCTTGCCGACCCGCTTGAGTTTGCCCAGGGCCAGGGCCTGGCGCACGGCTTCCAGGTGGTTGACGCCGGCCTCGAGGCGTTCGCCGTCCGGGCGCGGCGGCAACGGATCGCTGGCGTCGCCGGCCAGCTGGGCAATCAGTTCCAGGCTGAGGTGGGGCAGGATGCGGCCTTCCAGGCTCGACTCGATCTGCTGCCAGAGGCGCTGGCGCTCGCGCGTGTCGAGCATCTCCAGCATGGCGGCGATCTTGGCCGGATGCATGCGCCCCAGCAGTTTGCGCACGCGCTTGTTCTTGCCGGCCTTGAGCGCCTGCAGGATAGGGTCGCCTTCGGTGCGGCTATGGGGTTCGGCGGGCTGGTCGGGGCTGGGTTTGCTCGAATTCATGGTCGCCAGGGTAACACCGGCATGGGCTGGCTGCGTCACGCGTCGGCGAGGGCGATGGGCCCTCGCCGGCGGTCAGCCTCAGGCCTGCTGCACGGCCGGCTGCTGCTGGGTGATGCAGTGGATATTGCCGCCGCCCAAGAGTATCTCGCGGCCCGGCACCATCACCACGCGGTGCTCGGGGAACAGGCGCTGGAGAATGGCGCGGGCGGCTTCGTCCTGCGGGTCGTCGAAGCTCGGCGCGATAATGCCGCCGTTGACGATCAGGAAGTTGACGTAGGAGCCGGCCAGGCGGATCGATGGATCGCGCTCCTGGCTGCCGGCCACCAGGTCGACCCCGGCGCACTCTTCGTCGCTGGCGTAGAGCGGGCCGGGAATCGGCATCTTGTGCACGATCAGCTGGCGACCCTTGGCATCGCGCGCCTGCTCCAGCACGCCCATGGCGGCCTGGCAGCGCGGGTAGTTGGGGTTCTGCGGGTCGTCGGTCCAGGCCAGCAGCACTTCGCCGGGGCGCACGTAACAGCAGAAGTTATCGACGTGGCCGTCGGTCTCGTCGTTGAACAGGCCGTCCGGCAGCCAGATCACGCTGTCGATGGCCAGATGCTCGTGCAGCATCTGCTCGATCTCGGCGCGGCCCAGGTGCGGGTTGCGGTTGCGGTTGAGCAGGCATTCCTCGGTGGTGATCAGGGTCCCTTCGCCGTCCACATGGATGGAGCCGCCTTCCAGCACGAAGCCTTCGGTGCGGTAGCGGGCGCAGCGTTCGATCTCGAGGATCTTGCGCGCCACCTGGTCGTCGCGCACCCAGTTGGCATACAGGCCGCCATCGAGGCCGCCCCAGGCGTTGAACACCCAGTCGACGCCGCGCACTTCGCCACTGCCGTTGGTGACAAAGGTCGGCCCGGTGTCGCGCACCCAGGCGTCGTCGGTGCTGATTTCCACCACGCGAATATTGTCGTGGGCCAGGCGCTGGCGGGCGTTCTCGTACTGCCCGGCCGAGGCGCAGACGGTGACCGGCTCGAATTCGGCAATCGCCATGGCCACGGCGCTAAAGGCCGCCTGCGCCGGCTTGCCGCCCAGACGCCAGTTGTCCGGGCGCTCGGGCCAGACCATCCAGGTCTGGCTGTGGGGTTCCCACTCGGCCGGCATACGGAAGCCATCGGCGCGTGGAGTCGAGGTCAGTGTGGTCATGGTTCACCTGTAGCCGGATGCAGTCCGGGATGTTGTGATAGAAAATCCCCGGCTTTTATCCGGGTTGCGCGCAGGTCGTAGGATGGGTTGAGCGCAGCGATACCCATCATGGGGCGATGGGTATCGGCGCTACGCCCCTCAACCCATCCTACGGCGTCTGCTTTACTCGAAGTTCGGCGGGTCATCTGACCCTAGCAGAGCGCTGTTGCGCTGCCAGGGCGTGTCATGACGTTGCCGTGGATGGCCTATTTATATCCGATAAAAATCGGCTTTTAAAGCGTATTCGGCCTTCATTTTGGATTTTTAATCGATTAGTATCGAATAAAAATCCGTAATGGCTACCCTTCACCTTGTCGTGTAATGCAGTGAAACGAGGTGCGGTACAAGAGCCGTTTTTGCCATCAGTGATGTCCCCGAGCCGAAGGTGCGGCGTGATGGCGACATTTATGGCACAACCCATCAGCAGCCAGGGGCGACAAGATGATCGAAGTAACCGAGGTTTCCATTGCCGAACTGCGTGCCGCGCTGGAGTCCGGGCGCACCACGGCGGTCGAGCTGGTCCAGGCCTATCGCGCCAGGATCGAGGCCTACGATGGCCCCGATACGCCTACCTCCCTCAATGCGGTCGTGGTGCACAACCCCGATGCGCTCAAGGAAGCCCAGGCCTCCGATGCCCGCCGCGCCCGTGGCGAGACCCTCGGCCCGCTGGATGGCATCCCCTATACGGCCAAGGACAGTTATCTGGTCAAGGGCCTGACCGCCGCCTCCGGCAGCCCGGCCTTCAAGGACCTGATCGCCTACCGCGATGCCTTCACCGTCGAACGCCTGCGCGCCGCCGGGGCGATCTGTCTGGGCAAGACCAATATGCCGCCCATGGCCAACGGCGGCATGCAGCGCGGCGTCTATGGCCGCGCGGAAAGCCCGTACAACGCCGCCTACCTTACCGCGCCCTTCGCCTCGGG
Source organism: Pseudomonas sp. (assembly GCA_041621875.1). Taxonomy (GTDB): domain Bacteria; phylum Pseudomonadota; class Gammaproteobacteria; order Pseudomonadales; family Pseudomonadaceae; genus Aquipseudomonas. Next base: position 7,029 of record JBFJZW010000118.1, on the reverse strand, counting down.
CTCCTCCAACGGTGCCGGTACGGCCACCGCGGCCAGTTTCGCGGCGTTCGGCCTGGCCGAGGAAACCTGGTCGAGCGGCCGCGGGCCGGCTTCGAACAACGGCCTGTGCGCCTACACGCCGTCGCGCGGGGTGATCTCGGTGCGCGGCAACTGGCCGCTGACGCCGACCATGGACGTGGTGGTGCCCTATGCCAGGACCATGGCCGACCTGCTCGAAGTGCTCGATGTGGTGGTGGCGGAAGACGCCGATAAGCGCGGCGACCTGTGGCGGCTGCAGCCCTGGGTGCCGATTCCCAGCGTCGCCGCGGTGCGTCCGGCTTCCTACCTGGACCTCGCCGCCACGCGTGATGCCCTCGCCGGCAAGCGTTTCGGCGTGCCGCGCATGTTTATCAACAAGGATGAAGCGGCCGGCACCAGCGCCAAGCCGGGTATCGGCGGCCCGACCGGGCAGCGCATCCACACCCGTGCCGCGGTGATCGAACTCTGGGAGCAGGCGCGCCAGACACTGGAAGCCGCGGGCGCGGAAGTGATCGAGGTGGATTTCCCCCTGGTGTCCAATTGCGAGGGCGACCGCCCCGGTGCGCCGACGGTGTTCACCCGCGGCCTGGTATCCAGGGAGTTCCTCCACGACGAGCTGTGGGAGTTGTCGGCCTGGGGCTTCGACGATTTCCTCCAGGCCAACGGCGATCCCAAGCTGAACCGTCTGGTCGACGTCGACGGTTCGCTGATTTTTCCTCACGACCCGGGCACCCTGCCCAATCGCGAAGACGAGCTGGCCGCCGGCATGGACGAATACGTGCGCATGGCCGAGCGCGGCATCACCCCCTGGGACCAGATAGCTACGCTGCCCGATGGCCTGCGCGGCCTGGAACAGACCCGCAAGCTCGACCTGGAAGACTGGATGGACAAGCTGGGGCTCGACGCGGTGCTTTTTCCCACCGTCGCCGACGTCGGCCCGGCCGATGCCGATGTGAATCCTGCGTCGGCGGATATCGCCTGGAGCAACGGGGTCTGGGTGGCCAACGGCAATCTCGCCATCCGCCACCTGGGCGTGCCCACGGTCACCGTGCCGATGGGGCTGATGGCGGATATCGGCATGCCGGTGGGGCTGACCTTCGCCGGCCGCGCCTACGATGATTCGGCGCTGCTGCGCCTGGCCTCGGCCTATGAGTCGACCGGGAGCAAGCGGGTTATTCCGCCGCGTACGCCGGCATTGCCGCGCGGCTGACGATGGGGGCGTTGGGGTTGGGGCGATGCCAGCCCCGATGCCGCTCGCTATCGGCGTTCAGGGATGGTGAATAACGGGGAGGGTCAGGCGCTACGGCGTTTGTGCTGTTCGAACTGTTCGTTGCCATCATCCCAGCCGGCTTCCCAGGCTGCCGTGAGCACTTCGGCACCCTGGCCCTGGGGCGTGTTGGGTTGTCCGGTCAGGCCGGCCATGTAGCCCTGCTGATAAGCCTTGTTGAGGCTTTCCAGGCTCCAGTGCTGATCTTCCGTGGTCGAGGCGGCGGACGCCATGGCACAAACTCGCATTAGATATTCAAGCCTAATGCTAGCCGGATAAGTCCGCGCGCGTTGAGCCGTAGATCCTGGTTTTTGCGCCGCTCACTGGTTTTGTGAAGCAGTTGACGAAACGCCGGCCGCTATCGGGCCGGCGCTTGCGCGGCTCAGTTGGCGATTGCCAGGATGCTGGCCTGATAGGCCGCGGCAAAGCTATCGAAGTCGCCTTCCTCGTGGGCTTCCAGCTCCGCCTGGTCGTGCAGCGATTGCGTCGCGCTGGCCTCGAATGCGGCCTGCTGTTCGGCGCTCAGGGGCTGGCTGCGGAAGTATTCGGCGTGCAGCTTGCTCTGGCGCAGGGCGAACTCGGTAAAGCTGAGCCCCTGTTGCAGCTGCGCCAGCACCTGGGCGGAGGGTGTCAGACTGGGATCGGCGACCTTGGCCTGCTGCGCCTGCAGGGCTGCGGCGTGCTGGCTGCCACCCTGGCTCTGGTCGAGCAGCTCGGCCAGCGGCAGGATCTGTTCCAGCAGCTCGCTGGCCCAGGCCTGCAACACCACCGTCTGGCCATGGCGCTGCAGCTGCAGGCCCGGCCGGCGACCTTCCTTGACCACGGTCAGGAAGTTGTCGGTGCAGGCATGGCATTCGCCGCTTTCCAGCAGCGGGCTGTCGGCCAGGGCGCAGAACAGCAGGAAGGCATCGAGGAAGCGCGATTCGGTCAGGTCGATGCCCAGGGGCAGGAAGGGGTTGATGTCCAGGCAGCGCACTTCAACGTACTGCACGCCACGGGCCATCAGCGCCTGGATCGGCCGCTCGCCGCTGTAGGTCACGCGCTTGGGGCGGATATTCGAGTAGTACTCGTTTTCGATCTGCAGAATGTTGGTATTGAGCTGTAGCCACTGGCCATCCTTCTTCGCGCCGATTTCCACATAGGGCGGGTAGGGCGTGCCGACGGCCTGGCGCAGGCTGTCGGTGTAGCTGGCCAGGTCGTTGTAGCAGGGCGTCAGGCCGGCCTGGGCGTTGCTCTGGTAGCCCAGGTCGCTCATGCGCAGGCTGGTGGCGTAGGGCAGGTAGAGGGTTTCGCCGTCCAGCTCCTGCAACTGGTGCGGGCGGCCGCGCATAAAGCCCTTGTGCAGCGCCGGCGAGGCCCCGAACAGGTACATCAGCAGCCAGCTGTAGCGGCGGAAGTTGCGGATCAGGGCGATATAGCGCGCCGACTGATAATCCCGCGCGCTGCGCGTATCGCCTTCGGCCTGCTGCTGCAGTTGCCACAGCGCTTCGGGCAGAGAGAAGTTGTAGTGGATACCGGCGATGCACTGCATGGTCTTGCCGTAGCGCAGGGCCAGGCCCTTGCGGTAGACGTACTTGAGTTCGCCGATATGCGAGCTGCCGTAGCGGGCGATCGGGATCGTCTCTTCGTCCGGCAGGGCGCAGGGCATCGACGGGCTCCACAGGTATTCGCCGTCCAGCTTGCTGTAGGCGAACCGGTGGATCAGCTCCAGGTCGGCCAGGGTCGTTTGCGGGTCAGGCTCGGCCGGGGTGATAAATTCCAGCAGCGATTCGGAATAGTCGGTGGTGATCTGCGTGTGGGTCAGCGCCGAGCCGAGAGCGGCCGGGTGCGGGGTCAGCGCCAGCTGGCCATCGCCATCGACGCGCAGGCACTCGCGCTCGATACCGTGCAGGCACTGGGCAAGCAGGGAGAGGTTGGCGCACTCGCCAAGCTGGGCCAGGCGGCGGGGTAACAGGTCGCTCAAGATTGCATTCCTTCACGCATCGGTTGCGCCAATATGGGGGCGACAGGCGTGCTCTACAAGGGGCGAGAATTGCGGCGTGGCCGCTCAGTGCCGTCTTATAACCCGGCACGGATGAAGAATGTTATAGCTGGGCGCTGTGCTTTTGCGTCAGGGCGACGTGCTGCCGGGGGAGGGTGAGCCCGTAGGATGGGTTGAGCAGCGCGATACCCATCTGGGGTGATGGGTATCGGTGCGGCACCTGCTTATAGGGGGGGGGCGCACGGCGCACCCTACGGGGCGTGCCTTACTTCTTCAGCTGCTTGGCATTGGCGAACAGCGCCGCCATACCGCCGCTGGCCGGTGCGGGTTTGTCCTGGGACGAGTGGCGCTCGCTACGCGGCGCATTGCCGCCGCGGTTGCCGCTGCCGCGCGGGCCGCCACGGGGGCCGTCGACCTTTTCGCCGGGGGTGTCGCCCATGCGCATCGACAGGGCGATGCGATTGCGCGGGATGTCCACTTCCATGACCTTGACCTTGACCACGTCGCCGGCCTTGACCGCCTCGTGCGGGTCCTTGATGAACTTCTCCGACAGCGCCGAGATATGCACCAGGCCGTCCTGATGCACGCCGATATCGACGAAGGCACCGAAGTTGGTCACGTTGGTCACCACGCCTTCGAGCATCATGCCCAGCTCGAGGTCCTTGAGGGTTTCCACGCCTTCCTGGAACTCGGCGGTCTTGAACTCCGGGCGCGGGTCGCGGCCGGGTTTTTCCAGCTCGCTGAGGATATCGCCGATGGTCACCAGGCCGAACTTGTCGTCGGTGAACTGCTTGGGGTCGAGGCGCTTGAGGAAGCCCGCGTCGCCGATCAGCGAACGGATATCGCGGCCGGTGTCGGCAGCGATGCGCTGCACCAGCGGGTAGGTTTCCGGGTGCACGGCGGAGGCGTCCAGCGGGTTGCTGCCGTTCATCACCCGCAGGAAGCCGGCGGCCTGTTCAAAGGTCTTGTCGCCCAGACGCGGCACCTTGAGCAGCTCGGCGCGGCTGTTGAATGCGCCGTTGGCATCGCGGAAGGCGACGATATTCTGCGCCAGGGTGGTGTTCAGCCCGGAGATGCGCGCCAGCAGCGCGGCGGAGGCGGTGTTCACATCGACGCCGACGGCGTTTACGCAGTCCTCGACCACTGCGTCCAGCGAGCGTGCCAGCTTGAGCTGGGACACGTCGTGCTGGTACTGGCCGACGCCAATGGATTTCGGGTCGATCTTCACCAGCTCGGCCAGGGGGTCCTGCAGGCGGCGGGCGATGGACACCGCGCCGCGCAGCGACACGTCCATATCGGGGAATTCCTTGGCCGCCAGTTCCGAGGCGGAATACACCGAGGCACCGGCTTCACTGACCATGACCTTGGTCAGTTTCAGGCCCGGCAGTTTCTTGATCAGGTCGGCGGCCAGCTTGTCGGTCTCGCGGCTGGCGGTGCCGTTGCCGATGGAGATCAGGTCGACCGCGTGCTTGGCGCACAGCTTGGCCAGGATCGCCAGGGTGCCGTCCCAGTCATTGCGCGGCGCATGAGGGTAAACGGTAGAGGTTTCCAGCACCTTGCCGGTGGCATCGACCACCGCCACCTTGCAGCCGGTGCGCAGGCCCGGGTCCAGCGCCAGGGTGGCGCGCGGGCCGGCCGGGGCGGCCAGCAGCAGGTCGTGCAGGTTGCGGGCGAAGACGTTGATCGCCTCGTTTTCGGCGGCCTCGCGCAGCTCGCCGAACAGGTCGGTTTCCAGGTGGGTGTAGAGCTTGACCTTCCAGGTCCAGCGCACCACTTCGCCCAGCCATTTGTCGGCGGCGCGGCCACGGGCGCTGATGCCGAAGCGCTCGCCGATCATGCCCTCGCAGGGGTGCATGGCACCGGGGGTGTCATCGCCGACCTTGAGGCTGGCGCTGAGCACGCCTTCATTGCGGCCACGGAAGATCGCCAGGGCGCGGTGCGACGGTGCGCCCTTGAGCTTTTCGTCGTGCTCGAAGTAATCGCGGAACTTGGCCCCCTCGGCCTCTTTGCCGGCCACCACGCGGGCGCTGAGGATGGCGTTGTCCTTGAGGTAGCTGCGCAGGCTGGCCAGCAGGTTGGCGTCCTCGGCGAAGCGCTCCATCAGGATGTACTTGGCTCCTTCGAGCACGGCCTTGATATCGGCAAAGCCTTTTTCGGCGTCGATAAAGCGCTCGGCTTCGCTCTCGGGATTCAGCTCGGGGTCGTTGAATAGCGCGTCGGCCAGCTCACCGAGGCCGGCTTCCAGGGCGATCTGGCCCTTGGTGCGGCGCTTCTGCTTGAACGGCAGGTACAGATCTTCCAGGCGGGTCTTGGTCTCGGCCAGGTTGATCTCGCGGGCCAGCTCGGGAGTCAGTTTGCCCTGTTCCTCGATGCTGGCGAGGATGCTGACGCGGCGCTCGTCCAGCTCGCGCAGGTAGCGCAGGCGCTCTTCCAGGTTACGCAACTGGGTGTCGTCGAGGCTGCCGGTGACCTCTTTGCGGTAGCGCGCGATAAAGGGCACGGTGGAGCCCTCGTCGAGCAGCGCCACGGCGGCGGCGACCTGTTGCGGGCGTACGCCCAGTTCTTCGGCGATGCGGTTGTTGATGCTGAGCATAGAAAAAGCTACCCACAAGGCGACCATGCCAACGGCATGGCGCGCGGAAATCAGTTGAATCGGCGTGGCCAGCCCCACCCTTATCCGGTGCGGCGGCGGTTGTCGCTGGGCGACTGCCACGTCGATGCGGCCGCGCATTATAAACACTGCCCGGTAGTGCGCCGGGAACCCGTCGGGGAAAAATCTGCTAACAATGGGCTGCACGTCGGCTGCGGCTCCTGAGCCATAATGCCGGCAATTGCACACTGCCAGCGCGCCCGCGCCCGGCGGAGGCCTGGTCAAGGAGCCCTGAATGAGCAGCACTGCACTTCCCGTTGAAGGCGAAAAAATCCTCATCGTCGACGACGACGCCCGCCTGCGCCGCCTGCTCGAACGCTTCTTCGAGGAGCAGGGCTACCGCGTGCGTGCGGTGGAAAACGTCGAGCAGATGGACCGCCTGCTGGCCCGCGAGCTGTTCAACCTGGTGGTGCTCGACCTGATGCTGCCCGGCGAAGACGGCCTGTCTGCCTGCCGCCGCCTGCGCGAAGGCAACAACCAGGTACCGATCATCATGCTCACCGCCAAGGGCGACGAGGCCAGCCGCATTCAGGGCCTGGAGCTGGGCGCGGACGATTACCTGGCCAAGCCGTTCAACCCGCGCGAGCTGCTGGCGCGGATCAAGGCCGTGCTGCGCCGTCAGGCCCCGCTGGTACCGGGCGCGCCGGGCAGCGAGGACGAGAGCGTGAGCTTTGGCGACTATGAGCTGTCCCTGGCCACCCGTGAGCTGAAGAAGGGGGCCGAGGTGCATATGCTCACCACCGGCGAGTTCGCCGTGCTCAAGGCCCTGGTGCAGCACGCCCGCGAGCCGCTGACCCGTGACAAGCTGATGAACCTGGCCCGTGGCCGCGAGTGGGACGCCCTGGAACGCTCCATCGACGTGCAGATCTCGCGCCTGCGCCGGCTGATCGAACCGGACCCGTCCAAACCGCGCTATATCCAGACGGTCTGGGGCGTGGGTTATGTGTTTGTGCCGGACGGTAATAAATAACAGGCCGCTGAAAAACTACCTACGTTGCCGATACGGCGTTAAAAACAGGCTCGGAATGCTCATTTACAGCTCGTAAACTCCGCTTCCTCGCCTGTTTTTGCCTTGTCTCGGCTGCCTCGCCTACGTTTTTCAACGGCCTGCTA
>JBFJZW010000117.1:0-12179 GCA_041621875.1 Pseudomonas sp. | reverse complement strand
TCCACCAACGCGATAGCGCTCTGCCCACCGAAGTCGATATAGGCTTCGTCCACCAACACCACCGAATCCGGATTGGCCGTCAGCAACTGCTCGATGGCCTCCAGCACCAGCACACAACCGGTCGGTGCATTGGGATTGGGGAAGACAATACCGCCATTCGGCCGCGCATAGTCCTCGACACGAATCTGGAACTGCGGGTCCAGAGCGATCTGCTCCGAGGCGATGCCATAGAGACCGCAGTAGACCGGGTAGAAGCTGTAGCTGATATCCGGAAACAACAGCGGCTTGTCGTGCTGGAACAGGCCGTGAAAGGCATGTGCCAGCACTTCGTCGGAACCGTTGCCAACGAACACCTGGGCCGGCTGCACGCCGTAGTAATCGGCCACCGCCTGCTTCAGGCGCTCGCCGTTGGGGTCCGGGTACAGGCGCAGATTGTCATTCAGCTCGGCCTGCATCGCGGCCAGCGCCTTGGGCGACGGGCCGTAGGGGTTCTCGTTGGTATTGAGCTTGACCAGCTTGGCCAGTTTCGGCTGCTCACCCGGTACGTAAGGCACCAGGTCTTTGACGAAGGGGCTCCAGAATTTGCTCATCTGCCCTTCTCTCCTCGAATTCGTTGCGTTTGCGATGGGTTACGCCTGCGGCTAACCCATCCTACGGTTTGATGCGGTACTCGGCGCTGCGGGCGTGGGCGGTCAGCGACTCGCCGCGGGCCAATACGCTGGCGCTCTTGCCCAGTTCGGAGGCACCGGCGGCCGAGCAATGGATGATCGACGAGCGCTTCTGAAAGTCGTAGACCCCCAGCGGCGAGGAGTAGCGCGCGGTGCCGGAGGTCGGCAGCACGTGGTTGGGACCTGCGCAGTAGTCGCCCAGGGCCTCGGCGGTATAACGGCCCATGAAGATCGCCCCGGCGTGACGGATCAGCGGCAGGTATTGCTCGGGATTTTCCACCGACAGTTCCAGGTGCTCCGGAGCGATACGGTTGGCCACTTCGATGGCCTGGGCCATATCGGCGACCTGAATCAGCGCACCGCGGGCTTCCAGGGAGGCGCGGATGATTTCGGCGCGCTCCATGGTCGGCAGCAACTTGGCGATGCTCTCGGCCACCCGGTCGAGGAAGGCGGCATCCGGGCTGAGCAGGATCGACTGGGCGTCTTCGTCGTGCTCGGCCTGGGAGAACAGGTCCATGGCGATCCAGTCCGGATCGGTCTGACCATCGCACACCACCAGGATTTCCGAGGGTCCGGCGATCATGTCGATGCCGACCTTGCCGAATACGTGACGCTTGGCGGTGGCGACATAGATATTGCCGGGGCCGACGATTTTATCGACCGGCGGCACGCTCTCGGTGCCATAGGCAAGCGCCGCCACGGCCTGGGCACCACCGATGGTGAACACCCGGTCGACCCCGGCGATACAGGCGGCAGCCAGCACCAGCTCATTGATTTCGCCGCGCGGGGTCGGCACCACCATCACCACTTCGGGGACACCGGCAACCTTGGCCGGAATGGCGTTCATCAATACCGAAGACGGATAGGACGCCTTGCCCCCCGGCACGTACAAGCCGGCGCGATCCAGCGGCGTAACTTTCTGCCCCAGCACCGTGCCGTCAGCTTCGGTGTAGGTCCAGGAATCCTGCTTCTGCTTTTCGTGGTAGCTGCGCACCCGCTCAGCGGCAACCTCCAGGGCCTGGCGCTGCTCGGGGGTGATGCGGGTCAGGGCCTGCTCCAGGCGCTCGCGCGGCAGGATCAGGTCGGCCATGCTGGCGACCTCGAGGCCGTCGAAACGCTGGGTGAACTCGACCAGGGCGGCATCGCCACGCTCGCGCACGGCCTTGATGATCTCCAGCACGCGATGGTTGACCGCATCGTCCGAGACACTTTCCCAGCTCAGCAGATGATCCAGATGACGGGAAAAGTCCTGGTCGGCGGCATTGAGTCGGCGGATGGCGATAGCAGCGGTCATAGCGGGCCTCTTAAATTGGCAAATGCTCAGGCTCCCGTAGAGTAACAACCACTCCGCGCGGGCACCTGAGAATTTTGGCTATAACGCGGATAGGCTAGGCCGCACAGAGGCGGCCATCAGACTCAGCGTGGGTGTCGCGACTCGACCGCTTCGCGCAGGGTGTCGATCAGCGCCTGGATGCGCGCGTGCTGCATCTTCATCGACGCCTTGTTGACGATCAGCCGCGAACTGATGTGGGCGATCAGCTCCTGAGCTTCCAAACCATTGGCGCGCAGGGTGTTGCCGGTGTCGACCACATCGATGATCTTGTCGGACAGGCCCACCAACGGACCCAGCTCCATCGAGCCGTACAGCTTGATGATGTCGACCTGACGGCCCTGCTCGGCGTAGTAACGCTTGGCCACGTTGACGAACTTGGTGGCCACCCGCAGGCGTCCCTTGGGCTCGGCCGCGCCGACCGCACCGGCGGTCATCAGCTTGCAGCGGGCGATGCGCAGGTCCAGCGGCTCGTACAGACCCTGGCCGCCGTACTCCATCAGCACATCCTTGCCGGCCACGCCGAGATCGGCCGCGCCGTGTTCGACATAGGTCGGTACATCGGTGGCGCGCACGATCAGCAGGCGCACGTCATCCAGGGTGGTGGGAATGATCAGCTTGCGGCTTTTCTCCGGATTCTCGGTCGGCACGATGCCGGCCGCGGCGAGCAGCGGCAGGGTGTCGTCGAGAATACGGCCTTTGGACAGCGCGATAGTCAGCATGGCATCAACCCGGCACACGGCGAATTTTGGCACCCAGCATCTGCAGCTTTTCCTCGATGCACTCGTAGCCACGATCGATGTGATAGATGCGATCGATCAGGGTATCGCCGTCGGCAACCAGGGCGGCGATGACCAGGCTGGCCGAGGCACGCAGGTCGGTGGCCATGACCGGCGCGCCCTTGAGCTTGTCGACACCGGTGACGATCGCGGTATTGCCTTCAACCTGGATCTGCGCGCCCATGCGGCTCATTTCATAGACATGCATAAAGCGGTTTTCGAACACGGTCTCGATCACCGTGCCGGTGCCCTCGGCAATCGCGTTGAGGGCGATAAACTGCGCCTGCATGTCGGTGGGGAACGCCGGATAGGGCGCGGTACGCAGGTTGACGGCCTTCGGCCGCTTGCCCTTCATGTCCAGCTCGATCCAGTCGTTGCCGCAGGTGATTTCCGCCCCGGCTTCCTGCAGCTTGGCCAACACTGCTTCCAGGGTGGTCGGATCGGTGTCCTTGAGCTTGACCCGGCCGCCGGTTGCCGCCGCCGCCACCAGGTAGGTGCCGGTTTCGATACGGTCGGGCATTACATTGAAACGCGCACCGTGCAGGCGCTCGACACCATCGATGGTGATGGTGTCGGTACCGGCACCGCTGATTTTTGCGCCCATGGCGATCAGGCAGTTGGCCAGGTCGACCACTTCCGGCTCGCGCGCGGCGTTTTCCAGCACGCTACGACCCTTGGCCAGGCTCGCGGCCATCATGATGTTCTCGGTACCGGTGACGCTGACGGTGTCGAAGAAGAAATGCGCACCACGCAGGCCGCCCTCGGGGGCCTTGGCCTTGATATAGCCGCCTTCGACGTCGATGATCGCGCCCATGGCTTCCAGGCCACGGATATGCAGGTCAACCGGCCGCGAACCAATGGCGCAACCACCCGGCAGAGCCACTTCGGCATAACCGAAGCGCGCCACCATGGGGCCGAGCACCAGAATCGAGGCGCGCATGGTTTTCACCAGCTCGTAGGGTGCGACCAGGGTCTTGATCGCCCGCGCATCCACTTCCACGCTGAGTTTTTCGTCGATCACCGGTTCGATGCCCATGCGCCCGAACAGCTCGATCATGGTGGTGATGTCATGCAGGTGCGGCAGGTTGCAGATGGTGATGGGCGCATCACCCAGCAGGGTGGCGGCGAGAATCGGCAAGGCGGAGTTCTTCGCCCCGGAGATGCGGATTTCGCCGTCGAGGCGCACACCGCCGGTAATAATCAGTTTGTCCATGATTCTCTCGGTTTAGGAGCGCGCGGCCCAATCGGCACGGCTGAAAAATTTCATGCTCACGGCGTGGATGCTGCCATCGGCAATCCAGGCGTTGAGGTGAGCGTAGATCTGCTGTTGACGCTTGACCGGGCTGAGGCCGGCCAACTCGTCGCTGATCAGGTTCAATTGGAAGTTGCAGCCTTCGCCTTCAACTTCCACCTGGGTATTCGGCAACTTAGCCTCCAGGAGGCTCTTCACTTCTAAGGCCTGCATGCTCAACCTCGATCAACGCTTGGATTAACGACAGCAAAGCATGGGGCAGCCTGTCGAACAAATGACGAGCCCCGGGCAAAAGTCGGACTTTACCTCGCACGCAGCGATCAAGTCCGACGGCAGCCAGGGCTCGCGGGTCGAGCATCATACAAAAAAGCCCATCCACTGCGAACCCCGCATCGTCGCCAGCCGACCGAAACCCACTCGGCGCGGCCTCAGGACTCCAGCGGCAACACCTCGAGCAGGCCGCAGACACCGGCAATCTGCCGCATATCCTCGGACAGGCCGCGCACCACCAGGCTTTTGCCCGCAGCCTCGGCGTCGCGCATAAAGGCCAGCAATAGGGACAGGCCGACGCTGCTGGATTGGCTCACCGAAGCGCAGTCGATCACGCAGCTCGGCCCCTGGCTCGCACCGATCAGGCGCGCGCCCTGCTCACGCAACGTCGGGGCGCTCTGGTAATCGAGCACGCCGTCGAGCCGCAGCACGCCGGGACTCGACTCGCCAATAGCGGCCTGACTCATGACTCACCCGAGCTCTGACGAGCCTTGGCGACGGTGTCGCTCCAGGTGTCGATGACTTTGTTCAGGTCATTGCCGTTGTTCTGCATGGACTGGGCGAACTGATCACGGAACAGCTTGCCTACGTTGATGCCGTTGATGATCACGTTACGCATCTTCCAGGTGCCATCCTGGCTGACCATGGTGTAGGACAGCGGGTAAATCGCGCCATTGCCATCCTTGATCTCCATATTCACCGCGGTGCGCTGCGGATCCTGCTTGCCGCTGACCGGCAACACGCGGATGTCCTGGTTGTTGTATTCGAGCAAGGCATTGCCATAGAACTGCATCAGGCTGCGCTTGAAGTTTTCCTCGAAGCGCTGCATCTGCTCGGGGCTGGCCTGGCGCGAGAAACGCACGGTCATCACGCCGCGGGAAATGCCCTCGACATCCACCACCGGGCCGAGAATGCTGTTCAGCGCATCGTAGAAGGCCGCCGGGTCGGTACGGTATTGCTCCTTGTTTTCCTTGAGGTCGGCAAGCAGCTTGGTGGTGGTTTGCTGCACCACCTCATGGGCCGCCGGGGCTGCCCAGACGGACAGCGACATCAGGGTCAGGCAAAGAAACAAGCTGTTACGCAGTAACTTGATCATATTCACTACCTTTATCAATTGGCCTGGTCTTTATTGACCGAGTTGAGCAGAAACTTGCCAATCAGATCTTCCAATACAAGGGACGATTGGGTGTCGTGAATGGTTCCGCCCTCGCGCAACAACTCCTCCTCGCCCCCTACGCTGATGCCGATGTACTTCTCGCCCAGCAGGCCGGCGGTGAGGATCGAGGCCGTGGAGTCCAGCGGCAGATTGTCCACATCCTCATCGAGCACCATGGTCACGCGCCCGGTGTAGCTCTCGCGATCCAGGTCGATGGCCGTCACCTTGCCGATGGTCACCCCGGCCATGGTCACTTTCGACCTGACCGTCAGACCGGCGATATTCTCGAAGTGCGCGTAGACCTTATAGGTGCCATCGCTGCTACCCACGGTCAGGCCGCTGACGCGCAGAGCCAAGAGCAACAAGGCCAACAACCCGGCCAACAGGAACAAGCCGACACCAACTTCCAGCGTGCGGTTCTGCATCAGAAATCTCCAAACATCAAAGCGGTCAGAATAAAGTCCAGCCCCAACACGGCCAGCGAGGCATATACAACGGTACGGGTGGTCGCCTTGCTGATGCCCTCGGATGTGGGCTCGCAGTCATAACCCTGGAACACGGCGATCCAGGTCACCACGAAGGCGAAGACCACGCTCTTGATCACGCCATTGAGCACGTCTTCGCGAAATGAAACGCTGCTTTGCATATTGGCCCAGAACGAGCCTTCGTAAACCCCGAGCCAGTCGATGGCGACCATCGCCCCACCCCAGATGCCGACCACGCTGAAAATCATCGCCAGCAGAGGCATCGAGATAAAACCGGCCCACAGCCGCGGCGCGACTATGTACTTGAGCGGGTCGACCCCGATCATCGCCAGACTGGAGAGCTGCTCGGTGGACTTCATATTGCCGATTTCCGCAGTCAGGGCCGAACCGGCGCGCCCGGCGAACAGCAAGGCGGTGACCACCGGTCCCAGCTCGCGCAGCAGGGTCAGGGCGACCATCTGCCCCACCGCCTGCTCCGAGCCGTATTTGGTCAGAATGCTGAAGCCCTGCAGCGACAGCACCATGCCGATAAACAGCCCCGAGACCACGATGATCGCCAGGGACATCACCCCCACCGAATAGAGCTGCTTGACCAGCAACTGGAAGCCGTTGCGCGAGCCGCCACCGAATAACGCCCGCAGCAGAAACAGGCTGGAGCGACCCAGCGTGGCCACCACGTCGATACCGGCCCGGCCGAACAGGCGAACCCGCTCGAGCACAGATGTCTTGCGCATCAGCGCCCCCCCAATAGATCGTCGCGGTAGTTGGCCGCCGGAAAGTGGAAGGGTACCGGCCCGTCGGGGATACCCTGCATAAACTGGCGCACCCGCGGGTTGTCCGAATTCATCAGCTCGTCCGGGGTGCCCTGGCCCAGCACCTGGGTGTCGCCCACCACATAGATGTAGTCGGCGATGCTGGCGGTTTCCGCCAGATCGTGGGACACCACGATGCTGGTAATCCCCAGGGCATCGCTGAGCAAACGAATCAAGCGCACCAGCACCCCCATGGCGATAGGGTCCTGGCCGACAAAGGGCTCGTCGTACATCAGAATCTGTGGATCCAGGGCGATGGCGCGGGCCAGGGCCACGCGGCGCTTCATGCCGCCCGACAGCTCGTCGGGTATCAGGTCGAGGGCACCGCGCAGGCCCACCGCCTGCAGCTTCATCAGGACGATGTCACGGATCATTTCTTCCGGTAGCTGGGTGTGTACCCGCAGCGGGAAGGCCACGTTCTCGAACACATCCAGGTCGGTGAACAGCGCACCACTCTGGAACAGCACGCCCATCTGCTTGCGCATGTCGAACAGCTCGCTGCGCGACAGCGTGGGCAGGTTTACGCCATTGACCCAGACCTCGCCCTCGCTCGGCCGCAGCTCGGCGGCGATCAGGCGCAGCAGGGTGGTTTTGCCGCAGCCGGACGGCCCCATGATGCCGACGACCTTGCCGCGGGGAATGCGAATATCGATATTGGTGAAGATATCCCGCTCGCCGCGCTTGAAGCTCAGGCTCTTCAGCTCTACGGCATATGGGTTCTCGGCGCTCATCTGGACTCCTTGCTTAACGCTTGCCTGACAGACGCAGCATCCCGAAAAAAGGGCACTACAACCGCCGAACGGACCGAAAATGGGCGCGAACTATACCACCAGGCTTTTCCCGGCCCAAGATTGAACATGTGACGCCAGATAACAGTTTGCACAACCGCTCGAGCAGCGAGTCGCGCTGGAAGTGCTGGGCAGGCGCACCTTTCCCGCTATAATCCTCGACTTTTACTCAGCCGCCCTAGAGACGCCATGAGCCAGCCCAACGAACTGATCCAATCCGCGCAGCGCACCATCCGCCTCGAACTCGAAGCGATCGAAGACCTGCTGCAACGCATCAACGGCGATTTCGTCCGCGCCTGCGAGCTGATTCTGGGCAGCAAGGGCCGCGTGGTCGTGGTCGGCATGGGCAAATCCGGGCATATCGGCAACAAGATCGCCGCCACCCTGGCCAGCACCGGCACCACCGCCTTCTTCGTCCACCCGGCAGAGGCCAGCCATGGCGACATGGGCATGATCACCCGCGACGACGTGGTGCTGGCCCTGTCCAACTCCGGCTCGACGGCGGAAATCGTCACCCTGCTGCCGCTGATCAAGCGCCTCGGCATCCGCCTGATCAGCATGACCGGCAACCCCAACTCGCCCCTGGCCAAGGCCGCCGAAGTCAACCTGGACGCCCAGGTCTCCCAGGAAGCCTGCCCGCTGAATCTGGCACCGACCTCCTCGACCACCGTGTCCCTGGTGCTCGGCGACGCCCTGGCCATCGCCCTGCTGGAAGCCCGCGGTTTTACCGCCGAAGACTTCGCCTTTTCCCACCCAGGCGGTGCCCTGGGCCGCCGCCTGCTGCTGAAAGTGGAAAACGTCATGCACGCTGGCAGCGCCCTTCCCCGCGTGCAGCGCGGCACCTCGCTGCGTGACGCCCTGCTGGAAATGACCCAGAAAGGCCTGGGCATGACCGTGGTGGTGGAAAGTGACGGCCGCCTGGCCGGGGTCTTCACCGACGGCGACCTGCGCCGCACCCTGGATCGCGGCATCGATGTACGCCAGGCCCTGATCGACGAGGTGATGACCGCCCACGGCAAGACCGCCCGCGCCGAGATGCTCGCCGCCGAGGCCCTGAAAATCATGGAAGACCACAAGATCAGCGGCCTGGTGGTGGTCGACAACCACGACCACCCGGTCGGTGCGCTGAATATGCACGACCTGCTGCGCGCCGGAGTAATGTGATGACCCTAGAGACGCTCAACCCTGACCTGCAGCAACGCGCCCAAGGCGTCAAACTGGCCATTTTCGATGTCGACGGCGTGCTCACCGACGGCAAACTGTACTTCCTGGTCGACGGCAGCGAGTTCAAGACCTTCAACACCCTCGACGGCCACGGCATCAGGATGCTGATCAACTCCGGGGTGCGCACCGCCATCATCAGTGGGCGCAAGACCCCGGTGGTCGAGCGCCGCGCGCAGAACCTGGGCATTCAGCACCTGTACCAGGGCCGCGAAGACAAGCTGGTGGTACTGGATGAGCTGCTCGGCGAACTGGGCCTGAACTATGCGCAGGTGGCCTACCTGGGCGACGACCTGCCGGACCTGCCGGTGATCCGCCGGGTCGGCCTGGGCATGGCCGTGGCCAGCGCCGACGCCTTCGTCCGCCAGCACGCCCATGGGGTAACCCAGGCCCGCGGCGGCGAAGGTGCCGCCCGCGAGTTCTGCGAACTGATCATGCGCGCCCAGGGCAGCCTCGAAGCCGCCCAAGCCGCCTACCTATAGAGCCCATCATGTCGCGCAAACTGCTCAACATTGCCCTGCTCGCCTGCGCCGCCGCGCTGCTGGCGGCGCTCGGCTACTGGAACATCAACCCCGCGAGCTTCTCCGAGCGGGACAAACCGGGGACCGCGCAGAACACCATCGATTTCTACGCGACCAATATCCGCACCGTGCAGTACATGCCCGACGGCTCGCTGCACTACGAGGTCACCGCGGACAAAACCGAACATATCCAGAGCACCGACATCACCCTGCTCAGCAACCCCGACATGCAGCTGTACCGCGGCGACGAGCTGCCGTGGAACATCAGCAGCGAGCGCGGCGAAGTCGCCCCCGCCGGCAAGGAAGTCGAGTTGATCGACAAGGTGCGTATCGCCCGCACCGACGCCAAGGGCCGCCCGACCATTCTCACCACCAGCCGCCTGACTGTATTCCCGGATAAGGAATATGCGCAGACCGAGCAAGCCGTTAGAATCGACGCCGCCAATGGGGTGACCACGGCACAAGGAATGAAAGCGTACTTGAATGACGGCAGGATGCTCCTGCTGTCCAATGTAAGAGGTCAGCATGAGGCTCGTTAAAACCCTCCCCCTTCTTTTCGGTCTCAGCGCCGCGCTCGGAAGCATCAGCGCCTGGGCCCTGCCGTCGGATCGCGAACAGCCGATCCGGATCCAGGCCGACAGCGCCGAACTTGACGACAAGAAAGGTGTGGCCGTGTACCGCGGCACCGTGGTCATCACCCAGGGCACGCTGAAGATCACGGGCGACACCGTGACCATCACCCAGACCGCGGCGGGCGATATCGACGTGTTCACCGCCGTCGGCAAGCCCGCCTATTACGAGCAGCTGCCAGCCGCCGACAAGCAGATCGTCAAGGCCTACGGCCTGACCATCCAGTACTTCGCCGCCAACGAGCGCATCGTGCTGATCGACCAGGCCAAGGTGATCCAGGAAGGCAACACCTTCGAAGGCGAGAAGATCGTCTATGACACCCAGCGCCAGATCGTCAACGCCGGCCGCGCCACAGGCAGCAATGTCAGCGTGCCACGACCGCGCATCGACATGGTGATCCAGCCCAAGAACAAACCAGCCGACCAGCAGGCGCAGTAACCATGGCCACATTGAAAGCCCAGCACCTGGCCAAGAGCTACAAAGGCCGCCAAGTCGTGCGCGACGTCAGCCTGAGCATCGACAGCGGGCAGATCGTCGGCCTGCTCGGCCCCAACGGCGCGGGCAAGACCACCTGCTTCTACATGATCGTCGGCCTGGTCCAGGCCGACCAGGGCCGCGGCCTGATCGACGACCTCGACGTCAGCCACCAGCCCATGCACGGCCGTGCCCGCGCCGGCATCGGCTACCTGCCGCAGGAAGCCTCGATCTTCCGCAAGCTCAGCGTGGCCGACAATATCATGGCCATTCTCGAGACTCGCAAGGATCTAGACAGCAGCGCGCGGCGCAAGGAGCTGGAAAGCCTGCTGCAGGAATTCCATATCAGCCATATCCGCGACAACCTCGGCATGAGCCTGTCCGGCGGCGAACGCCGGCGCGTGGAAATCGCCCGCGCCCTGGCGACCTCGCCCAAGTTCATCCTGCTCGACGAACCCTTTGCCGGGGTCGACCCGATCTCGGTCGGCGATATCAAACAGATCATCTACCACCTCAAAGCCAAGGGTATCGGCGTACTGATCACCGATCACAACGTGCGCGAGACCCTGGACATCTGCGAAACCGCCTACATTGTCAGTGACGGCCAACTGATCGCCGAAGGCGACGCCGAAGCAATCCTGGCCAACCAGACGGTCAAAGAGGTGTACCTGGGGCATGAGTTCCGCCTGTAACAGGGGCTTTTCTCACGCAAACAAGCGCCACCCCTAGGCAAAACCCTTAGAGTCAGGCATATAATTTGCTTCCTTGTGGCGCCTCCGCGCCCTGTAGTGGATTGCGCACAGACGCCGGTAAATAAGGTCTGCAATGAAACCATCGCTAGTCCTGAAGATGGGCCAGCAGCTGACGATGACACCGCAGCTGCAACAGGCCATTCGCCTACTCCAACTGTCTACCCTGGATCTGCAACAAGAGATCCAGGAGGCACTGGAATCCAATCCGATGCTCGAACGCCAGGAAGACGGCGAAGATTTCGACAACTCGGACCCCATGGCCGATGGCGCGGAGAGCGCCACTTCCAGCGAACAGCAAGAGTCCCCGTTCCAGGAGCCCAGCTACCAGGAAGCCACGCAGACCGTGGACAACCTGGAAGAAGGCGATTGGGGCGAGCGCATTCCCAACGAACTGCCCGTCGATACTGCCTGGGAAGACATCTACCAGACCAGCGCCAGCAGCCTGCCGAGCAGCAGCAACGACGATGACGAGTGGGACTTCACCACCCGCACCTCCAGCGGCGAAAGCCTGCAGAGCCATATGCTCTGGCAGCTCAACCTTTCGCCCATGTCCGACAAGGACCGCCTGATCGCGGTGACCCTGATCGACTGCATCAACGAGCAGGGTTACCTGGAAGAAACCCTGGAAGAAGTGGTTGAAGCCTTCGACCCGGAGCTGGATATCGAGCTCGACGAAGTCGAGGCCGTGCTGCACCGCATCCAGCAGTTCGAGCCCGCCGGCATTGCCGCGCGCAACCTCGGCGAATGCCTGCTCCTGCAGCTGCGCCAGCTGCCGGCCAAAACCCCCTGGCTGAGCGAGGCCCAGCGCCTGGCCAACGACTACCTCGACCTGCTCGGCAGCCGCGACTACAGCCAGCTGATGCGCCGCATGAAGCTCAAGGAAGACGTACTGCGCCAGGTCATCGAACTGATCCAGAGCCTCAACCCGCGCCCCGGCTCGCAGATTGAATCCAGCGAGCCGGAATACGTGGTGCCCGACGTGATCGTGCGCAAACACAATGAACGCTGGCTGGTGGAGCTCAACCAGGAAGCCATGCCGCG
>JBFJZW010000116.1:0-12266 GCA_041621875.1 Pseudomonas sp. | reverse complement strand
GGCCCGGGGTAGCCGCACATCTCCGCCCCCTCAGGGTCACAGACCGCCGAGCGTCGAGACTAAACTGCCGCGACGAACCCGCCTTGGTCTCTGGCAATGGATTAAGCATCTGCCGGCCAGACAAACCGGGCCCATCATCCGAGCAAGCGCTTAGCCATGTATGGCGGGCAACACAACCATGGAGCGCCGCAATGGCCACACGTAAAACCACCAACGCCACCGTGACCCCCAAGGGCAGCCTGGAAACCCTCTCCCAGCGCGAAGTGCAGCAACTGCGCGAAACCGGCTCCGGCAGCGTCTATGCGCTATTTCGCCAGTGCGCCCTGGCGATCCTCAATACCGGTTCGCACAGCGATAACGCCAAGACCATCCTGGAAGCCTACCCGGACTTCGAAATCTGCATTCACCAGCAGGATCGCGGCATTCGCCTGGAACTGATCAACGCGCCGGCCGACGCCTTCGTCGATGGCGAGATGATCGCCAGCACCCGCGAGATGCTGTTCAGCGCCCTGCGCGATATCGTCTACACCCAGAGCGAGCTGGAGAACCAGCGGGTGGATTTCAGCAGTTCCCAGGGCATCACCGATTACGTGTTCCACCTGCTGCGCAACGCCCGCACCCTGCGCGCCGGTGTCGAGCCGAAGATGGTGGTGTGCTGGGGCGGCCATTCGATCAGCACCGAAGAGTACAAGTACACCAAGGTGGTCGGCCATGAACTGGGTCTGCGCGGCCTGGATATCTGCACCGGCTGCGGCCCGGGGGTGATGAAGGGACCGATGAAAGGGGCCACCATCTCTCATGCCAAGCAGCGCAATATCGGCGGGCGCTACCTGGGCCTGACCGAGCCGGGCATCATCGCCGCCGAAGCGCCCAACCCCATCGTCAACGAACTGGTGATCCTGCCGGATATCGAGAAACGCCTGGAGGCCTTTGTCCGCGTAGGCCACGGCATCATCATCTTCCCCGGCGGCGCAGGTACCGCGGAAGAGCTGCTGTATCTCCTCGGCATCCTGATGCACCCGGACAACCGCGACGTGCCCTTCCCGCTGCTGCTGACCGGCCCGAAAAGCGCCGCGCCTTACCTCCAGCAACTGCACGACTTTGTCGGGGCCACCCTGGGCGAGCAAGCCCAGCAGCGCTGCAAGATCATTCTCAACGACCCCAGCCAGGTGGCGCGGGAGATGGCCGCGGGCATCAAGGCGGTCACCCAGTTCCGCCGCGAACACAACGACGCCTTCCACTTCAACTGGCTGCTGAAGATCGACGAGAGCTTCCAGCATCCCTTCGAGCCGACCCACGAAAACATGGCCGGCCTCAAGCTGACCCGCCAGCAGCCGGTGCACGAGCTGGCAGCCCAGCTGCGCCGGGCGTTCTCCGGCATCGTTGCGGGCAACGTCAAGGATCAGGGCATCCGCCGCATTGAAAAGCATGGTCCCTACGAGATCAGCGGCGATGCGGAGATCCTCCAGCCCCTGGGTCAGTTGCTGCAGGCCTTCGTCGACCAGCACCGCATGAAGCTGCCGGGCAACAGCGCTTATGTGCCCTGCTACCGCGTGGCGGGCTGAGCAGCGGCCGGCCCGCGCGGGCCGGACAACAGGCCTCAAATAGACCCGCGACCGCCGAGCAGGCGGAAACTCGCACAGATGGACGGCTCTGTTATACTCGGGCCTTCCCGCCAGGCTTGCGCCCGGATGCTAGCCCCCAGAGGCCAGCAGTACCGGACGGGATTGCGCCCCCCAAGCGCGATTCAAGCCAGGCAATACACCCCATAGGGCAACGCGCCCTCACTAGACAGGATTACACATGTCCTTTGCCTCCCTCGGTCTCTCCGAGGCATTAGTCCGTGCGGTCGAATCCGCCGGCTACACCCAACCCACTCCGGTGCAACAGCGGGCCATCCCCGCCGTGTTGCAAGGCCGCGACCTGATGGTTGCCGCCCAGACGGGTACAGGTAAAACAGGCGGTTTCGCCCTGCCGATCCTCGAGCGGCTGTTCCCCAACGGCCATCCGGATCGCGAGCAGCGTCACGGCCCGAAACAACCCCGCGTGCTGGTATTGACCCCAACCCGCGAACTGGCCGCCCAGGTGCATGAGAGCTTCAAGGTCTATGCCCGCGACCTGAAATTCGTCAGCACCTGCATCTTCGGCGGCGTTGGCATGAACCCCCAGGTGCAGGCCATGGCCAAGGGCGTCGACGTCCTGGTCGCCTGCCCCGGCCGCCTGCTCGACCTGGTCGGCCAGCGCGCCGTGGATCTGTCCCACGTGGAAATCCTGGTGCTGGACGAAGCCGACCGCATGCTCGACATGGGCTTCGTGCATGACGTCAAGAAGGTCCTCGCCAAGCTGCCGGCCAAGCGCCAGAACCTGCTGTTCTCGGCGACCTTCTCCAAGGACATTACCGACCTGGCCGGCAAGCTGCTGCACAACCCCGAGCGCATCGAAGTCACGCCGCCGAACACCACGGTCGAGCGCATCGAGCAGCTGGTGTTCCGCATCCAGGCCAGCCACAAGCGCGCCCTGCTCGCCCACCTGATCACCGCCGGGGCCTGGGAACAGGTGCTGGTGTTCACTCGCACCAAGCACGGTGCCAACCGTCTGGCCGAGTACCTCGACAAACACAACCTGCCGGCCGTGGCGATCCACGGCAACAAGAGCCAGAATGCCCGCACCAAGGCCCTGGCCGACTTCAAGGCCGGCAAGATGCGCATCCTGGTGGCCACCGATATCGCCGCCCGCGGCCTGGATATCGACCAGCTGCCCCATGTGGTCAACTTCGAACTGCCGAATATCGAGGAAGACTATGTGCACCGTATCGGCCGTACCGGCCGTGCCGGCCGTAGCGGCGAAGCCATCTCCCTGGTTGCGCCGGACGAAGAGAAGCTGCTCAAGGGCATCGAACGGATGACCAAGCAGAAGATCGGCGACGGCGACCTGCTCGGCTTCGATGCCAGCACCGTCGAGGCCGAGCGCCCGGAAGTGCGCGAGCCGCAGAAGCCGCGGCAACCGCGCGGGGCCAAGCCGAGCGGCGAACGCCACGGCGGCGGCCGCAAGGACAAGGGCAAGGACAGCGGCAAGGAACACAGCAGCCGTGCCGCCAAGCCCCAGGGCGGCCGCAGCCAACAACCACGCGGTTCGGCTCGCGCCGCCGCGCCCGCGGTGCCTGCGTTACCTCCGGATCGCGCGCCGGACGAGTTCCGCGACGATGAAATCGATAATTTCGGCAACCGTGTCGACTATGTAAGCCCGCACCAGAACAAGCAGCAGAACCGTGGCCGTCGGCCCGGTGCGCCTGCAGCGGCCAGCGGCCCGAGTGCCAGCAATGGCGTCGGCCAGGGCGCGCGCCCGGCCAAGCCGCCGCGCAGCAATGGTGCCGGCGCTGCCGGCGGCCAGGGCCGTCGTCAGGGCGCAGGTTCTGGCGGCCAAGGTGGTCAGGGGCGCAATGGCTCCGGCCGTGCGCGGCCGCCGCGCGACACCCGCACCACCTCGCTCAACCGCGATGAACTGCCGCGCCAGGAAGCGGCGGTGAAGAACCCGCGGGACAAGCAACCGGTGATCGTGCACAAGGGCTCGCGCCTGGATCGCCTGCCCACCCCGGAGCAACTCGACGAACTGGCGAGTGCACGCCCACGGGGCGAGAAGCCGGCCCTGCTGACGCGCAACCGCGAAGAGTCATAGTCAGCCAGCCGCAAACAAAAACGCCGCCCAATGGGCGGCGTTTTTGTTGGTGCAGCATCTGCAGCGGCGATGGGTTACGCCGCTGCGCGGCTAACCCATCCTACTGGCGTACACCTTCAACCGAGATGATCAGCTCGACGCTTTCCGACGCTGGGCCCAGGTCCTTGGTGATGCCGAAGTCCTTCAGCTGCAGGGTGGTGCTGCCTTCGAAACCGGCACGGTAGCCGCCCCATGGGTCGGTGCCCTGGCCGATAAACTTGGCCGCGATCACCACTGGCTTGGTCACGCCATTGAGGGTCAGGTTGCCGGTGATATCGGCCGTGCCTTCGCCGGTGCTCTTGACTGCGGTCGACTCGAAGGTCGCGCTCGGGTGCTTGCCGACGCTGAGGAAATCATCGCTGCGGATATGCTTGTCGCGCTCGGCATGGTTGGTGTCGACGCTGGCGGTATTCAGGGTCACGCTGACCTTGCTCGCTTCCGGGTTCTTCTCGTCGAAGCTGAAGCTGCCGTCGAAGTCCTTGAAGGTGCCGTACAGCCAGCTATAGCCCAGGTGGCTGATCTTGAAATTGACGAAGGCGTGCTGGCCTTGCTTGTCGATGGCGTAATCGGCGGCCATGGCCTGGCCTGCGCCGATCAGTGCGGTCCCGAGGGCCAGGGCGGCGAGGGTTTTCTTCAACATGGGCATACTCCTTGTGAGGTTGTACAAGAGCCGGCGCGGACCATTCCCCGCCGGCCGAAGACTGGGCCGGATCAGCGGCCGAACATGCGCACCAGGGTGCGGTCACGGTCGATAAAGTGGTGTTTCAGGGCCGCCAGGGCATGGATGCCGGCGAAGATCACCAGGGCCCAGGCCAGGTACTCGTGCACCAGCCCGGCCACATCCTCCTGATTCGGGATAGCGGTCAGGGTCGCCGGCACCGAGAACAGGCCGAACACCTCGATGGGGCGGCCATCGGCGGTGGATATCAGGTAACCGGACAGCATCAGCAGCAACAGGCCCAGGTACAGGAAGCCATGGCCCAGCGTGCTGGCCAGGCGAGTCATCCGTCCGTGATTCGGTAAAGCCAAAGGTGGCGGGCTCAGCCAGCGCCACAGCACCCGTCCCAGCATCAGCGCAAACAGCACCAGGCCGATGCTCTTGTGCAGATCCGGCGCGGTCTTGTACCAGCTGCTGTAGTAGTCCAGCCCGACCATCCAGTAACCCAGGCCGAACAGGCCGAACACGGCCAGCGCCACCAGCCAGTGCACCAGGATGCTGACCAGACCGTAGCGAGAAGGGGAATTACGCCATTGCATCAAGAACTGTCCGTGAAATGAGATGGGTGGAGCATGAGTCGGGCAAGATTAGCAACAAAGCTATCGATTAAAAGCGGAAATTTTCACTTTGAAATATCGGGAAATACGATGTTTCTGGCCTGAATTTTATCCCGACAAAATTAGTGCCCTCGACCTGCAGGAAGTTCAGGCCAGGCCTACCGGCGGCCTGCCAGAGTGGATAAGCGGTGCCGCCGCGCTCGCGAGCCGGCCACCTGTGGCGTACATGGGTCTGGAGGCATCTGATAGGCTTGGCGCAGACGATTGAGAACAGAGGGATAAGTAGAGCGATGAGCCTGAACGACCAGTGGATGCAGCGTGACCTGAAGGTGCTCTGGCACCCCTGCACGCAAATGAAGGACCACGAGCAATTGCCCCTGGTGCCGATCAAACGCGGCGAAGGGGTGTGGCTCGAGGACTTCGACGGCAAACGCTACCTCGACGCAGTCAGCTCCTGGTGGGTCAATGTATTCGGCCACGCCAACCCGCGCATCAACCAGCGCATCAAGGACCAGGTCGACCAGCTGGAACACGTGATCCTCGCCGGTTTCAGCCATCAACCGGTGATCGAGCTGTCCGAGCGCCTGGTCGAGCTGACCCCGGCAGGCCTGGACCGGGTGTTCTATGCCGACAACGGCTCGTCCTGCATCGAAGTCGCACTGAAGATGAGCTTTCACTACTGGCTGAACGTCGGCCAGCCGGCGAAGAAGCGCTTCGTTACCCTGACCAACAGCTACCACGGCGAAACCATCGCGGCCATGTCGGTGGGCGATGTCGGCCTGTTCACCGACACCTACAAGGCGCTGCTGCTCGACACCATCAAGGTACCCAGCCCGGACTGCTACTTGCGCCCCGACGGTATGGGCTGGGAAGAACATTCGCGCAATATGTTCGCCGCCATGGAACAGACCCTGGCCGAGCACGGCCATGAGGTCGCGGCGGTGATAGTCGAGCCGCTGATCCAGGGTGCCGGCGGCATGCGCATGTACCATCCGGTCTACCTCAAGCTGCTGCGCGAGGCCTGCGACCGCCATGGCGTGCACCTGATCCACGACGAGATCGCCGTCGGCTTCGGCCGCACCGGCAGCATGTTCGCCTGTGAGCAGGCCGGCATTCGCCCGGACTTCCTCTGCCTGTCCAAGGCCCTGACCGGCGGCTACCTGCCGCTGGCCGCCTGCCTGACCACCAACGAGGTGTACCAGGCGTTCTACGACGACTACAACACCCTGCGCGCCTTTCTCCACTCGCACAGCTACACCGGCAATCCGCTGGCCTGCGCCGCGGCCCTGGCGACCCTGGACATCTTCGAGCAGGACAACGTGATCGAGGCCAACAAGGCCCTGTCCGCGCGTATGGCCAGCGCCACCGCACACCTGGTCGACCACCCGCATGTCGCCGAAGTGCGTCAGACCGGCATGGCCCTGGCCATCGAGATGGTCCAGGACAAGGCGAGCAAGACCGCCTACCCCTGGCAGGAACGCCGCGGCCTCAAGGTATTCCAGCACGCCCTGCAACGCGGCGCGCTGCTGCGCCCACTGGGCAGCGTGGTGTACTTCCTGCCGCCCTATGTGATCAGCGAAGAGCAGATCGACTTCCTCGCCGAGGTGGCCAGCGAAGGCATCGATATCGCCACCCGCACCTCGGTCAGCGTGGCCCAGGGCAATACCCAGTATCCGGACTTTCGCGACCCGGGCTAAATGTAGGGTGGATGACGCTTCACCCATCCACCATTGCGATATTTCGGTGGGGGGGAAACGTCATCCACCCTACAGATATCGGTGCGCACGGCGCACCCTACGGCTAGAATTTGCGCCTTTGCTCCAGGTTTGCCTCCTATGCGCCTATCCCGCTTCTTTATCGACGCCCCCCTGTCCCTCGGCCAGCATGAGCTGCCGGAAGCCCAGGCTCACTATATTGGCCGCGTACTGCGGCATGCCGCCGGCGATGCGGTGCAGCTGTTCGACGGCAGCGGCCAGGAATACCTGGGCGAGCTGATCGAGGTGGGCAAGAAAAGCGTGCGGGTCGAACTGCGCGAGACCCTGGCCGGCATGGCCGAGTCGCCCCTGAACATTCACCTGGGCCAGGGCCTGTCCCGTGGCGAGCGCATGGACTGGGCGATCCAGAAGGCCACGGAACTGGGGGCCAGCCAGATCAGCCCGATCGTCAGCGCACGCTGCGAGGTACGCCTCAAGGACGAGCGCGCCGACAAGCGCATGGCCCACTGGCGGCAGATCGCGATCAGCGCCTGCGAGCAGTGCGGCCGCTCATCACTGCCGCAGATCAACCCGCCAGTCACCCTGGCGCAATGGCTCGAGCAGGTCGAAGCCGACCTCAAGCTGGTACTGCACCCGGTGGCCGAACCCTGGGCCAGCCACCTGCGACCTGCGTCACTGGCCATGCTGATCGGCCCCGAGGGCGGCCTGAGTGAGGACGAGGTGCAGCAGGCCATGGCCCGCGGCTTCCACGCCGCCCGCCTGGGCCCACGGGTGCTGCGCACCGAAACCGCGCCGGTGGTGGCGCTCAGCGTGGCGCAGCAGCTGTGGGGGGATTTTTAGGATGGATGCCGCGCGTACCTGATCGGTCGGAGCCGGCGGCTTACCGGTGCGCACGGCGCACCCTACGAGGGTTTGCCTTGCCGCTTAGATCAGGCCGGCGTCCGCCAGCTTCTGCTCCAGCCCAATCAGGTCGGGCACTTTTAGCACCGCGTCGCCCAGGCTGACCGCATCCAGTTCCAGCGGCGACAGCGGCACATTGGCCCGGGCCAGTTCGGGGCCAAACTTGATTGAGCGTGGAATGCCCTGCACCAGCAGGGCAATAAACTTCACAGCCGGCCGTCCACCCAGGGCGTTGATCACCGCGACCCGCGCTCCCGCGCCGATCTGCGCCTGGCCACCGGAAGCCGCCTCGAAGGACAGCAGGGGCAAACGCAGGTCGCGCCAGGCGATCTGGCCAAGAAACCAGTCCGGCATGCCCTCGCTGACCTGGGGCGCACGGTAGGGAATCAGCTCGGCAACCGCCACGTTGGGCAGCAGCAGAATTCGATCGGCCAACGGCATCAATAGCCCGGTCAGGCTGCTGACGCTATTTTCGCTGACTACGGCTTGGCTCATAAAAATATCCTGTACGGGGTAACGCCCCGGATTAACGGCACTGCTCGGCCAGGTGATTGACCAGGGCTTCGGCCAGCTCACGCGGATCGCCGCTGAGGCTGCTATAGCCGGCTTCGCGCAGACTGTCCGGCATGCTCGGGCAGGCGCAACTGTCGCTGCGCTGGGTCCAGATCAGGCCACCCTGGCGGCGCACATAGGCGGCGGCGGCACTGCCATCGCTGCCCATGCCACTAAAGGCGATCACGCCGCTGAGCGCGGCAAAATGCTGGGCCAGATTGAGCATCATCTGATCGATGGACGGGCTGTAGGGTTCCGGCCAGCCACGCGCGGAGATCTGCATCTGGCCCTCGTCGCTGAAACCCAGTTCATGGCTGATCGGCACCACCACCACTTCGCCGCAGCGCACCGCGTCGCCGTGCCGGGCCGGATTGACGTGCCACTGGCTGTGCCGACCAACCGCCTGCGGCAGGGCCGCCTCGAAGCTGGCGTCGATATGCTGGGCATAGACGAAACCCACCGGCAAACCGCCCGGCAAGGCATCGAGGAAGGCCTTCACCGCCGCCGGGCCGCCCATGGAGGCCGCCAGCAACCACACCTGGCGGGCCGGTTCGCCGGCCACCAGTGGGGTATCGGCCAGGGCCGCCGGCAGGTCCAGGCGCGACGGCCGCTGGGCTTCGGCCAGCAGGGCCTCGAGGCTGGGCCCGACCGCTGCAGAGGGGTCGCCGACCAGCTTCTTCAGCTTGCCGAACAGCCGCCGCTCCCAGCGCGGGTAATTCTCCGAATGGCGCTCGGGTGCGTGGCCTTCGCCAAACAACACCGGGGCCGAGGCGTTCTCCATCAGGCTGTCGACCAGCGGCAGATCGTCCGACTGGGCCAGATCCACCAGCCACAGGTCGGTCTCGCAGGCCCCCAGCATGCCTTCGTCCAAGCGCGTCGGGTCGCTGTTCATCACCACCTGATAGCCGCTACCGGTCAAGGCCTGCTGCAGCACATGACGCTGCAGGGAGGTGTCGGCGATGACCGCAATACGTGCTGCAGTTTTCTCAGTCATGTGCGCTTGACCAGTTGCTGAATGGTTTCGAGCAGCAAGGACTCTTGATAAGGCTTGCCGAGGTACTCGTTGACGCCGATGCCCATGGCCCGCTCGCGGTGTTTTTCACCGGTACGCGAGGTGATCATGATGATCGGCAGATCCTTCAGGCCCTCGTCGTGGCGCACCAGGGTCGCCACCTCGAAGCCGTCCATGCGCGGCATTTCGATGTCCAGCAGCATGATGTCGGGACGCCGTTCCTGCAGCTGGGAAATGGCATCCACCCCATCCTTGGCGGTCATCACGTTCATCCCGTTGCGCTCGAGCAGGCGGCTGGTGACCTTGCGTACGGTGACCGAGTCGTCCACTACCATCACCAGGGTCGGACGATCCGCCTCGATTTCGGCGGCCGTCGCCGACTGCTTGAGCAGGCGCGGCTGCAGCTGGTTGAGCAGATGGGCATGCAGCACCCGGATGGTCGCCAGCAGATCGAGAATCACCACCACGCGACCGTCGCCGAGGATGGTCGCACCGGAAATGCCGTGCACCCCGGCGAACTGCGGGCCGAGGCTCTTCACCACGATTTCCCGCGAGCCGGCCAGGGAGTCGACCTGCACCGCCACCGCGTGCTCCTTGGAACGCACCAGGATCACCGGCAACGGCAGGCTCTGGCCGACCAGCTTGGGTTGCTGGCCGTTATTCAGCAGGTCGCCCAGGTAGCGCAGCTCGTAGGCCTGGCCGGCGTACTCGAAGCGTGGCGCGTCGGGGGCGTAGTAGGCTTCCAGCTCGTACGGGGAGACCCGTACGATACCTTCGATGGTGTTCAGCGGAATGGCGTAGAGGTCTTCGCCGGACAGCACCATCAGCGCGCGGTTGACCGATACGGTAAAGGGCAGGCGAATGGTAAAGGTGGTGCCGCTGCCGGGCAGCGACTCGATGCTCATCGAACCGCCGAGCTGCTTGACCTCGGAATGCACCACGTCCATGCCGACGCCGCGCCCGGAGATCTGCGTGACCTTCTCGGCGGTGGAGAAACCGGCCTCGAGGATAAACTGCAGGATCTCGTAGTCGCTCAGGTCCGAGTCGGCGTCCATCAGGCCGCGTTCGATGGCCTTGCGCTTGACCGCTTCGAGTCGGATACCGCCGCCATCGTCGGCCAGGGTCAGGACGATATCACCGCCCTCACGGCCTAGGTTCAGGCGAATGCTGCCCTGCTCCGGCTTGTCGGCGGCGCGACGCGCCTCGCTGCTCTCGATACCGTGGTCGACGGCGTTGCGCAGCATATGCTCCAGCGGCGCGACGATACGTTCCAGTACGGTACGGTCCATCTCGCCCTCGGCGTTGCCGACGACGAACTCCACCTGCTTGCCCAGCTCGCCGGAAATCTGCCGGACGATACGGCGCAGACGCGGCACCAGACGATCGAAAGGCACCATGCGGGTACGCATCAGGCCTTCCTGCAGTTCGGAGTTGACCCGTGCCTGTTGCAACAGCAGGGTTTCCGCATCGCGGTTACGCGCGGCCAGGGTTTCCTTGAGGTCGAGCAAGTCGGACGCCGACTCGAACAGGGCCCTCGAGAGCTGCTGCAACTGCGAGTGACGGTCCATTTCCAGGGGGTCGAAATCCTCATAGCCGACACGCTCGGCTTCGGCCTGGATACGGCTGAGAATCTGCGCCTGGGTTTCGGTGTCGAGGCGACGCAACTGGTCGCGCACGCGGTCGATGGTGGCTTCCATCTCGCTCAGGGTGAAACCGAAGTCGCTGACCTGCTGCTCGACCCGACCGCGGAAGATCGACGTCTCGCCGGCCAGGTTGACCAGGCCTTCGAGCAGCTCGGCCGGCACCTTGACCAGCTCCTGCGGCGCACGCCGCGAGGCGGCTTCCTGGGCGGCTTCTTCGGCGCGGCGGACGAACGGCAGCACCTTGGCCACCAGCTCCTGGGCCGGCATGCTGCTGGCCGCGACAATCGGCGAGCTCAGCGTCGGCACCCGCTGCACTGCCGCGGGCGCACTGCTGGCCGCCGGCTCGGGGGCCGTATCGGCGGCGAGACTGTCGCTCAGGCGCTGGCGCAGGCCATCGAGTTCCAGCTGCAGGCCTTCGAAGCCGGACTGCAGGTCGACGAACAGGCTCTGCGGCCAGGGCGCGCCGTGCTGCTGCGCCTCGGTCAAATGCTGTTCAAGATTGTGGGTCAGGTCACCCAGGCGTTTCTGCCCGGCCAGTCGGGCACCGCCCTTGAGGGTGTGGAGAATGCGCAGCAGGTCGTCGATGGCGGTCCCGTTGTCGCGGTCGGCCTCCCAACGACCAATGGCAACCTCCATGGCCTCCAGCAGGTCATCGCCTTCTTCCAGGAAGATATCGAGGATATCCGACTCGGTGTCGTCTTCCTGGGCGGCCTCGGCCGCCTTGAGCTGCACCGCCGACGGTATGCTCAGCTGCTCATCGGGGTTGGCCCGAAAGCGCTTGATGGTAGCGATCAGCGCCTGACCATCGGCCAGCGGACGCTTGTCGCGCACCGCTTCGAGCATTTCCGCCAGGCTGTCATGGCAGCTCTGCAGCAGGCCGAACAGCCCCGCGCTGGCGCGCAGTCGGCCATCGCCCAGGCCTTCGTAGAGGAATTCCAGTTCATGGGCCAGGTCGCCGATCTCGCGGATTTCCGCCATCCGCGCCCCGCCCTTGAGGGTGTGCAGGTCGCGCTGCAGGGACTCCAGCTCCAAGCTGTTATCGGTGTCGTCCATCCAGCGCAGCAAGGCCGCACCAGCGCTGTCGATAATGTCGAAGCCTTCCTCGAGGAAGATTTCCACCAGTTCGGGATCGCGCTCATCGACCAGCGCCAGCGGCTCGGCGGCCAGAGGCGCAGGTGGATCGATCGACTCGGGTTCGGGTTCGGGTTCGGGTTCGGGTTCGGCAGGAGTGTCAGCCAGCTCCGCTTCGGGCTCCGGCTGCAGATCTGCCAACAGCGCAGGCTCATCGAACGGCGCATCAAAATCTACCAGGGGCAGCTCGCTGTCCGTGTCCGCCAGCCTATCGTCCGGCTCGACTGCAACTTCGGCTTCGGCTTCGGCTTCGGCTTCGGCTTCGGCTTCGGCTTCGGCTTCGGCTTCGGCTTCGGCTTCGGCTTCGGCTTCGGCTTCGGCTTC
>JBFJZW010000115.1:0-12322 GCA_041621875.1 Pseudomonas sp. | reverse complement strand
TGCTTGTCGCGCACGAAGCGCTCTTCTTCGGCGGCCGCGATCAACTTGCCGTCGATATACAGGGCGGCGGATGGATCATGACTGAGGGCGCCGGAAAGGCCGAGAATCGTCAGTGCCACTGGTTTTGCCTCTTTTAGTCTGCTGAGCCGACGGCGGGCGTCAGCGGTATACGTTGGTCAAGCAGCTTGAACAGCCGTGAATCAGCCGGCCAGTTGCGCAAAAAACGCGCACGGTCACGGGCATAGGCCCGGGCGAAACTGCGTGCGCTGCGGTGCTGCTGCATGGCATCGAGGTCGATCAACGACCAGCGGCCTTCGTCCTGCGCGTTAATCCAAAGCAGGTTGCTCCCCTTGAAATCGCCGTGGCTGATGCGTTCGCGCAGCAAGGCGGCGAACAGGCGATCCAGCGCCAACAGGTCGGCTTCAGGGGGCGATCCGTCCCCATCTTTATCCAGATAGGGCTGAAAACGCGCGATTATATCCTGCCCGCCGCAGTATTCGGTAATCAGGTAGGCGCGCCCGCGCAGCCAGCACCAGCGCCGCTCCAGTACGGCCAGCGGCTGCGGGGTGGCGATACCGAGCAATTGCAGGCGGTTGCCCTCGACCCAGCTGTGCCAGGCGCGGCTGGGCCGCCAGAAGCGCTTCAGCCAGTGGCCGAGGTTTTTCACGTTGTAGCGCTTGACCACCAGCTCACGCTCGCCCTGGCGAACCTGGGCCACCGTGGCGGAGCCGCCCAGCTTCAGGGCCCGCCCCCGGGCCAGCAGCGTATCGGCCTGGTTCAGCAGCGGCGCGAGCTCATCGAGGCAGTCGCGGCGTATCACGCGCAAGCCGAATGCGCCGATCTTTGCGCTGAACAGGCTGCAATCGCGGGCGATCTTGCGCATATAGTCGCGCAGACGCCAGCGCCGCACCTTGGCCACCTCGGCCAGCAGCGCTTCCAGCGGCAATGCGTGCTCGCCATTGCCCAGCAGGTAGTGCACCAGCAGTTCTTCGATAAAAGGCTCTACCTCGGCAGGCAGCTGGGCGAAGAACATGCCGAGATTTTCCAGCACCCGCGCTCGTGACAGCGGCTTGCCGGCACCTTCGACGCACACCCCGCCGCCATCGATAATCGACACCTGGCCGGCATGGCGCAGCAGGTTGTCCAGATGCAGGTCGGCCTGCCACAGGCCCCTGGCGTGCATCTGTGCAATCGCGCTCAGGGCCTCGCCGAGCACCGCCTGCTGCGCCGCATCCAGAAGTGGCCGATTGGCCAGCGTCTGCCAGGCATCCCACAGGCTTTGCGCACCCTCGAGGTAGTCGAACAGCAACCAACCGCCCTGCCCCGCTTGCCAGCCCTGCGCCAGCAGCACCGGGGTCGGCAGGCCTTGCTCGGCAAGCAGGCGCGCGCCCTGCAGTTCACGCTGGAAATGACGCTCGGCCTTGTCGCCGACCAGCAGCTTGGCCAACACCGGACGGCCGCGCCACTGGGCCAGGGCAACGTAGCGCTGCCCCGGCAGCACCCGCAGCAGACGCTGCAGCTCCAGTACCTCGCCAGCCAGTTCGAGGCGCAGCGGCAGCGTCGGCGCACGGCCGGCCTGGGCCAGTTGGACAAGCTCCATTAGCGCGCCTCCTTGTGTCGCCGGCGCGCGCCCAGCTGCTGCCACCAGCCTTCCAGCTCGCCCGCAGCTCCCAGGTAGGCCAGCAGCAGCTCGCGCACGTCGGCCTCGCTCCAGACGCTGGCCCGGCGCAGCAACGGCTCCAGATCCTTGATCCGGTCGCGCCGCCCGAACAGCAGGGGGCGGGTCTTTTCCAGGTCGATCAGCTGCGCGGCGAAACCCGCGCCGTCGGCCTTGAGGAAAATATGCTTGGGGTAGAAACAGCCGTGCATCTGCCCGGCACCGTGCAGCTGCTGCGCCAGCTCGCCGCAGGCGCGCAGGATGGCCAGGCGAGTCGCCGCGGGGGTAGAACTCCAGCCCTGCAGCCAGTGCTCGAGGTCGCGCCAGCCGTCCAGCGCACGGGTCAGCAGAATGGCGCGGCGCTCGCCGGGCACACGCCGCTCGGCGAAGAAGGCCGCCTGCAGCGCGGGAATGCCCAGCCGGCGATAGGCCTGGATATTGCGAAATTCGCGGGCAAAGGTCGGCTCACCCCAAGGGTGCAACAGGCTGCGGGTCAGGTGGTTGCTCTGGCGCTTGAGGTAGAAGGCCGCCCCACCCAGCTCCAGGCGATACACGCTGCTCCAGCCGCCGCGCTCGGTATTGGGCTCGTCGACCGCCTCCAACTGCAAGGTCCACAGCGCCTCAAAACTGGCCAGCCCCTCACGTTCGAGCACGGCACGATCCGCGGCCGCGACAAAATCACTCATTCCCGCCCCTCGAAGAATTTGACGATGCGGCGCACCCGCCGTTTGTCCGCAGCACTCAGGCGCTCGCGACCACGGTATTGCAGGTAGAAACGCAGGCGCTGGGTACGGCTCAGATGGTACTTGGCCACCTTGTCCAGGCAGGCCAGGTCCTTGACCATGCGGTAACGCAGCAACGGCCCCCACCAGAATGCCCCGGTCGGGCAATCGATCAGAAACAGCTCGGCCTGGTCGTTGACCAGCAGATTGCGCCACTTCAAATCGTTGTGGGTGAAGTGGTGCTCATGCAGGGTGCGGGAGGCCTGGGCCAGCTGCACACTGACCTGCGCGACCCAGCTGCGGTCGGCCAGGCGCTCGTCCTTGCGTCGCGCCAGCAGCGCCAGATCCTCGGTGCGCGGCAGCTCGCGGGTGATCAGCGCCCCTCGCACGAAGGCCCCGCCCTTGCGCTCCAGGCCGTAGGCGACGATGGGCGCGGTGGGAATGCCCCACTTGGCGAAATATTTGAGGTTCTGCCACTCGGCCTTGACCCGTGGTCGGCCGATATAGCGGCGCAAGCCCTTGCCCGCGCCCCAGTAGCGCTTGACGTAATAGCACACGCCATCACGCTCGATACGCACCACCTCCGACAGCGGGTCGCGAGTCAGGCGCTGCCCTTCGAGGGCAAACACCCGCTGCAGATCGGCCAGCTCATCGACCAGCTCCGGGGGACAGATATCGGTAACCCGCCACTCGCTCATTGCCCGGCACCCGGCGCATATTTGCGGGCGTAGCGCTCTAGCAGGCGCTGCGCCTTGCGCTCCAGCCAGGCCAGCAGCTGCGCCTCTTCGCCGAGGATCTGGCGCAACGGCTGCTGGCCCTTGAGCGCGGCGAAATAGCCACGCAGAAAACGCAGCCGGTCGCGCCGGGTCAGGCCGATATTCAGCGCCGAGAAATACAGCGCGGCCAGGTCCTTGTTGCGCCAGCGCAGCGGCGTGGCGCGGCGCACCTGGGCACGGTGCAGGTCGATCACCGACAGGCGCAGATCGTCCGCGCTCACCGGCGTATCGGTGTGCAGGAGAAAATGGCAGATATAGCAGTCGCGATGATTGACCCCGGCGCGGTGCATGCGCCCGAGCATGCTCGCCACCTCAGCGATCAGCGCCCGCTTCAGGCGCGGCTCAGGGGGCTCGTTCGCCCAATTCTGGCTCAGTTGCTCAAGGTCGGTGGTCGGGGCCAGTTCCTCGGTGACGATAAAGGAATGCTGCGCCGCCGGATTGCTGCCGCGCTCGCCGTAGGCCACCGCAGTCATGGTCGCCACCCCGGCCGTGGTCAGGCGTTCGATGGCCTGCCACTCCTGGCGCGCGCCGAGCACCGGCAGTTTGGCGCTGAGCAGGTTCTTGACGATCTCGCCCCAGCCGATACCGCGGTGGATCTTGACGAAATAACCGCGCCCGGCCACTTCCGTGCGCAGGGTGCGGCGACCTTCCAGTTCGCGGTAAACCTGGCCCTGCAGGGCCTCGACCGCGACAAAGGGATCCTTGCCGGCCCACAGGCTTTTAAAGGGTTCAGCCAGTACCAGCTTCATGGACGTGCCGCCAGGATGATGTCGGCCGCGTGCTGCGGCATGGAATACAGATCGGCGCGATCGGCGTAGGCCAGCCCGTTGCGCGACCAGAACGCCCGGCGCTGGTCGTCGGCGAGCATATCGGCGAGCAGATGATTGAGCCGCGCCTGCTCGAAGGGGCTGGGCAGCACCCGCCCGGCATCCGCATCGGCGATGTAGTGGGCATAGCCGCAGACATCGCTGACCAGCACCGGCAGGCCGGCGACGAGGGCTTCGAGCAGCACAGTGCCGGTGTTTTCGTTATAGGCCGGGTGAATCAGCAGATCGGCCCCCAGCAGAAAGCGCGGAATATCGCTGCGGCCCTTGAGGATATCGACCTTATCGGCAACGCCGAGGGCCTTGGCCTGCAGCTTGAATGCCCGCGGATCGTCCTGGCCGATGGCGATCAGCCGGGTGCGCTGCCTGAGCTCCTGCGGCAGGGCGGCCAGGGCCTTGAGGCTGCGGTCCAGGCCCTTGGTCTTGAACCCGGAGCCGATCTGCACCAGCAGCAGCTCGTTATCGCCCAGCTTGAACTCGGCGCGGAATTCGGCGCGAATCTCGGCGGCGTTGGCCGGCGCGCGACGATCCAGGGCGATGCCCGGCGGCAGCAGGTGAAAGCGCTGCCGCGGGGTGCGGTAATGCTTGACAAACAGCGGCTGCTGCACTTCGGAGATCATCAGGATTTCGGTCTTCGACTCAGGGGCGAACACCGCCCGCTCGTAGTCGGCGAAATGCTTGTAGCGCCCCCACTGGCGGTAGAGGGGGTTGCGCAGGGTCTGCGCCTTGTCCTCGAAACAGCCGTCGGCGGCGTAGTAGACATCCAGCCCCGGCATCTTGTTAAAGCCCACCACCCGATCCACCGGACGCCTGGCCAGATCGGCAGCGACCCAGGCGCTGAGTTTTTCATTGCGCTTGTGATTGAACAGCGCCTTGACTGGCACCACCACCACCTCGAAGCCCGCAGGCACTTCGCCCTCCCAGATCGGCGTGTAGACGCGGATGGCATGGCCGCGCGCCTGGCACTCCAGGGCGATGCGCATAAAGTCGCGCTGCAGGCCGCCGAAGGGAAAGTATTTGTAGAGGATGAAAGCCAGTTGCATCAGACAGCGTCCTCGGCCAACAGCAGGGCCTGCAATTGTGTGGCGACGCGCTCGGCATCGAGGCCGTCGAAACAGGGTTTGTGCCGGTCGCCCGAGCCGGCACCCGGCCCGCTGGCGCACAGGTGAATCTGCGAGCGGCCGTAGGCACCGACGCGGCCCGGCCGGGTCGGGCCATACAGGGAGATGCTCGGCACATCCAGGGCTGCGGCCAGATGGCCCAGCCCGGTATCCACCGCCACGCAGGCGCGGGCCCCGGCGATCACCTTGGCCACCCCGGCCAGATTCAGTTTGGGCAGCACCGCAGCGTTTTCAATGCCGGTGGCGATACGCTCGGCACGGGCCTTCTCGGTTTCATTGCCCCAGGGCAGGCGCACGGCCCAGCCCTGAGCACTCATCTGCTCGGCCAGCGCCCGCCAGTCGGCTTCCGGCCAGTGCTTGCTGGCCCAGGTGGTGCCGTGGAGAAACAGCAGATAGGGCTGCGGCGCGGGATCGGCCAGCCGCGCCCGGTTCAAGCCATAGTCGCCCAGTCCTTCGGGCAAGGCATAACCCAGGGCCTGGGCAAATAGCTGGCGAGTACGCTCCAGGGCATGCTGATCCTTGGCCACGGCATAGCGCCGATCATAGAAGCGGCTGGCCAGGGGCTCGCGCGCCGAATCGCGATCCAGCCCGGCCACCGGGGCCTTGACATAGCGGGTCAGCCAGGCGCTTTTCAGCAACCCCTGGGCGTCGATCACCAGGTCGTACTGGGTTTCGCCCAGGCGCTGCTTAAAGCGCTTCCATTCACCGTTCTTGAGGGTCTGCCACAGGTGCTTGCGCCAGCGGCGGATCGCCACCGGGATCACCTGGGCCACGGCCGGGTGCCAGGCGGGAATCTCGGCGAAGCCCTCCTCCACCACCCAGTCGAAGCGGATACCGGGAATCGCCCGGGCGGCATCGGTCAGGGCCGGTAGGCTGTGAATCACATCGCCCAGCGAAGAGGTCTTGATCAGCAGTACCCGCACTATTCGACCTCGATCGGATCGGCCACCAGGCGATCCAGCGCCTCGAGCACCGGGCGCGGCTTGAGTTGACGCAAGCAGTCGTAGTGACCGAAGCGGCAGGTGCGGTCGAAACAGGGGCTGCACTCGATACCCAGGCGCACGATCTCCACCTGCTCGGCCAGCGGCGGGGTGAACTGCGGCGAGGTGGAACCATAGACCGCCACCAGCGGTCGGTTCAGCGCCGCGGCCACATGCATCAGACCCGAGTCGTTGGAGACCACGGCCGCGACACAGGACAGCAGGTCGATGGCCTCGGCCAGGCTGGTGTCGCCGGCCAGATTCACCGCCTCTTCGCGCAAACCGGGAATCAGTCGTGAGCGGATCTCTTCACCAACCGGATGATCGTTTTTCGAACCGAACAGCCACACCTGCCAACCGAGGCGGATCTTCGCCTCGGCAACCTGGGCGTAGTGCTCGCTGGGCCAGCGCTTGGCCTCGCCGAACTCGGCCCCGGGACAGAGCGCCAGCACCGGCCGATCCAGGCTCAGGCCGAACTTGGCCAGGGCCGCGGCGCGACTGGCTTCCTCTATGCGCAGACTCGGCCGCGGATAAGGTTTCGGCAAGTCGACGCCAGGCTCGAAGGCCAGAGCCATAAAGCGTTCGATCATCAGCGGGTAGCGCTCTTTATCCAGCGTGCGCACATCGTTGAGCAGGCCGTAGCGCATCTCGCCCTTCCAGCCGGTGCGCGTGGGGATACCGGCGAAAAAAGGCACCAGGGCCGATTTCAGCGAGTTGGGCAGCAGAATTGCCTGGTCATACCGGCCGGCCAGGGACTTGCCGATCTTGCGCCGGGTGGCCAGTTGCAACACGCCATGGCCCAGGGGAAAGCTCAGGGCCTGGCGCACCTCGGGCATGCGCTCGAGAATCGGCCGACTCCAGTCCGGGGCCAGCACATCGATCTCGCACTCGGGATGACGCTGCTTGAGACACTGCAGCAGCGTCTGCGCCATCACCATATCGCCCACCCAACTGGGGCCTACGATCAGTATTTTCATGCGGTTTCCAGAAACGACCAAGGAGGCTTTCGCCTCCCGGACAGACTCAACGCTTAAATCGGCAGCGCCACCTTGACGGGTATCGCCATGCTCAACCCATCCTACGAAACGCCAATCTAGTGTGAAGCGTCACGAGCGACGGCTAGGGCCGTTCCCGCTCCAGGCGGGAATCGGCATTCCCCACATCCATGTGGGTCACAAGGAGCAACGCCGCATAGCGCGCGCAGCCCGCAGTAGCTTCACTTAACCAGGGTGCGCCATTCGGCGTGGTCGCTGGTTTTACCCGTTACCAGGTCGAAGTAGGCGGTCTGTAGCGTCTCGGTCACCGGACCGCGACGGCCTGCACCGATCTGCCGGCCATCGATTTCGCGGATAGGCGTGACTTCGGCGGCGGTACCGGTGAAGAAGGCCTCGTCGGCGATATACACCTCGTCGCGGGTGATGCGCTTCTCGACCACCTCGATGCCGTGCTCGGCGGCCAGGGTCAAGATGGTGTTACGGGTGATGCCGTTGAGGCAGGAGGTCACTTCCGGGGTGTAGATCACGCCGTTCTTGACCAGGAAGATGTTCTCCCCCGAGCCCTCGGCCACATAGCCTTCCGGATCCAGCAGCATGGCCTCGTCGGCACCGCCGGAGATGGCTTCCTGCAGGGCCAGCATGGAGTTGATGTAGTTGCCGTTGGCCTTGGCCCGGGTCATCGAGATATTGACGTGATGACGGGTAAAGGAGCTGGTGCGCACCTTGATGCCGACCTGCAGGGCTTCGTCGCCCATATAGGCCCCCCAGTTCCAGGCCGCGACTATCACCTGCACCTTCAGGCCGCTGGCGCGCAGGCCCATGGCTTCCGATCCGTAGAACACCATGGGGCGGATATAGGCGCTTTCCAGGTTGTTCTCACGCACGGCGGCGCGGGTGGCTTCGTTGATTTCGTCTTTGCTGTAGGGAATCTTCATGCCCATGATGTGGGCCGAATCGAACAGGCGATCGGTGTGCGCCTCCAGGCGGAAGATCGCCGTACCCTGCGGGGTGTTGTAGGCGCGCACGCCTTCGAATACGCCCATGCCGTAGTGCAGGGTGTGGGTCAGTACGTGGGTGGTCGCGTTGCGCCACGGCACCAGCTCGCCGTCATACCAGATCACGCCATCACGATCGGCCATCGACATAGTTGCCTGCTCCTCAAGTTCGATTGGTACAGCCTATGCCGGGCACCTAGCACGCCCGGCCGGATCAATTCAGTTCAAGCCCAGTTCCCGCCAGATGCGCATCACGCTGCGCCGCTCATCCGGGAACTGATCACCGCTCACCACCCCGGGCTGCTTCTGCAGCGCCTGGCGGTGGGCCGCCGAGCGGTAGGCCTTGTAAATATCCTGGAGCAACCGGGCATCTTCGCCCGGCAGCATGCCGACTCGCTCCAGCCCTTCCAGAATGCGGATGTTATCGGTGAACTCCAGCAGTTCCGGGTACTGACGCGACCAGGCCAGGGCCGCGTATTGCACCATAAATTCAATATCGACGATACCACCGGCATCCTGCTTCAGATCGAACGACGCGCTGGCCTCGAAGGCATTAGCCGCCGTGCCGGCCGCAGTGGCCTTGCTGCCGAGGTTGTCGCGCATCTTGGCGCGCATCTCGCTGACCTCGCCGCGCAAGGTGTCCAGGTCGCGCTCGCGCCCCAGCACCTGGGCGCGCACCGCCTCGAAGGCCTTGCCCACCCGCGGGCAGCCGACCAGCACCCGGGCGCGTACCAGCGCCTGGTGCTCCCAGGTCCAGGCCTCGTTTTCCTGGTAGCGCTGGAAGGCACCGAGCGAGCTGACCAGCAGCCCCGCCGCACCGGAGGGGCGCAGGCGCATATCCACCTCGTAGAGCTGGCCGGAGTTGGTCTGGGTGGTCAGCAGGTGAATGATCCGCTGCCCCAGGCGATTGAAGAACTGCGCGCCGTCGATGGGCTTGACCCCGTCGGTTTCCGCATGCGGATCGCCGTCATGGATAAACACCAGGTCCAGATCCGAGCCATGACCCAGTTCGATGCCACCGACCTTGCCGTAACCGACTATGACGAAATCCGGATCGCAGATACTGCCGTCGGCACGCCGCGGCGCGCCGTACTTGCTTACGGTATGTCGCCAGGCCAGGACCAGCACCTGCTCGAGAATCGCCTCGGCCAGCCAGGTCAGGTAGTCGCTGACCTTCATCAGCGGCAGGCTGCCGGCGATTTCCGAGGCAGCCACACGCAGGCGGTGGGCCAGCTTGAAATGGCGCAGCGCCTCCATCTGCTGCTCCAGATCCTCCTCGGGAATGCGCATCAGCCGCTCGCGCAGCTCGGCAGCCAGCTCAGGGGCCAGCGGCGGCTTGAACAGCCGGCCTTCGTTGAGCAGCTCGTCGAGCAATAAAGGGAAGCGGGTGATCTGCTCGGCGATCCACGGGCTGGCCGCGCAGAGGGTCAGCAGACGCTGCAAGGCCCCGGGATTTTCCGTCAGCAGCACCAGGTAGGCCGAACGCCGTGCCACCGCCTCGACCAGCGGCAGCACCCGTTCCAGCACCAGGTCCGGATTGCTGTGCTCCACCGCCTGGGCCAGCAGACGCGGCACGAAGGCATCCAGGCGTTCGCGGCCGAGGCGCTGCATAGCCCGCACCTGATTGCCACTGCGTAGCCCCGCCAGGCGCTGCCAGGCGGCCTGGGCATCGACGAAGCCGGCCTCGGCCAGCTGGCGACAGGCGGCGGCTTCGTCCTGCACGTCCCCCCACAGCGGCAGCCATTCGCCGCCGACGGACTCATCCTCGGCGATTTCGGCGTCTTCATCGGGATCGGCGATCACCTGACGAAAATGCCAGTCGACCCGACCGCGCCAGTGCATCAGCCGTTCGTGGAACGCCTGCCAGCTGTCGAAGCCCATGATAAAGGCCACCCGCGCGCGGTCCTGGCCATTGTCCGGAAGCATCTGCGTCTGCCGGTCGTCGATGGCCTGCAGCGCGTGCTCGGCGTAACGCAGAAAGGCATAGCCATCGCGCAGTTCATCGGTCACCGCCGCCGGCAGGTAACCCTGATCGCGCAGGGTGTCGAGCACGGCGAACAGCGAGCGCTGCTGCAGACTGAGGTCGCGCCCGCCATGGATCAGCTGGAAGGCCTGGGCGATAAACTCCACCTCGCGAATGCCGCCGGCACCCAGCTTGATGTTCTCGCTCATGCCCTTGCGCCGCACCTCCTGCTGGATCAGCTGCTTCATCCCGCGCAGCGCCTCGATCGCGGAAAAATCCAGGTAGCGCCGATAAACGAAGGGCCGCAGCATCTCCAGCAACTGCGCCCCGGCGAGCTGATCGCCGCCGACCACCCGCGCCTTGATCATGGCGTAGCGCTCCCAGTCGCGACCCTGGTCCTGGTAGTACTGCTCCAGGGCATTGAAGCTGAACACCAGCGAACCGGACGAGCCATAGGGGCGCAGGCGCATATCGGTGCGGAAGACGAAACCGTCGACGGTGATCACGTCCAGCGCCTTGATCAGACGCTGGCCGAGACGGATAAAGAATTCCTGATTGTCCAGCGAACGCTTGACCCCTTCGGTCTCGCCACCTTCCGGGTAGCCGAAGATCAGGTCGATATCCGAGGACAGATTGAGCTCATGGGCCCCCAGCTTGCCCATGCCGAGAATTACCATGTGCTGCGGCGTACCGCTGCGCCGGCCGATGGGCGTGCCGAACTGCGCGCAATGCTTGGGATAGAGCCAGTGATAGGCCAGGTCGATGCAGATGTCGGCCATTTCCGAGAGGTCGCGGCAGGTCTCGATCAAGTCGGCCTGGCGACTGAGATCGCGCCAGATGATGCGCAGCTGCTGACGGTTGCGAAAGCGCCGCAAGCGCCGCGCGAGGTCCTCTTCATCGGCGCATTCGGCCAGCCGCGCGGCCAGCTGAGCGCGCATTTCACCGGCCTTAAGCGCGCGTTCCAGCTCGCCGCTGGCGGCCAGCTCCAGCAGCATCTGCGGATCGCGCAGAGCCTGCTGCACGACGAAATCGCTGGCCGCCCCGACCCGCCGCAACAGCGCCCGACGCTCGGCCGGCCAGGCGGCAAACCAGCCCTGGGCCTCGCCCGACAAGGCGTCGACGGCCTGCTGCAGCGATTGCTCGGCACGCAGCGCCAGGGGCTCGAGGGCGACAGGTAAAGAGGCCAGCACGGGCAGGCTCATGGTCTATCCTTTTTGGCGAGCTGACAGTGAACCCCGCAATCCGGCAAATACCTCGCGCTAGAGCGGGGCGGGCAGTGTCAGCGAAAATAATTGTAGTTTTACTACCAAAGATTGTATCCAAAAGGCTGAAATCGACGTCGGAATGTAGTAAAACTACACGCAGCCGGTCCTACCCCCGGTCAATCCAAGAATTCACGCGGCCACTCACGAAGTCGTCCGCG
Source organism: Pseudomonas sp. (assembly GCA_041621875.1). GTDB lineage: Bacteria > Pseudomonadota > Gammaproteobacteria > Pseudomonadales > Pseudomonadaceae > Aquipseudomonas. The sequence continues at coordinate 866 of JBFJZW010000115.1, read as the reverse complement.
AAACCTGGCCTCCGATTCTGGAAGCCTTTCCGCCCTGGAGCAAGCCATGCAAGACCTCGATCCCGTCGAAACCCAGGAATGGCTGGACGCCCTTGAGTCCGTCCTCGAACACGAGGGTGAAGACCGCGCGCACTATCTGATGACCCGTATGGGCGAACTGGCCACCCGCAGTGGTTCGCAACTGCCCTATGCGATCACCACGCCATACCGCAACACCATCCCGCTCACCCACGAAGCACGCATGCCTGGCGACCTGTTTATGGAACGCCGCATTCGCTCGCTGGTGCGCTGGAATGCCCTGGCCATGGTGATGCGCACCAACCTGAAAGATTCAGACCTGGGCGGCCATATTTCCAGCTTCGCCTCCTCGGCGACCCTGTACGACATCGGCTTCAACTACTTCTTCCAGGCTCCCACCGAGGAGCACGGCGGCGACCTGATCTTCTTCCAGGGCCACGCCTCCCCCGGCGTTTACGCCCGTGCCTTTATGGAAGGCCGCATCAGCGAAGAGCAGATGAACAACTTCCGCCAGGAAGTCGATGGCCAAGGCCTGTCGTCCTATCCACACCCCTGGCTGATGCCGGACTTCTGGCAGTTCCCGACTGTTTCCATGGGCCTTGGCCCGATTCAGGCGATCTACCAGGCGCGTTTTATGAAGTACCTGGAAGCCCGCGGCTTTATCCCGGCCGGCAAGCAGAAGGTCTGGTGCTTTATGGGCGACGGCGAGTGCGACGAGCCGGAATCCCTCGGCGCGATCTCCCTGGCCGGCCGCGAGAAGCTGGACAACCTGATCTTCGTCATCAACTGCAACCTGCAGCGCCTCGACGGCCCGGTACGTGGCAACGGCAAGATCATCCAGGAACTCG
>JBFJZW010000114.1:0-12418 GCA_041621875.1 Pseudomonas sp. | reverse complement strand
TCGCGTGTGGACCAACTGCTACCACCTGTACCCGGCGCACGCCGCCTTCGGTGGCTACAAGAAGTCCGGCGTCGGCCGCGAAACCCACAAGATGATGCTCGACCACTATCAGCAGACCAAGAACTTGCTGATCAGCTACGACATCAACCCGCTGGGCTTCTTCTGATTGCTGATTGCTCCCCGGCACGTTCGCTCCAGCGTGCCGGCTCACCCTGCGATAGGCCCTCAGGGCAGGATTTGCAGCAGGCTGCAGCGGCCTGAGCGTTACCCCGGCAAATCACTCTCGCAACGCGGCTTCGGCCGCGTTTTTTATTGCCTGCCATCCCTGGCGGCTGCGGGCCGTCGCTGCGCGACGTTAAAAATGGCTCCTGGCCATTTTTTATGGCTCTGTCTGAGTTGGCTGTTGTCGGCATTCTCCGCCCCTGTAGGAGCGGGCTTGCCCGCGAATCGTGGCTCAATAGAAAAACATCGCGGGCATGGCCCGCTCCTACGGGGTTCGCAGCACCCGCAAGCACTGCTGGCAACACGTAATCGGTACATAGCCTTTTTATTGGCTATGTACCAGATATGAGTTGTGCTGCTGCTCAGCTGTTTAGACTCCCTGCGCGAGGGCGAGGGGCAAACCGCGCCACCTGTAGGAGCGGCCCACGGCCGCGAAAGTGTTTGGCCGCCCGCAGATCGCGGGCATGGCCCGCGCCTACAAGGAATTGCTGTATGCAACAGGTAACTGGGGCATAGCCTTTTTATTGCGCTGCGTTCTGCCCTGCGCGGCGCAGCCGTGACGACTGGCTGCGACAACGGCCCGGGATACACCTTTGGCTACATATTCCCGACTGTTGCCAGGCAGGGTAGGGGCTACAGTTCTTCTGGCTGCAAGGCTGCCGCGGGAGGTCGGTGCGGGTTCCTACCAATGCTCGGCCGACTTACTCCCAAAGTACCATTTAGTCGTGCGCCGCTCCGGTGCATAACTAGCACTACCGGAATTCGCCGGTTTTGATAAGAAGAGGACCGCGCCATGTGGACTAAACCCGCCTTCACCGATATGCGCATTGGTTTCGAAGTCACCATGTACTTCGCCAATCGTTGATCCGCCTGCCCCGGCTCTGTCGGGGCATCTACCCGGAATTTCCCATGCATATCCAGATTCTCGGTTCCGCCGCTGGCGGCGGTTTCCCCCAGTGGAACTGCAATTGCCATAACTGCCGCGGCGTACGCGATGGCAGCCTGCGCGCGCAGCCGCGCACCCAGTCGTCCATTGCCCTGTCCGACGACGGGGTCAACTGGATACTGTGCAATGCCTCGCCCGATATCCGCGCCCAGATCGAAGCCTTCCCGGCCCTGCAGCCGGCCCGCAAGGTGCGTGATACGGCGATTGGCGCAATCATCCTGCTGGACAGCCAGATCGATCACTGCACGGGTCTGTTGACCCTGCGCGAAGGCTGCCCGCACAAGGTCTGGTGTACCGAGATGGTGCACCAGGATCTGACCAGCGGCTTTCCGCTGTTCAATATGCTCGACCACTGGAATGGTGGCCTGCAGCATCAGCTGATCGAACTGGGTGGGGTGCCGTTCACTATCCCGACCTGCCCGAACCTGTCGATCACCGCCATTGCCCTGCGCAGCAGCGCACCGCCTTATTCGCCGCACCGTGGCAACCCGCACCCCGGCGACAATATTGGCCTGTTCGTCGAAGACCAGCGCAGCGGCAGCACGCTGTTCTATGCCCCGGGCCTGGGCCAGGTGGACGAGGCGCTGCTGGCCTGGATGCGCCGCGCCGATTGCCTGCTGGTGGACGGCACGCTGTGGCGTGACGACGAAATGCGCCACTGCGGGGTGGGCGACAAGCTCGGCAGCGAGATGGGCCATCTGCCGCAGAGCGGCCCCGGCGGCATGCTCGAAGTGCTCGATGGCCTGCCGGCCAGCCGCAAGATCCTTATCCATATCAACAACACCAACCCGATTCTCAATGTCGACTCCCCCGAGCGCGCGCAACTCGCGGCCCATGGCGTCGACGTGGCCTGGGACGGTATGAGCATCAATTTGTAGGGTGCGCGCTGCGCACCGGAGAGCCATGATGAGCCAGACCGCCATGAGCCCCGCCGAATTCGAGCAGGCGCTGCGCGCCAAGGGCGCTTACTACCATATCCATCACCCCTTTCACCGGGCCATGTACGCAGGCACGGCGAGCCGTGAACAGATCCAGGGCTGGGTCGCCAACCGCTTCTATTACCAGGTGTGCATCCCGCTCAAGGATGCCGCGATCATGGCCAACTGCCCGGACCGCGACACCCGCCGCGAGTGGATCCAGCGCATCCTCGACCACGACGGCGCACCCGGCGAGGAGGGCGGCATCGAAGCCTGGCTGCGCCTGGCCGAAGCCGTGGGCCTGGATCGCGAGCAGGTGCTGTCCCAGGAGCTGGTGCTGCCCGGCGTGCGCTTTGCCGTGGATGCCTACGTCAACTTCGCCCGCCGGGCGAGCTGGCAGGAAGCCGCCAGCAGCTCGCTGACCGAACTGTTTGCCCCGACTATCCATCAGTCACGCCTGGATGCCTGGCCGCAGCACTACCCCTGGATCGATGCCGGCGGTTACGACTACTTCCGCAAGCGCCTGAAAGAGGCGCGCCGCGATGTCGAGCACGGTCTGCGTATCACCCTCGCGCACTACACTACATTCGAGGCCCAGCAGCGCATGCTGGAGATCCTGCAGTTCAAGCTGGACGTGCTATGGAGCATGCTCGATGCAATGAGCATGGCCTACGAGCTGGAGCGCCCGCCGTACCACACGGTGACGGCCGAGCGGATCTGGCACCGGGGGATCGCCCTATGAGCCGCCATCCAGCGGTGTGCATGGCGCACCCTATGGCTGCCGCCCATATCGACGTATCCCGCGTAGGGTGCGCCGCGCGCACCACAACGGAGTCGATTGTATGAACCAGCCCCTTGTCAGCATGACCCCCAGGCTGCGCCGCGGCTTTCGCTTGCAGTTCGAGCCGGTGCAGAACTGCCATGTGCTGCTCTACCCGGAAGGCATGATCAAGCTCAACGACAGCGCCGGGGAAATCCTCAAGCAGGTCAACGGCAGCCATAGCGTCGGCCAGATCATCGAGGCGCTGAGCGAGCGCTTTCCCGATGTGCCAGGGCTCGATGAAGACATCCTGGCCTTTATGGAGGTAGCCAATGCACAGTTCTGGATCGAGCTTCAGTAAGCCGGGCCATGAAGCGGGGCCGCCGCTCTGGCTGCTGGCCGAGCTGACCTACCGCTGCCCGCTGCAATGCCCGTACTGCTCCAACCCGCTGGATTTCAGCCAGCAGGGCGCAGAACTGTCCACCGCCGAATGGCTTGAGGTGTTTCGCCAGGCCCGCGAACTGGGGGCGGCGCAGCTGGGCTTTTCCGGCGGCGAGCCGCTGGTGCGTCAGGACCTGGCCGAGCTGATCAAGGGCGCGCGCGACCTGGGTTACTACACCAACCTGATCACCTCCGGTATCGGCCTGACCGAGGCGCGTATCGCCGAGTTCGCCGAGGCCGGGCTGGACCATATCCAGATCAGCTTCCAGGCCGCCGACGAGGAGGTCAACAACCTGCTGGCCGGCTCGCAGAAGGCCTTCGCCCAGAAGCTGGCCATGGCCCGGGCGGTCAAGGCGGCCGGCTATCCCATGGTGCTGAACTTCGTCACCCACCGGCACAATATCGACAATATCGAGCGCATCATCGAACTGTGCCTGGAGCTGGAGGCGGACTTCGTAGAACTGGCCACCTGTCAGTTCTACGGCTGGGCCGAGCTCAACCGCGCCGGCCTGTTGCCGACCCGCGCCCAGCTCGAGCGCGCCGAACGCATCACCAATGAGTGGCGGGCCAAACTGGCGGCCGAAAACCATCCCTGCAAGCTGATCTTCGTCACCCCGGATTACTACGAGGAACGGCCCAAGGCCTGCATGAACGGCTGGGGCAATCTGTTTCTCGACATCACCCCGGACGGTACCGCGCTGCCGTGCCACAGCGCACGGCAGTTGCCGGTGCAGTTTCCCAATGTGCGCGATCACAGCATCGAGCATATCTGGCGGCATTCCTTCGGTTTCAACCGCTTTCGCGGCGACGACTGGATGCCCGAACCCTGCCGCTCGTGCGACGAAAAGGACCGCGACTTCGGCGGCTGCCGCTGCCAGGCCTTTATGCTCACCGGGGATGCCAGCAACGCCGACCCGGTGTGCAGCAAGTCGGCCCATCACGACCTGATCCTCGCCGCGCGCCAGCAGGCCGAAGATGCGCCGCTGGGGCTGAACGAGCTGCAATACCGCAACGACAAGGCCTCGCGGCTTATATGCAAGGCGTAGCCGACCCGGACAGAATCTGGAGCGCTGAGCAGGCCGCGGCGGCCAGCGCCGATTTCGCCGAGCTGCACGCCGCCCATGGCGGCTTGCTGTGGGTGGCCTTCGACCCGCAGCAGGCCCGTTGCGGGCTGTTCTTCTGGCGTGATGGTCAGGCCCGTGAGCTGACCCCGCCCGGCTACTCGGTGCGCAGCCGGGTCTACGAATATGGCGGCGGTGCCTGTTGCGCCACGGAGCATGGCGCGGCCTTTGTCAACGAGACTGATCAGCAGATCTACCTGATCGACTTTCTGGGAACACAGGGCCATGACGGTGCGCACGGCGCACCCTACGGGCTAACCGCCGCGCCGCAGTGCCGCTATGGCGAGTTGTCCTTTGTGCCGGCCTGGCAGGCGCTGCTGGCGGTGGAGGAAAGCCATGAGGCCGAGTCTGTGGTGCATCGCCTGGTGCGCATCGGCCTCGACGGTAGCCGTCAGGTGCTGGTTGAGGGAGCCGATTTCTATGCCGGCGTGGTGGCCAGCCACGATGGCCGGCAGCTGGCCTGGATCGAATGGGACAGGCCCAGCCTGCCCTGGGTTGCCACGCGGCTCTGCCAGCGCAAAGACGGCGGCGCGGTCAGCGTGCTGGCCGGCGGGCAAGGCGATCAAGCGCTGCAGCAGCCACGCTTCGATAAGGAAGGCCGGCTCTGGGTGTTGTCCGACCGAGCGGGCTGGTGGCAGCCGCTTTGTATCTACAAGCCGGGCCGTGGTGCGCACGGCGCACCCTACGATCATGCGCCGGCACCCTGGCAACTGGGTGGGCGTACCTACCTACCGTTGGCAGACGGCGAGATGCTGCTAAGCCGTTTCGAGCAGGGTTTTGGCGTGCTGCTGGACGTAGGGTGCGCCGTGCGCACCAATGCACCCGGTGTCGAGGTCGATGGCGCATCTTACGAGCGACGTCTGGCCGAGAGCTTTACCCGCTTTCGCGCCCTGGCGGCGGATGCCGGGCATTACTACTGCATCGCCGCCTCACCGAGCCGGCTGTCGGCCGTGCTGGCGATTGCCCGAGATGATGGCGCGGTGCGGATACTGGCCGGTGGCGAGAAACCCTTGAGCGAACCGCACCTTTCTCTGCCGCAGCCCTTTGATTGCGCGGTGGGCGAGGGCGAGCGTTGCCATGGTTTTTTCTATCCGCCTCTAGAGGCGAGCGCGCCGCCGCCGCTGCTGGTCTTTTTGCATGGCGGCCCGACGTCGGCCTGCTACCCGGTGTTCGATCCGCGTATCGCCTTCTGGACGCTGCGCGGTTACGCCGTGCTCGACCTCAATTACCGCGGCAGCAGCGGCTATGGCCGTGCCTATCGTCTGCGTTTAGCGGGGCAGTGGGGCGCGCTTGAGGTCGAGGATATCCGCGCCGCCGTTGCCAAGCTGGCGGGCGAGGGGGTTATCGATCCGGCGCGAGTCTTTGTGCGTGGTGCCAGTGCCGGCGGCTACAGCGCCCTGTGCGCCCTGATAAGCGGCGGCTTTGCCGCTGGTGCCAGCCTTTACGGGGTCAGCGATCCGCTGGCACTGCGCCGGGTCACCCATAAGTTCGAGGCCGATTACCTCGACTGGCTGATCGGCGATCCGCAGCGCGACGCCGCCCGCTACCAGGCGCGCACGCCGCTGCTGCATGCCGAGAAGATCAACGTTCCGGTGATCTTCTTTCAGGGCGGCCTGGATGCGGTGGTGTTGCCGGCGCAGACCGAGACCATGGTCACCGCGCTACGGGGCCGCGGCGTGCCGGTGGAATACCGACTGTATGCCGACGAGCGCCATGGCTTCCGTCAGGCGGCCCACCTGGCCGATGCCCTGAAGGCCGAACTGGGGTTCTATCAGCGCGTGCTGCAGGGCTGATTGCGCCGAGGCTAGCAGGTCGTTGAAAAACGTAGGCGAGGCAGCCGAGACAAGGCAAAAACAGGCGAGGAAGCGGAGTTTACGTGTTGTAAATGAGCATTCCGAGCCTGTTTTTAACGCCGTATCGGCAACGCAGGTAGTTTTTTCAACAACCTGCTAATGCCTTGGTTGCATTGCATTCACTAGACAATGCAGTACGCTGGCCGGTGATATCCGCCAATCACAGGCCGTTGTATGAGCCAACCCCTGAGCCAGCTGCGTAAATTCGTTTCTCCGGAAATCATCTTTGGTGCCGGTTGCCGCCACCATGTCGGCAACTACGCCAGCACCTTCGGCGCGCGCAAGGTGCTGGTGGTGTCCGACCCGGGTGTGGTGGCCGCCGGTTGGCTGGCCGATGTCGAAGCCAGCCTGCAGGCCCAGGGCCTGGAGTACTGCCTGTATACCGGGGTGTCGCCCAACCCGCGGGTGGACGAGGTGATGCTCGGCGCGGAAATCTACCGCGCCAACCAGTGCAACCTGATCGTCGCCATCGGCGGCGGCAGCCCGATGGACTGCGCCAAGGGCATCGGCATCGTCGTCGCCCATGGCCGCAGCATTCTCGAATTCGAAGGGGTCGACACCATCCGCGTGCCCAGTCCGCCGCTGATTCTGATTCCCACCACCGCCGGCACCTCGGCGGATGTCTCGCAGTTCGTGATCATCTCCAACCCGCTGGAGCGGATGAAGTTTTCCATCGTCAGCAAGGCGGTGGTGCCCGACGTGTCGCTGATCGACCCGGAAACCACCGCCAGCATGGACCCCTTCCTCTCGGCCTGTACTGGTATCGACGCCCTGGTGCATGCCATTGAAGCCTTCGTTTCCACCGGCAGCGGGCCGCTGACCGACCCCCATGCCCTGGAAGCCATGCGTCTGATCAACGGCAACCTGGTGCAGATGATCGCCAACCCGCAGGACATCCTGCTGCGCGAGAAGATCATGCTCGGCAGCATGCAGGCCGGCCTGGCCTTCTCCAACGCCATCCTCGGCGCGGTGCATGCCATGAGCCACAGCCTCGGCGGCTTCCTCGATCTGCCCCACGGTCTGTGCAATGCGGTGCTGATCGAGCATGTGGTGGCCTTCAACTACAGCGCCGCGCCGGACCGCTTCAAGGTGATCGCCGAAACCCTCGGCATCGACTGCCGCGGCCTGAACCACAAGCAGATCAGCCAGCGCCTGGTCGAGCACCTGATCGCCCTCAAGCGCGCCGTGGGCTTTCATGAAACCCTCGGCCTGCATGGCGTCGGCAATTCAGATATTCCCTTCCTGTCGCGCCACGCCATGGGCGACCCCTGCATCCTCACCAACCCGCGTGAATCCAGCCAGCGTGACGTTGAGGTCGTGTATGCCGAGGCGCTCTGATCCCGAGCAAAGCCAGAGCGATGCGCTGACCGGGCTGCTCGGCCTGGGCAGCCACTCGACGCGCAAGAGCCATTACCCGGAACTGATTGCCCGCCTGGAAGAGCTGGAAACCGAGCGCAACCGCTATAAGTGGCTGTTCGAGCACGCGGTGCACGGGATCTTCCAGGCCAGCCTGCATGAAGGCTTTCGCGCGGCCAACCCGGCCCTGGCGCGCATGCTCGGTTACGACGACCCGCAGGAAGTGCTGTGGTCGCTGAGCGGCCTGGCCAACTACCTGTTCGTCGGCGGCGTCGAGGAATTGCAGCAGATCCGCCAGCGCCTCGGCAGCGGCCCGGGCCTGTTCGGTTACGAGACCCAGTTGCGGCGCAAGGACGGCAGCGTTATCGACGTGCTGATGAACCTGTTGCTCAAACCCGGCGAGGAGGGCCTGTTCGAAGGGTTCGTGGCCGATATCACCGAGCGCAAGCAGGCCCAGCAACGCCTGCAACTGCTCAATGACGAGCTGGAACAGCGGGTCGGTGCGCGTACCGCCGAGTTGCAGGACGCCAACCGCAACCTGCAGCAGCAGATAATCGAGCGTGAACGCATCGAACAGGCCTTGCGCGAGGCCCGGGATGCCGCCGAGGCGGCTAACCGCAGCAAGGACAAGTACCTGGCCGCGGCCAGCCACGACCTGCTGCAACCGCTCAACGCCGCGCGCCTGCTGATCTCCACCCTGCGCGAGCGCAGCCTGCCGAGCGCGGAGCACAATCTGGTCGAGCGCAGCCATCAGGCCCTGGAAGGGGCCGAGGACCTGCTGACCGACCTGCTGGATATCTCCAGGCTGGACCAAGCGGCGATCAAGCCGGATATCGATGTGTACCACCTGGAAGAACTGCTTGCGCCCCTGGCCTCGGAGTTTCAGCCGGTGGCCGAGGCCGAGGGGCTGGCATTCAAGGTGCGCATTGCCGAGTGCAGCATCAGCACCGACTTCCGCCTGCTGACCCGCATCCTGCGCAACTTTCTCAGCAATGCCTGCCGCTATACCGAGCAGGGGCGGATTTTTCTCGGGGCGCGCAGGCGCGGTGCATTCCTCGAGCTGCAGGTGTGGGACAGCGGTCGCGGCATTGCCGCAGACCAGCTGGAGAGCATCTTCCTCGAATTCAACCAGCTGCACGTCGGCCGCGCCGCCGAGCGCAGGGGCGTGGGCCTGGGCCTGGCGATTGTCGAGCGCATCGCGCGCATCCTCGGTTATCCGGTGCGGGTGCGTTCGCAGCCGGGGCGTGGTTCGATGTTCAGTATCCGGGTGCCCCTGGCCGAGCACCTGGCAGCAGTCACTGTGACGCCTGGGGTGCCGGTGCTACCCGGCGATCCGCTACCGGGGCGGCGTCTGCTGGTGGTGGATAACGAATTGAGCATTCTCCACAGCATGGCGGCGCTGCTTGGCCAGTGGGGCTGCGAGGTGATTACCGCAACCGATCAGCAAGCCGCCTTGAAGGCCCTCGAACAACGCGCGCCGGACCTGATCGTGGCCGATTACCATCTCGACCACGGGGTGCTCGGCCATCAGGTCGTGGCCCATCTGCGCGAGCATTTCGCCACCGGCATTCCGGCGCTGATGATCACCGCCGACCGCAGCGATCAATGCCGTCACGACCTGCAGCGCATGGGCGTGCCGCTACTCAACAAGCCGGTCAAGCCCGGCAAGCTGCGTGCGGTACTGAGCCAGTTGCTGCGCTAGTCCCGAAATGCGCTCCCTGCCGGGCCTGTTTACGCGGCCTGAGGAACCACTTGAGCATTGGCCAGGTCATAACAACTAGGTCGATAAGGAGATAAAACAATGCTCAAAAAAACGTTCTTCCGTCGCTTGGCCGCCATCCTGGCGGTATTTCACATGTTGGTGGTTGTGCAGGTGCCTATGGCCAATGCCGCTATGGTCGGTACTGCCGAGGTGCTGTACGAACAGCAGCAACAGGTTGATCGTCAGCAACTGCTCGGCATGCTCGAAGATCAGGGCGTGCAGGAAAAGCTGCAGGGGATGGGTGTTGACCGCTCGCAGGTTGAAGAGCGCATCAACAGCCTGACCAATGCCGAACTGGCGCAGTTCAATCAGCAGTTGTCTGAAGCCCCCGCAGGTGCAGGTGTGGTCGGGGTTATCGTGTTGTTCTTGGTGATCTTCATCATCACCGATATGCTCTGCGCCACCAATATCTTCAGTTTCATCAAATGCATAAATCGCTGATAGTCAGTCGTGTACTTCCACTTGCTCTGATGCTGTTGCTTACCGCTTGCGCGAAGTCTCCGGTATTACCGCCGGAGACTTCGCGTTTGCCTGAGCGGGTCGAATTGAGCAGTACCCCCTTCTTCGCCCAGAGCGCCTACCAGTGCGGCCCGGCTGCGCTGGCGACCATGCTTAACCAGCGTGGCGTGACAACCAGTCCTGGCTTGCTCCAGGACCGGGTGTATATCCCCGGTCGCGAGGGCAGCCTGCAGGTCGAAATGGTTGCCGCCGCCCGTGCTCACGACATGCTGGCGTACCCGCTGCAGCCGCGGCTGGACGCGGTGCTGGCCGAAGTGGCTGCCGGTAACCCGGTGCTGGTGTTGCAGAACCTGGCGTTCGACTGGTACCCGAGGTGGCATTTTGCCGTGGTGGTCGGCTATGACCAACGCGAGCGCAGCCTGATTCTGCGCTCGGGCACCACGCGACGCCTGATCACCAGCTTCGCCAGTTTCGACAAGACCTGGGCCCGCGGCGGTCGCTGGGCGATCTTGACCCTGCCGGCAGATAAGCTGCCAGCCCAGGCCGAATTGCGCCCCTGGCTCAAGGCGGCCAGTGACCTCGAGGAGACCGGGCATGGCAACGCGGCGCAGCGGGCCTATCGCACCGCGGTCCAGCAGTGGCCGGACGAATCGGTTGCCTGGTTCGCCCTGGCCAACAGCCGCTACGCCAGTGGCGACCTGGACGGGGCCGAGGCGGCGCTGCGCAGAAGTCTGGCGCAGCAAGCAGATTTCGCCGCCGGCTGGTTCAACCTGGCCCAGCTGATGAGCGAGCGCGGTTGCCCGCAGGTCGCACAGCAGGCCAGGTCCTGCGCACAGCGCCTGGCCCCTGAGGACAAGCGCTTTACCACTGGGCTGGCAGCGACCGCGCTCAGTGCCCAGCAGTGTTCGGCGTTGCCGGCCTGTCCGGCGAACTGAACGTCCAGCGAACGCGGCCTTGGCCGCAGCCTGCAGCGCAGTCCAGAGCGGTACATAAGCATAAAAAACGGCACCCTTGGGTGCCGTTTTTTATGCTTCGGAGGCGGGCTTAGACACCCAGCTTGTCACGCAGGGTGTAGTACCAGGCCCCCAGAGCGCTGAACGGTACCTGGAACAGTTGGCCGCCAGGGAAGGGGTAGTGCGGCAGCTCGGCGAAGGCGTCGAAGCGCTCGGCCTGGCCGCGCAGGGCTTCGCCTAGGACCTTGCCGGCCAGGTGGGTGTAGGTCACGCCATGGCCGCTGCAGCCTTGCGAGTAATAGATGTTGTCGCCGAGGCGGCCGACCTGGGGCAGGCGCGACAGGGTCAGCAGGAAGTTGCCGGTCCAGGCGTAGTCGATCTTCACGTCCTTCAGTTGCGGGAAGGCCTTGAGCATCTTCGGCCGAATGATTGCTTCGATGTTGGCCGGATCGCGTGCGCCGTAGACCACGCCGCCGCCGAAGATCAGGCGTTTGTCGCCGGACAGGCGATAGTAGTCGAGCAGGTAGTTGCAGTCTTCGACGCAGTAATCCTGCGGCAGCAGGCTCTTCGCCAGCTCATCGGACAGCGGCTCGGTGGTGATCACTTGGGTGCCGCAGGGCATCGACTTGGCCGACAGCTCGGGGATCAGGTTGCCCAGGTAGGCGTTGCCGGCGATCACCACGAACTTGGCCTTGATCCGACCATTGGGGGTATGCACCACGGGGTTAGCGCCACGGTCGATGCGGATGGCCGGCGATTGCTCGTAGATCACCCCGCCCAGGGATTCCACCGCTGCCGCTTCGCCGAGGGCCAGGTTGAGCGGGTGGATATGGCCGCCGCTCATATCGAGCAGGCCGCCCTTGTAGATGTCGGTTCCCACCACCTCACAAATGCGCTCGGCATCCATCAGCTCCAGCTGGGTGTGGCCATAGCGCTCCCACAGTTTCTTCTGCGACTCGAGGTGCTTCATGTGCTTGGCGGTGTTGGCGGCGAAGACGCCACCGTCTTTCAGGTCGCACTGGATATCGTACTTCTTGATCCGCTCACGGATGATGCGGCCGCCTTCGAAGGCCATGTCGCCCAGCAGTTTCGCCTGCTTGGGGCCGACAGTGCGTTCGATCACGTCGATGTCACGGCTATAGCTGTTAACGATCTGGCCACCGTTGCGCCCGGAAGCACCGAAGCCGACCTTGGCCGCCTCGACGATGCTGACCTTGAAGCCATTCTCCAGCAGGGCGATGGCGGTGGACAGACCGGTGTAGCCTGCGCCGACGATGCACACATCGGTTTCGCTCTCGCCATTGAGTTCAGGGCGGGCCGGCACGGGATTGGCGGAAGCCGCGTAATAGGATTGTGGATAAGCTGTGTGCGCCATTTTGCAACCTCTGTTCTTTATTTTTTACGAATAGACGGATGCTACCTGAGTTGAAAATGCTCGGCTAGTGGCCTGTGCGAAATATTAAACGCGCCACTGAACAGTAAAAAATTCATTTATTCAGGCAGTTAGCTAAAAAACCTGTTGACAGTTTTTCGCGTGGCCGTAGAATGCGCACCCATCGTAGGCACGTAGCTCAGTTGGTTAGAGCACCACCTTGACATGGTGGGGGTCGTTGGTTCGAGTCCAATCG
>JBFJZW010000113.1:0-12520 GCA_041621875.1 Pseudomonas sp. | reverse complement strand
GCTGCCGTCATCGTTGACCAGGAACTTGGGCACGATAAACAGCGAAATACCTTTCACCCCGGGCGGTGCGTCCGGCAGCTTGGCCAGGACCATGTGTACGATGTTTTCGCTCAGCGGGTGATCGCCGCCGGAGATAAAGATCTTGTTGCCCTTGAGGCGATAGCTGCCGTCGTCTTCCGGTTCGGCGCGGGTGCGCAGATCCGACAGGGAGGAGCCGGCATGGGGCTCGGTCAGGGCCATGGTGCCGAAGAAGCGGCCGTCGATCATCGGCTGCAGAAAGCGCTGCTTCTGCTCATCGCTGCCGAAGGTCTCGATCAGGTTGGCCGCGCCCATGGTCAGAAACGGGTAGGAGGTGGTCGCCGCGTTGGCCGACTGGAAGTGGGCAAAGCAAGCCTGCGACAGCAGGTTGGGTAGCTGCATACCGCCGACGTCGAACTCGCGGGTGGCATTGAGAAAGCCGGCTTCGAGAAAGGCATCCACCGCCGGTTTGACCTCGGGGATCAGCACCGCCGCGCCGTCGACGTACTCGGGCTCGTGTTCGTCGTTCTTGCGGTTGTGCGGGGCAAACAGGTTTTCCGCGATGCTGCGGGCGGTGTCGATGGCCGCGTCAAAGGTTTCGCGGCTGTGCTCGGCGAAGCGCTCGCGCTGGGTCAGGCCTTCGGAGTCGAGCACTTCGTAAAGTTCGAAGGCCAGGTTGCGGGCGCTGAGCAGGGACTCGGACATGGGGATACCTCCGGTTAGGATGGTGCGAGTCTAAGCAGCCCCAGGTCGGTCTCCCAGCACTATCAATAAGCGTGATAACGGCGCGTTGGGCCGGGGCGGTCGAGTAGGGTGGGTGGCGCTTTACCCATCCACCGGATCGCCAGGGTGGATGAAAAAGATGTCATCCACCCTACGAGGTTGTGCAGCAAAGGTCGGGCTTATTGGATAAAACCCTGAGCCAGCTCGCGGGTCAGCTCGGCCGCACCTATGTTCTTGCAGCCGCTGACATTCTGCCCGGCCCAGAGCGGTGAGAAGTCACCACTGCCCTGGCTTTCCGCCTGGCCGCGCAGCGGCGCAATGGCCGCCGTGGCCAGGGGAAAGGCCGGCGCGAGCGAGCTAAGCGGACCCAGTTCGCGCATCACCCGGTTGACGATGCCCCGCGCCGGGCGGCCGCTGAACAGGTTGGTCAGGGCCGTATGCTGCGCCGCCGGGCTGTGCAGGGCGGCGCGGTGGATGGCGCTGGTGCTGGCCTCAAAGCAGCACAGGTAGGCGGTGCCAATCTGCACCCCGGCCGCGCCGAGGGCCATGGCGGCGCGCACGCCCTGGGCATCGGCGATACCGCCGGCGGCGATCACTGGCAGCTGCACGGCCTGGACGATCTGCGGCAACAGGACAAAGGTGCCGAGCTGGCTGCTCAGCTGATCGGTGAGAAACATGCCGCGATGGCCGCCGGCTTCCAGGCCTTGGGCGATGATTGCATCGGCACCCTTGGCTTGCAGCCACAGCGCTTCCTCCACCGTGGTCGCCGAGCTCAGCACCTTGGCCCCGCAGGCCTTGACCCGCGCCAGCAGCTCGGCCGAGGGCAGGCCGAAGTGAAAGCTCACCACCGCCGGGCGATAGTCCTCCAGCACATCGGCCATCTCGGTGCTGAACGGCAGACGTCCGGGGCCGCTGGCGATGGTCGCCGGGTCGATGCCGAACTCGGCGTAGTAAGGACTCAGGGCCTCGCGCCAGGCTGCTTCACGTGCGCTATCAACAGGTGGCGGGGTGTGGCAGAAGAAGTTGAGGTTGTAGGGTTTGCTGGTTTTACCGCTCAGCGCCTGCAGCTCCTTGCGCAACCCGGCCGCGTCGAGCATGGCGCAGGGCAGCGAGCCGAGCGCGCCGGCATTCGATACGGCGGCCGCCAGGCCATGCAGCTGCACACCGGCCATCGGTGCCTGAATGAGGGGAAGGTCGATATTCAGCAGGGAATTGAGATCCATCTGTTTAAGCTCCCGTGTGTCGAGTCGGATGTGAGGGGATAAACCAGCTCCAGAGCAGTGCCCAGAGAATGGCCAGCGTGCCGAAGGCGAAGCTTTGCTGCAGATTGCCGCCATGTCCCAGCCACAGGCCCGCGAGCCATGGCCCGGCCAGTTGCGCGCCGCCATACAGGGCGATCAGCGCGGCAGATAGGCGTATACCCTGGTGTGGCTGCAGGGTGCGCGCCAGTCGCTGGGTTAGCAGAACACTGCCCATGAACGTACCGCCGACCAGCACCGCGCACAGTAGTAAGCCGATGGTACCGGGCATGAGCAATGGCGCAGCACAGCCGATTGCCTGTAGCAGGTAGGACCAGAGTAGAGCGCGGCGATCTCCGAGATGGCTGCCCAGGGCGTTCCACAGGGCAATGGAGGCCAGGCAGGCCAGGGCCGTCCAGCGCCAGGCAGCGCTCAGCAGGGGATCGTCGGCCGGCAGCTGCGCGCGGGCCAGGGCCGGCAGAAAGGTCATCGGCAGGATGTAGCCGAGACCGGCACCGGCGTAGGCGAGAAACAGCGGTGTGCTGGCGCGATCGAGCAGTGCCGACGCGGGGCGCTGGGCCGCAGCCGGCTGGGGTTGCAGGGTCAGGCGCGCGAGCAGGCAGGCGCTCAGAGCGGCCAGCGGCAAGGCCAGCGCGGCCACTGGCCACCAGCGTGCGGCACCGTCTAACCATGCGGCCGGCCAGTCCGCCGCACCGCTGGAGAGCAGCAGCCCGCCCCCCAGGCCGAGGTAGACCAGGCCGCTGAGGCGCGTGCGTTGCTGCTGCGCCAGCCATTCCAGGACCAGTGCGGGGGCCTGGACGAACACCAGGCCGTTGCTGATGCCGTTGGCCAGGCGTAGCCAGAGCAGGCTGGAATAGTCCTCGGTAAACCCCAGGGCGAGGGTCAGCATGGCGTTCAGCAATAGCGCCACAGGCAGCGCCACGCGCATCTTCGCCGGCGCGTGCAGGGCCAGGGCGAGCAGGGCACCGAGCAGGTAGCCGACGTAGTTCCAGGTCGCCAGGCGCGCCCCCTGTTCCAGGCTGAGCAGGCCGTCGGCGATCAGGTGGGGTAGCAAGGGGGTGAAGGCGAAACGCCCAAGCCCATGCACCACCATCAGCGCACTGGCACCGGCCAGCAAGGCGAGGAGGATATGACGGGGCTGGGCTGAGGGCATGGGGGCTACGCCTTGATCGAGGCTTGGCACCTTAGTCGTTGTGTTTGTGTGACTGGTAATGAAAAATACTGAGCATGTTTTTCACTTCTAGTGATGGTGAGGGCTGTCATGTCGCCTTGGGAGCGTCTCAACCCGCAGTTGTTGCGGCATTTTCTCGCGCTCAGTCGTGCCGGCTCACTGAGCGCGGCGGCGGTGCAGCTGCATTGCGTGCCGTCGAATGTCTCGGCGCGGCTACGCCAATTGGAAACCCAGCTGGGCGCGGTCTTGTTCCAGCGGCAAGCCCAGCGCCTGCGCCTGACGCCCGCCGGCGAGCGCCTGCTGCCGCATGCCGAGCAGCTCGAGCAGCTGTGTCAGCTGGCCTGGCGCTGCGTGCAGGAGGATGTCTGGGCCGGCGAATTGCGCCTGGGCTCGATGGAAACCACCGCGGCCGTGCGCCTGCCGGAGGTGCTGGCGGCCTTTCACCGGGATGCGCCGCGGGTCGCTGTCAGCCTGCTGACCGGCACCAGTCGCCACCTGGTCGAGCAGGTGCTGGCCGGGGACCTGGACGCCGCGCTGATTGGTGGCCCCTTCGAGCATCCGCTGCTGGATGCCGAGGTGATCTGGCGCGAGGAGCTGATGCTGGTGTTGCCCGCCAGCAGCAGCGCCGAGACGCTGTTGCAGGGGCCGGTGACCTTGCTCGGTTTCCCCAATGGCTGCCATTACCGCGAGCGCCTGGAGCGCTGGAGCGAGCGCCATGCGCTGCAGGTCGCGACGCGCCAGAGTTACGGTTCGATCGACGCGATACTCGGCGGTATCGCCGCCGGGATGGGGATCGGCCTGTTGCCGCGCAGCCTGTTGCAGCTGCATCCGCGTGGCCGTTTGGTGAGCACGCGCTCCATCGAGGCGGATCTGGCGACGGCACCGACCTTGCTGGTGCGCCGCGGTGATGCGCCGGCACACCCGGCGCTGGAGCATTTGCTTGAGTTGTTACGCGTACAGCCGTTGCAATCGGTCGCTTAAGCGACGCGGCAACCGAGTAAACTGGCCGGCCACAGGAGCCCGCACATGAACTACCGTCACGCCTTCCACGCCGGCAACCATGCCGATGTACTGAAACACTATGTATTGAGCCGCCTGATCGCCTTGCTGTCGCGCAAGGAGGCACCGTTCGCCTACCTCGACAGCCATGCCGGCGTCGGCCTGTATGACCTGCGCGGCGATCAGGCCAGCCGCACCGGCGAGTGGCTGGAAGGCATCGCCCGGCTCTGGCAGGCCACGGACGTGCCGGACCCGCTGCTCGACTATCTGGAAGTGATCCGCGCGATGAACCCCGATGGCGAGCTGCGCCATTACCCGGGTTCCCCCGAGCTGGCGCGTCTGCTGACCCGCGAACAGGACCGCCTGCACCTCAACGAGAAGCACCCGGAAGACGGTCGCCTGCTCAAGGAAAACATGACCGGCGACCGCCGCGTGGCCGTGCACCTGGGCGAGGGCTGGTATGTGCCGCGCGCCCTGCTGCCGACCCGCGAGAAGCGCGCGCTGCTGTTGATCGATCCGCCGTTCGAGCAGGTCGACGAGATGGAGCGCTGCGCCCAGTCCCTGGGCGAAGCCATCGGCCGCATGCGTCAGGCGGTGGTGGCGATCTGGTACCCGATCAAGGACCTGCGCCAGCTGCGGCGCTTCTACAGCGACCTGCAGAAGAGCAAGGCACCCAAGTTGCTGCGCGTCGAACTCTACGTGCACCCCACCGATGAAGCGGCGCGGCTGAACGGCTCCGGCCTGGTGATCAGCAATCCGCCCTGGGGCCTGGAGGACGAGCTCAAGCAGATCCTGCCCTGGCTCGCCGAGCTGCTCGGGCAGAGCCAGGGCGGCTGGCGCATGGACTGGCTGATCGAGGAAAACAGCGGCAGCTAGCGGCCCTGCGTAGGCTCAACGAAGTAAGTGAGCTGCTGGCGCGGGTTGAGGTACTCCAGCGCCTCGCGCGGCAGCTGCGCCGGGCGCAGGCTGGCGGCGATGCCCAGGCGCGGCTCCTGCGTCAGATCGAGGATCAGCGCCTCGCCCTTGGGTACGGCAGCGTCGTAGACAATCAGCGTGGGTTTGAGCGGCTGGTTGGGGTTGATGCCGAGCACCAGGCCGTAGCGCTGGTCGTCCAGCTGCACCAGGCTGCCGGGCGGGTAGACGCCCATCACCCGGATAAAGGCCTTGAGCGCCACCGCATCGAAGCGCGCGCTGTATTGCTTGAACATCAGCGCCAGGGCCTCATGGGGGCTCAGGCCATCGCGCGGGTTGAGCGGGTTGCACAGGTTGTCGAACTGGTTGGCGATGCACACCAGGCGGCTTAGCCGGCCGATGGCGGCCTCGCGCAGCTGGCGCGGGTAGCCGCTGCCGTCGCAGTACTCGTGGTGCTCGTTGATGATGCGCAGCACTTCGTCGTCGAGCATCAGCTTCTGGCCCATGCGCAGGCCGAATTCGCAGTGCAGCTGCAGCAGCTGCTGTTCCGGGCGGGTCAGCGGCTCGCTTTTCAGCAGCACCTTGCTCGGCACTTCCAGCTTGCCGATATCGTGCAGCAGCGCACCGAGGCCGAGGATATGGCAGGCCTCACTGTCCAGGCCGAGTTGGCGGCCGAGCAGCAGGACCAGCACCGTGACGTTCAGCGCATGCAGGTAGCTGTCTTCGGCGGCCTTGCTGTTGATGCTGTGCAGCACCACGCCGCTGCCGCCGAGCAGGGTCTCGACCATCGCGCCGACAATCTCGCCGGCCTGCTGGATGGCGTCTTCCGGGCGGCTGCGCAGGGTCTGGTTGAGAGTCTTGACCTGCTGGCTGGCCTGGACGAACTTGCGGTCCACCTCGGCCAGGCGCTTGCGCAGGGCCTTGAGCTTGTCCGCGCGGACCTGACTGGCCTGTTGTTGCGGGCTGAGTGTCGGTGTAGCGACGGGCTCGGCCGCAACCAGGGCCGGGGTGGCGTCCAGCGGCGGGCAGTCGCTGCGCGCCGGGTCATAGCGCAGGCGCTCAAGGCCCAGGGCACGCAACGCCTTGATCTGCCCTTCATCCTTGATCTTGAAGTTGCTGAAGGCAAAGTTGTGTTCCCACCAGGCCAGTTCGAGCTGGATATACAGGCCGATACACAGCTGGTCGGGGGATATGTAGGCAGCGGCTGCAGGCATGCGGGTATCGGCAGTGATGGCTAATGGCTGGCAGTCTAGCGCTTTGCCGCTGAACTGACAGCCTACTCGCCGGGTCAGGCCGGCAGGCACACCCCCGTGCCGCCCAGGCCGCAATAGCCGCCGGGATTTTTCGCCAGGTAGTGCTGGTGATAGGCCTCGGCGTAGTAGAAGGGCGGGGCCTCGCGGATTTCCGTGGTGATGGGGCCGAAGCCGGCCCTGTCCAGCTCGCCCTGGAAGCGCGCCTGGCTGGCCAGGGCCGCGGCCAGTTGCTCGTCGCCATGGCAGTAGATCGCCGAGCGGTACTGGCTGCCGCTGTCGTTGCCCTGGCGCATGCCCTGGGTCGGGTTGTGCGCTTCCCAGAACACCTTGAGCAGTGCCTCGTAGCTGGTGAGTTGCGGGTCAAACACCACCAGCACCGCTTCGGTGTGGCCGGTCAGGCCGGAGCAGGTTTCCTCATAGGTCGGATTCGGCGTATGGCCGCCGGCATAGCCGACTGCCGTGGTCCACACGCCCGGCTGCTGCCAGAAGCGCCGTTCGGCCCCCCAGAAGCAGCCCAGGGCGAATACCGCCTGTTGCAGGCCGGCGGGGAACGGCGGCTGCAAGGGGTTGCCATTGACGTGATGCGCGCTCGGCACCGCCAGGGGCGTATCGCGGCCGGGCAGTGCCTGTTCGGCGCTGGGCAGTTCGAGTTTGTGGGCGAGAATTTGCGAGCGCAGAACCATGAGCGATTTCCTCAGCAGATGCATGTGTGTCATAGACCGTTACGGGCCGGGCTTGTTACAGAGCTGTCAGCAGGCCGCTGAAAACCACCGGCGTCGCCGATACGGCGTTAAAACAGGTGCGGCTACCGTTTAAACGGCCTGTCAGCCGCGGTTTGGATAGCGCTTGAGTCGTTCCAGCAGCTCGCGGCCGGCAATCGGCCGATCGAACAGGTAGCCCTGGCCGATATCGCAGCGCTGGCGGCGCAGGAAATTGAGCTGCGCCGCCGTCTCGATGCCTTCGGCCACCACCTTGAGCTTGAGGTTGTGGGCCATGGCGATCACCGCCGAGGTGATTTCCATGTCGTCCTGGTTGTCCGGGATGTCCTTGATAAAGCTGCGGTCGATCTTGATCACGTCGATGGGGAATTTCTTCAGGTAGCTGAGCGACGAATAGCCGGTCCCGAAGTCGTCCATGGCCAGGGTCAGGCCCAGGCTCTTCAGGCGGCTGAGCTGGTGTCGGGTGTCGTCGGTGGCCTCCAGCAGCAGGCTTTCGGTCAGCTCGAGCTCGAGCAGCCTGGGGTCGAGCTGTTCCTCATGCAGGATGGCGGCGACTTCGCCCACCAGGTCGGGGTCGGAAAACTGCTTGGGCGACAGGTTGATGGCCATCTGCAGATTCTCCAGGCCGATCGCGCCGAGTTGCTTGCTCATGCGGCAGGCCTGGCGCACCACCCATTTGCCGATGGGGATGATCATGCCGGTTTCTTCCGCCACGCCGATAAACTTGTCCGGGCTGATCATGCCCTTGTCCGGATGGTGCCAGCGCAGCAATGCCTCCATGCCCAGCAACTGGCCGCTCTTCAGGCACAGCTTGGGCTGGTAGAAGACTTCCAGTTCGTTCTGCATCAGCGCGCGGCGCAGGTTGTTCTCGACGAACAGCTTGTAGTGCGCCTCGGCATTCAGTTCTTCGGTGAACAGCTGCAGCTGGTTCTTGCCGTTGGCCTTGGCCTTGTGCAGTGCTAGGCCGCTGTGCTTGGTCAGGGTCTGCGGGTCGTCGCCGTGTTCGGGGGCGCAGGCCAGGCCGATGGAACCGGTGACGCTGATCAGCTGGTTGTCGACGAACAGGGGCTTGTCCAGAGTCTTGAGCAGACGCTGGGCGATCAGCCGGCTGTCGGCAGGGCCGGCTTCGAGCAGCACGGCGAATTCGTTGCTGGCAAAGCGCGCCAGCACGCTGCCCGCGGCCAGGCTGTTGCGCAGGCGGCGAGCCAGGCTGATCAGCAGCTTGTCGCCGGTCTGATGGCCGAGGCTGTCGTTGATCCGCTTGAAGTTGTCGATATCCACCAGCAGCAGGCTGACCGGCTTGGCCGGGCTGTCGGCAAAGTGGCGTTCCAGCTCGCGGATAAAGGCGTAGCGATTGCCCAGGCCGGTGAGGTTGTCGCGGAAGGCCAGGCGTTCGATATGCTGCTGCGCCTGCTTGCTCTCGGTGACGTCTTCGTAGATGCCGATGTAGTGGGTCAGCTGGCCGTCATCGGCATACACCTTGGACAGCGACAGGTGACCCCAGTAGGGGTCGAGGTTCTTGCGTCGGCTCTTGAATTCGCCCTGCCAGCTGTTGTGCTCGGCCAGGCCGGAGCGGGCATCGAACAGCAGCTCGCCGAGGTTCTCCAGGGCGGGCATCTCCGACAGTCGGCGGCCCTGTACCTCGGCGCTGCTGTACAGGGTGATGGCGGTAAAGCTGGGGTTGACGTACTCCACCAGGCCGTCGCGGTCGAGCAGGATAAAGGCGCTGGAGCTCTGTTCGACGGCGCGCTGGAACAGGTACAGGGTGCTGGTGGCCGTGCGCCGTTGCTGGTTGCTCAACACCTGGGCGTACTGGTCGGCCAGCTCGCCGATAAAGGCGATTTCGTCGGGCTGCCAGCTGCGCCTGGAGCCGGTGTGCTCCAGACACAGCACGGCGACCACTTCGCCGTCGACGCGGATGCTGGCGTCGAGCATGGCGGTGATCGTCAGTGGCTGTAGATAGTCTTGGTTCAGCTCGCGGGTGCGGGGGTCATGTGCGGCGTCGTGGGCATCCAGCACGCGACCGCTGTGCAGGGCGCTCAGGTAGTCGGGGTAGGGGCTGGCATCGATGGCCTCCTGCTCGATATAACCGCCCAGATCGCGCTGGTACAGGGCCATGGGCTGCAAGCGCTGGCCGTTCAGGTGCCAGATCCCGGCGCGGGCCACGCCATAGGCATCGCAGGCGCTCTTGCTGATCAGCTCGGCGGCCTCGCGCAACGGGTCGTCGTCGCCGTAGTGATGGCGGGCCAGGCGCACGATCAGGTTCTGTTTGGCCTGGGAGCGGTGCCGCTGCTCGGCCGGCGGTTGCGCGTCGCCGGAGGGCAACGCGGGTAGCGCCTCCTGGTTCGGGTTGAGTATCAGCAGGTAGCCACGCAGCAGATGCCGCCCATGCTGCTTGAAGGCCTCGCCCTGCTCCAGCAGGGTCAGGGTGCCCTTGGGGCTGTGCAGGTTGTACTGCACGCTGTAGTGGTTCTGGCTGGCGAGTTGCTGGGCGATGCTGTCGTGCAGCCGATGGCGGGCCGCGGGCTCCATCAGGCTGGCATAGGGCGAGTCGAGCAGGGTGCAGAGCTGCTGGGCGGGCAGGCCCAGTTGCTGCTCGCAGGCGGGATCGAGGTACAGCAGTGTCCAGCTGGCTTCATTCAAGCGCTCGAAACGCAGCATGCCGAGGCGAGATGGCACTGGCAACTGTGTCACAACCTCGGCCGCTAAACGGCTGGCGGCATCTGGATGGCTTTTCATTCAGTGGCGGGCTTCCAGTATGCTGAGCGAGGCGAGGGTTAGGCCCCTTCACTTACAGCGTCGGCTAAGGGTGCATCATGCAATTGCGACTGACAAGAAAACTAATCTGCGCGGTATTGCTCGGTGGTTGTGTGGCGGTCTCGCCGGTATTTGCCGGCGAACCCAGCGGCGGTTTGAGCAGCGCCGAGCAGAGCAACTACCTGGCCGAGCTGAAGCGTCTGTATCTGACTCAGGATGAGCGTCAGGCGCTGCTCGCCCATAGCAATGACCTGCTGAAAACCTATGCCCTGCGCGCCGCCTATCAGGTCGGCCAGGCGCAGCGCCAGGATCGTCTGTACCAGCTGAGCGTGACCGGCCCAGGCGAGTTGCTGCTGCGCGAGGAAGTGCGCAGCGAGAACGGCACCGACGTCGCGGTGCGCAACCAGCGCATTACCCTGTTCGGCGTCGATCCCTATGTGCGCTACGACTGCCCGGCCAGCGGCATCCGCTGCGTGCTGCACAACCCCCAGGACGGCAGCCCGTTGCTGAGTATCGTGCGCGACCACAAGGGCGCGGCCGAACTGGCCAAGGCCCTGAGCTTTCTGATCCGCAATCTGCAGAAGGGCTGAAGGCCAAGCGCCTTGCTGTTGTAGGGGGCGCTGTGCGCACCAAGAGTGCGCGACCTGCCTTGCTGCGCACGGCGCGCCTTAGCCATTGCACGTGATACCTCACGAGTACAAAACCTAAAAAAAACCCCGCCAAAGGGCGGGGTCGAGGATAACGAGCGTGGCTGCTCGAAAATTGATGCGTTACAGCAGCATGGTGCGGATGTCCGCCAGCACGTCGCCCAGGCGCTTGGTAAAGCGCGCGGCGGCGGCACCGTTGATCACCCGGTGGTCGTAGGACAGCGACAGCGGCAGCATCAGCTTGGGCTGGAACGCCTTGCCATCCCAGACCGGCTGGATGGTCGCCTTGCTCACCCCGAGAATCGCCACTTCCGGCGCGTTGACGATCGGCGTAAAGCCGGTGCCGCCAATATGGCCGAGGCTGGAGATGGTGAAGCAGGCACCCTGCATATCGTCGGCCGACAGCTTCTTGCTGCGCGCCTTCTCCGCCAGTGCGGCGGCCTCGGCGGCCAGCTGCAGCAGGCTCTTCTGATCGACGTTCTTGATCACCGGTACCAGCAGGCCGTCCGGGGTGTCCACGGCGAAGCCGATGTGCACGTATTTCTTGCGGATGATCGCCTTGCCACTCGGTGCCAGCGAGCTGTTGAAGTCCGGCAGTTCCTTGAGCAGGAAGGCGCAGGCCTTGAGCAGCAGCGGCAGCACGGTGAGCTTGACCCCGGCTTTTTCCGCCACGGCTTTCTGGGCCACGCGGAAGGCTTCCAGCTCGGTGATATCGGCCGAATCGAACTGGGTCACGTGGGGCACGTTGAGCCAGCTGCGGTGCAGGTTGTTGGCCCCGACCTGCATCAGGCGGGTCATCGCCACTTCTTCGATTTCACCGAACTTGCTGAAGTCCACCACCGGGATCGGCGGAATACCGGCGCCGCCGGTTGCGCCAGCTTCCGGGGCGGCCTTGGCCTTCTGCATCATCGCTTTGACGTAAAGCTGCACGTCTTCCTTGAGCACGCGGCCTTTCGGGCCGGTACCGGGCACGGCATCCAGCTCGACACCGAACTCGCGGGCCAGCAGGCGTACCGCCGGGCCTGCATGCACCTTGTTGCCGCGGCGAACCGGGGCACCGGCGACCTTGGCCGCGGCGGCTGCCAGGGAGGCGATGGCGCTGACTTCGGCGGCAACCGCCGGGTGAGCACCGGCCGGAACCTTGTGCATATCGCTGGCAGGTGCAGGTGCGGCGGCCGGTGCTGGTGCTGCGGCGGCAGCTGGGGCCGCTGCGGCTCCGGCGACTTTCAGCTTGAGGATAAAGTCGCCAGTGCCGACTTCGTCTTCCAGCTTGACGCTGATGCTTTCCACCACGCCGGCAGCCGGCGAGGGGATTTCCATACTGGCCTTGTCCGACTCCAGAGTGATCAGCGACTGGTCGACTTCGACCGTATCGCCGACCTTGACCAGCACTTCGATAACCTTGGCCTTACCGTCCGAGCCGATATCCGGCACATGCACGTCCTGCACGCTGCTGCTGGCCGGTGCGGCTGGCGCAGGTGCGGCGGCCGCTGCGGGAGCGTCAGGCGCTTTAGGCGCTTCGGCCGCTGCCGCAGCAGGAGCCGCAGGTGCTGCTTCGGCAGCCCCTTCGACTTCCAGCTCGAGCAGTTCGTCGCCTTCTTTCAGGCGGTCGCCCAGCTTCACTTTCAGGCTCTTCACCAGTCCGGCTTTCGGCGCGGGAATCTCCATGCTGGCCTTGTCCGATTCCAGGGTCAGCAGGCTCTGGTCGGCTTCGATGCGGTCGCCGACTTTCACCATCAGCTCGATCACTTCACCCTCACCACCACCGATGTCGGGTACGCGAATCAATTCACTCATCGTTTCGCTCCTTAGCAGTCCAGTGGGTTGAGTTTTTCCGGGTTGATGCCGAACTTGGCGATGGCCTCGGCCACCACTTTGGGTTCGATATCACCACGGTCGGCGAGGGCTTCGAGAGCGGCCAGGACCACCCAGTTGCGGTCCACTTCGAAGAAGTGGCGCAGCTTCTTGCGGCTGTCGCTGCGGCCGAAGCCGTCGGTGCCGAGCACTTTGAATTCCTTGCTCGGGACCCACTGGCGAATCTGTTCGGCGAACAGCTTCATAT
>JBFJZW010000112.1:0-12802 GCA_041621875.1 Pseudomonas sp. | reverse complement strand
TCAGCTCATCGATCAGGGCAGCAGTAGTCATCAAGTGAACTCTCAAACAATTCATGGTCGCCCTGAGAACCATTCAGGTCGCAACCGAGCATGGAAAAAGAAGATCATGCTAGCATACGCACCCCGTGAATCGTGCCTCGAGCCGATTCAGCGAGGCCCGCTCGGCGACGCCGCCGATGCATTTCCCTGACACTATTTGTGGGACGACAGGTACTCCGATGAGCAAGACCTCTCTCGACAAGAGCAAGATCAAGTTCCTTCTTCTCGAAGGCGTCCACCAGAATGCAGTGGACACCCTGAAGGCCGCTGGTTACACCAACATCGAGTACCTCAAGGGCGCACTCTCCGACGACGAGCTGAAAGAAAAGATCGCCGACGCGCACTTTATCGGTATCCGTTCGCGCACCCAGCTGACCGCCGAAGTGTTCGACTGCGCGAACAAGCTGGTGGCCGTGGGCTGCTTCTGCATCGGCACCAACCAGGTCGACCTCGACGCGGCCCGCGAGCGCGGCATCGCCGTGTTCAACGCGCCCTACTCGAACACCCGCTCGGTGGCCGAACTGGTATTGGCCCAGGCCATCCTGCTGCTGCGCGGCATCCCCGAGAAGAACGCCTCCTGCCACCGTGGCGGCTGGATCAAATCGGCGGCCAACTCCTTCGAGATCCGCGGCAAAAAGCTGGGTATCGTCGGTTACGGCTCCATCGGCACCCAGCTTTCGGTTCTCGCCGAAGCGCTCGGCATGCAGGTGTTCTTCTACGACACCGTGACCAAGCTGCCGCTGGGCAACGCCACCCAGATCGCCAAGCTGCACGACCTGCTGGGTATGTGCGACATCGTGTCGCTGCACGTACCCGAGCTGCCATCCACCCAGTGGATGATCGGCGAGAAGGAAATCCGCGCGATGAAAAAGGGCGGCATTCTGATCAACGCCGCCCGCGGCACCGTGGTCGAGCTGGACCATCTGGCCCAGGCGATCAAGGACGAGCACCTGATCGGCGCGGCCATCGACGTGTTCCCGGTCGAACCGAAGTCCAACGACGAAGAGTTCGAAAGCCCGCTGCGTGGCCTGGATCGCGTGATCCTGACCCCGCACATCGGTGGTTCGACTGCCGAAGCCCAGGCCAATATCGGCCTGGAAGTGGCCGAGAAGCTGGTCAAGTACAGCGACAACGGTACCTCGGTGTCCTCGGTCAACTTCCCTGAAGTGGCCCTGCCGGCGCACCCGGGCAAGCACCGCCTGCTGCACATCCACGCCAACATCCCGGGCGTGATGAGCGAGATCAACAACGTGTTCGCCGAAAACGGCATCAACATCTCCGGCCAGTTCCTGCAGACCAACGACAAGGTTGGCTACGTGGTGATCGACGTCGACGCCGATTACTCCGACCTGGCGCTGGAGAAGCTGCAGCACGTTAAAGGCACGATCCGTAGCCGCGTACTGTTCTAAGCGCTGCCGCGATACGAAAAAGGGAGGCTTCGGCCTCCCTTTTTCGTTGTCATGCCCCGTCCTGCGGGAGGCCGCGCAGGTTGGGTTAGCGGCACCTGGCGTTTATCTACAGACGACGCGAATCTTCCGCGCCGCGTAACCCAACAGCATGGGTATCGCTGCGCTCAACCCATCCTACGCAAGCGGCCGCTCTTCTAGCTCATACAACGCCGCCTCCGCTTCCGGAAGCTCCTCTTCGCTGAACACCTGCACCCCGGCGCGGCGCAAGGCGGCGGCGGTGACCCCCTCACCCGCGACCCTGGTGCCACTGAAACTGCCATCGTAGTTCTCGCGGTTACCGCACGAGGGGCTACGCGCCTTGAGCAGCGCCAGGCGGATACCATGTTTCGCCACCAGGGCCAGGGCCTGTTCGGCCCCCTCGACAAAGGCGGCGCTGACATCCTCGCCGTCCAGGGTCAGCACCGGCAAACGCCCATCGAGCACTTGCGCGCCCTGGCCACCGGCAATTTCCGCCGGCGCGCGCGGGGTCGGCAGGCCGCCGGCGACTTCCGGGCACAGCGGCACAATGCGCCCCTCCTGCCGCCAGCGCTCAAGCACGGTAAACGGGCCATGGGCACCGCCGTCGTAGCGCACGGGATGGCCCAACAGGCAGCGGCTTACCAGTATTTTCTGCATCACATCCTCCTCTTGGTACGGTCACGCTAGGTAACACCCAGGCCATTGCCGCACCTGCAGCGGCCAACCTAAGGGCCGGGGCTGCGGCCAAACTGCCAAGCCGTTCACGTCGCCGCCCGGGACTGCGCCGCCCCCCGACCTATCCTTAGGCGGGAAGCCGCGCCGGACAATGGTGCCACAGCTCGCGCGCGACCAGACTGCGTGTCATCACTGTTCCAGCGAGGGATACGCATCATGCCCACCGTCACTTATCGGCTTCTGCTGCCGGCCCTGCTGACCTGCCTGCTGCCACTTGGCCAGGCCCACGGGGAAATGCAGGCCCTGGACAACGCCTCACTGAGCGCCATCGCCGGCCAGGCCGGCATCACCCTGACCCTGGACCTGAAAGCCGAGGCGGCGAAAATCAGCTGGGAAGACGACGGCGGCAGCCTGCAGTTGCGCAACCTGCAGATCGACAACGGCTGCGCCGCCCCCGGCGACTGCCCGGTGAGCGTCGCCTATGGCCCCGCCAAGCTGTACTTCAACAGCGCCCTGGTCAACGCCCCGACCCTGCAGGTCGACGTGGTCGACCAGGGCGGCACGCAGAAGCTGCAACTGGCCCTGCCCGACCTGAAAACCACCAGCGAACAGCTGCTGGCCGACGGCCTGATCACCACCCCGCTGACCCTCCGCATGCGCATCGCCGCCGACCTCGGCATCGGTGATGCCGGCGCGCCCGGTTCCAGCACCCTGGGCCGGGTGGAAATCCGCGACCTCAGCAACCTGCAGGGGCAGCTGCGCATCTGGGGCCATTGACCGCCCACGCAGCGCCCTAGGGTCTGTTGCCGTTTCGTTCGCGGCCGCGCCGGAGCCTGTTTTAGCGCGAGACAAGGCACGAGACACGAAGTTTGGTTGTTCCAAATGAGTGTCGAGAAACGCAGTATCGCGCTAAAACTGGCCCGGCCCTGCGGGTTGCGCGCAAAATCTCGCCAAGCGGTGTTGGAGGACTTGGCAAGGGAACAACCATTACCGGCGTCCTCCGCCTAGCCTGGCGAGATTTTTCGCAGCAACGCGGTTCGCGACGAAACGGCAACAGACCCTAGAACAGGCCATCCCCGCGCCGGCGGAACCAGCCGGTCAGCGACAGCCGCTCGCGGGTCGCCGGCAACACCTCATGGGGCATCTGCGCCGAGAGAAACACCAGCAGACTGCCCGCCAGCGGCAGCACATCGCGCGTCTCGCCGTCAGCCAGATACAGGCGCAGGGCACCGCCCTGCTCGGCCCGCCAGTCCTGATTGAGATAGAGCACCGCCGACACCGTGCGCCGGTCGTTATCGCGAAAGCGATCCAGGTGCTTGAGATAGAAAGCCCCCGGCGGATACAGAGCGAAGTGGCTTTCGAAATCCTCCAGGCCCAGGTACAGCCCCTGATTCAGCGCCTGACGCAGCCCCTCCATGATCGCCAGGTACTGGTCGCAGGCCGCGTCCTGGCCGCTCTCCAGCCACTGAATGCGGTCGCCGCGCACCCCCTCGCTGACCACCACCAGGATGCCGCGGCCGACACTGGCAGGCACCAACGCACCGGCGGCAGCGCGCCTATGGCACTCTTCGGCCAGATCGAGGGTCAGAGTAGGGGGTGTGAACAGGGGTTGCAGCGACCAGCCGTGCTCGGCCAGGTCATCGATGATGCGTGCCAGGCACGCACTCGGGTTATCACCAGACAGGGTTGTCAATTATTGCCCCAGGAAATGAGTACCTGCACCTATGCAGGACGGCGATTCTAGCAGGCCGCCGAGCGCGCCTCGACAAGCGCCCGCTGCCCATCGAGAATAGCCGCCTTCACGAACGGAGTCCTTATGCGCGTCACCTCACTGCTGTTGACCCTGCTGCTCAGCCTGCCCGCCCTCGCAGACGATGACCTGCAGCTGTACCAGGCCGCCGGCTGGCCACAGCAGCGCATGCATTTCAGCGACGCCCTGCAGGCCGCCCAGGAACGTTATCGCGGCAGCTTGCCGCCGGCGGTGTACCAGGCGCTGGTGAACAACAGCAACCAGCGCTTCGCCGCCCAGGCCATCGACCAGCGCGCCCAGCAGGGCCTGCGCGATAACCTCGACGAGCCCGCCCCCGCACTGCAGTTCTTCCAGTCGCCCCTGGGCCGCAAGATCATCGATGCCGAACTGCTCGCCACCCGCAGCGACCAGCTGGCGCGCTATGCCAATGGCCTGCCGCGCAACGAGGCCAGCGCCACCCGCCGCCTGTTGATCCGTCACCTGGCCCAGGCGCTGCCGGCCAAGGAAGCCGGTGCCGAGGTCAGCCTGGCCCTGGCCGGAGTGGCCGCCGACAGCCTCAGCCAGATGCTCCCCGGCCTGCTCGGCGGCGATAGCGCGCAAGCCCTGCTCAACGGCCAGCGCCAACGCCTGATGGACCAGATCGGCGCGGACCTCGACAACACCCTGCTGCACATCTACCGCGAGCTGAGCGATCCGGAGCTGGAGGAGTTCGTCAGCTTTGCCCAGTCGCCAGCGGGCCAGGCCTACTACCAGGCCGCCCTGGCCGCCATTCGCAGCGGCCTGGCGGTTGGCCAGAGCAGCGCCAGCCTGGCCCCGGCACCACACGGTATCTGAGGCCGACTCAGCGTAGATTGGGTTGAGGAGCAACGCGACGAAGCCCAACGACTGCAACGGATCGTCGAGCGGAGTGCTGCGCACGCCATGTTGGGCTTCGCTACGCTCAGCACCAGCCTACGCCAGGCGCTCGCTCAGAAAGTCGAAATAACGCTGGCGCAAGGCCGGTGCCTCATTGGCCAGATGGTGGCGCGCCTGGTCCAGGCGCAGGATCTGCGGCGCGGCGAACTTGTCCTGCAACACCTCGAGGTTGTGCTCCCAGGCCACCGTCATATCCGCCTCGCCCTGGATAATCAGCGGGCTGTGGGGGCTGCGCGGGGCCGACTCGATGCGCGGCACCCACTGGCTCAGCGCCCCCACCCAGGCAGTCGGCAGGCAGCGCGGCTGCAGCGGGTCCTGGTGATGGACGAAATCGATAAAGGCGGCATCGCTGGAGTTGACGCTGAAACGCCGGGGAATCTCCCGGACGAAGTGCTTCATCACCCGGTAGCTGAGCTGCGACCAACCCCAGGCCCGCGGCCGGATCAGGGGCGCGAGGAGGATGGTCTGGCCCACCTCGGGACCGGGCTGACCGCTCAACAGGTAGTCGATCAGAATCGCCCCGCCGGTGCTCTGCCCACATAGATGCCAGGGTTGCGGCAACTCCAGGGCGGCCGCTTCGGCCAACACCGCCTGCAGCACCAGCTGGTACTCGGCAAAGTCGTCGATGCTGGCCCGCGCACCACTGGACAGACCGTGTCCGGGCAGGTCGAAAGTCAGCACCGCGAAGTCCATCGCCAGAGCCCAGTCGATCACATGGCGGTACAGCGCACTGTGGTCGTAATAGCCGTGCAGCAGCACCAGGGTGGCGCGCGGCTGCTCGGGCCACCAGGCCTGCAGGGCAATCCGGTAAGTGCCCACCTGAATAGTGCCCAGGCGGCTGTGCACCGCGCCATTGCCGGCGAAACCATAGAAGCGCCGGTAATTCTGCTCGGCCGGGGTGAGCGACGCCGCTGCGGCCAAGGGTCGCAGACTGGCGATCAGGTTATCCGGCTGAAAGGGCTCTGACATGGGGCTTCCGACTATCCGAGGAGTGATTGGCAGGGCGGCGACGCTGTTAGGGATATTCAGCTGTCGCGCCAGCCATGGCAAGCTGCGCACCTATTTACGAAGACCGACCATGCCCAGAACCTACAAACGCCTGCTCGCCGGCCTGCTGCTTCTGCTCTGGGGCGCGGCCATGTTTGCCGCCTATCAGTGGTACGAGGCGCGCTTTATCCGCAGTTTCAGCGAGCAGACGGCGCTGTTCTATGGCGAACGCCTGCGCCTGCCCGCCGAGTTGGCCGGCCCCGGGCCGATCCGCCTGGTGCACTTCTGGGACCCGGCCTGCCCCTGCAATGTCGGCAACCAGCAGCACCTGGCCGAACTGCTCGAACACTATGGCCCCCAGGGCGTGAACTTCTATGCCGTGCAGAAGCCCGGTAGCCAAGGTCAGCTGCCCGCCACCCTGAGCGCCCTGCAGGCCCTGCCCAACCTCGAAGGCAGCGAACAGATCCCGGCCAGCCCGGCGGTGGCAATCTGGGACCGTGACGGCCAGCTCGCCTACTTCGGCCCCTACAGCGAAGGGCTCACCTGCACCTCGAGCAACAGCTTTATCGAGCCGATCCTCGAAGCCCTAGCCGCCAACCGCCCGGTCAGCGCCAGCAATACCCTGGCCGTCGGCTGCTTTTGCCAATGGCAACCCTAGCCAGGTCTCGCCACTGAGTCGCCTGGATTCGCGGGCAAGCCCGCTCCTACAGGTTTTGCGCCAGACATGATCGCTGTACGAGCACAGCGCAGGCCGTTGAAAACGTAGGCGAGGAAGCCGAGCCTGTTTTTAACGCCGTATCGGCAACGCAGGTAGTTTCTCAACGGCCTGCTGGATCGCTCCTGACTGCTGGCGGTAACCCTGCGGCGTCTCACCCTGCCAGCGCTTGAATGCCCGGTAGAACGGCGACAATTCGGCAAAGCCGCAGGCCCGCGCCACCTCGCGAATGGCCAGGCCGCTGTCCAGCAGGCCCTGGGCGCGCAGGCGGCGGACCTCATCGTGGAGCTGGCGAAAGCTCTGGCGCTGTTCGGCCAGGGCGCGCTGCAGGCCGCCGGCGCTGTAACCGAGGGCCCTGGCGCAGCTCGGCAAATCACACAGCTGCACGCCCAGGTTGACCTCCAGCCAGTAGCGCACACGATTGAGCAGCTGGTTTTCTTCCAGCTCCGCCAGCTCCAGCTCGGCCTGCGCCCAGAGCACGGTGAACAGCCGCGGGTTGGCGCTACGCGACGGTCGGCTCAGCCAGGCACGCGGAAAGATCAGCGCATCGTGGGGCTGGGCGAAGCGCGGCAGCAGGCCAAACAGCCGCCGGTGCTCGCTCAGCCGACGCGGCGCGGGGTGGCGAAAATCCAGACCGTTCGGGATAAAAGCGCCATCGCCGACACTGCCCAGCATCTTCAGCAGCAACAGCGCCAGGCACTCCATCTGCTGGCGCAACGAGCCGATGCCGCGGTAGTTGAGGTCGAAGATCAGCCGCGCCTGCTCGCCCTCCAGCTCCAGACGCGCGGCGAAACCGCCGGAGAGGATGTGCTGGAAGCGCACGAAACACTCCACCGCCTGGCCCAGGTCGCGACTGGCCAGCAGCAGGTAGCCGACCACATCCAGCGGCCGCGGCTGCATCACTGCACCCAGGTGCAAGCCGATATCCGGGTCGCCCGTGATGGCCGCCAGGTCCTGCCAGAAGCGCGGCGCGCTGTCGTGGTCTTCCCGGGAGTTGAACCGGGGCGGGACCAGGGGCACGCCGCGGTAGGCCTGGCGATAGATGTCGGTGGGGTCAAGGCCGAGTTCGGCCAGGGCCTCGTAGAGCCGCCGACGCAGGGCCGAGGAGTGGGTCAGCGTACTGGCCATGCCGTTATGCGGACCAGTGTCCATCGAGCCTCCAATTGACAGTCATGCCGCGAGAGGCACCCCGAATCATGAAAGCCTTCGCGGCACACCCGCCGCCCTCATCCGGCGCTTCGCGCCACCTTGACCCACAGGGATGTGGCGAATGCGCTACTCCCGCCGGGAGCGGGAGCCGCCTCCCGGGGGAGAAGGACAAAGGAGGGCGTCGCTGCGCGACTTTCACGCTAGTGACCAAAGACTTTCATTTCCCAGGCATTTGGTCAATGCCAGCTCTGCCGAGCGCCCCGCACAATGGCCGCGCCGCGTCACATCCCATAATAAGGAAAACCCATGAAGCACTCCCTGTCCGCCCTTGCCCTGATAGTCGCCGCCACTGCCGCCGGCGCTTACTGGTACCTCGATAGCAAGCAACCGCAGCGCAGTGACGAACTGCACCTGAGCAATCTGCAGGCAGGCGTCACGGTGGACTACGACGAACGCGGCGTACCACATATCCAGGCCCAGAATGAGACCGATATGTACCGCGCCCTGGGCTATGTGCATGCCCAGGACCGGCTGTTCCAGATGGAACTCCTGCGTCGCCTGGCCCGCGGCGAACTGGCGGAGATTCTCGGCAGCAAGCTGGTCGACACCGACCGCCTGTTCCGCACCCTCGGCATCCGCGAACATGCCGACCGCTACGCCGCCAAGATGGACATGAACACCCCGGCAGGCCAGGCGCTGCAGGCCTACCTCGACGGCGTCAACCAGTATCAGGCCAGCCGCCCCGCGCCGCTGGAGTTCGATGTACTGGGTATCGAAAAGCGCCCCTTTACCGCAGCCGACACCATCAGCCTCGCCGGCTATATGGCCTACAGCTTCGCCGCGGCGTTTCGCACCGAGCCGGTGCTGACGCATATTCGCGATCAACTCGGGGCCGACTACCTCAAGGCCTTCGACCTCGACTGGCACCCCCAGGGGGTGGTCGGGCAGAGCCTCGCCGCCGGCGACTGGCAGGACCTCAACGCCATCGCCGAACTGAGCCACGCCGCACTGCTGAATGCCGGCCTGCCGCAGTTCGAGGGCAGCAACGCCTGGGTGGTGTCCGGCAGCCGCACCGCCAGCGGCAAACCGCTGCTGGCCGGCGACCCGCATATTCGCTTCGCCGCGCCCGCGGTGTGGTACGAGGCCAACCTCAGCCACCCCGGTTTCAACCTGTATGGCCACTACCAGGCGCTCAGCCCAGTGGCCTCGCTGGGGTATAACCGCGAGTTCGCCTGGAGCCTGACCATGTTCCAGAACGACGACCTCGACCTGATCGCCGAGACACCCAACCCGGACAACCCCAACCAGATCTGGCACCGCGGCCAGTGGGTCGAGCTGCACAGCCGCGAAGAGCAGATCAAGGTCAAGGATGCCGAACCGATCAACCTGACCATTCGCAGCTCGCCCCACGGCCCGATCATCAACAGCGCCCTCGGCGAGAGCGCCGGCAGCACGCCGATTGCCATGTGGTGGGCGTTTCTACAAACCGAAAACCCGATCCGCGAGGGCTTCTACCAGCTCAACCGCGCCGCCAGCCTGGAGCAGGCCCGCGCCGCCGTCGAGCATATCGAGGCCCCCGGGCTGAACGTGGTGTGGGCCAATGCCAGCGGCGATATCGCCTGGTGGGCAGCGGCGAAACTGCCGCGCCGGCCGGCCGGGGTCAACCCGAGCTTTATCCTCGATGGGGCCAGCGGCGAGGCGGAGAAGGACGGCTACTACCCGTTCAGCGCCAACCCCCAGGAGGAAAACCCGGCGCGCGGCTATATCCTCTCAGCCAACTATCAGCCCGTTTCGCCGACCGGCATGGAGATACCCGGTTACTACAACCTGGCCGACCGCGGCCAGCGCCTGGACCAACACCTTAGCGACGACAGCGTGAAGTGGGACCTGAACAACAGCCAGGCCCTGCAACTCGACCCCGGCACCGACTACCCGCAACGCCTGCTCGCACCGCTGGCCGCCGACCTGCGCGCAGCGGCAAGCAGTGCCGAAGAGCAAGCCCTGGTCGAACAACTGCTGAGCTGGGATGGCCAGCACACACTCGACGCCACTGCCGCCACGCTGTTCAACCAGCTGGTCTATCAACTGGCGCGCGAAGCCATGGCCGACGAGTTGGGGGAAGCCTTCTTCACCAACCTGCTGCTAACCCGCGCACTCGACAGCGCCCTGCCGCGTCTGGCAGCCGATGTCGGCTCGCCGTGGTGGAACAAGCGCAACAGCGAGGCCGTGGAAAGCCGCGCCGATACCGTCAAGGTCGCCTGGCAGAACAGCCTGGCACACCTGCGCAGCACTCTGGGTGACGACGTGACTAAATGGACCTGGGGCAACGCCCACAGCCTCACCCACAACCACACGCTGGGCCAGCGCAAGCCACTGGATAAACTGTTCAACGTCGGCCCGTTCGCAGCGCCCGGCGGCCGCGAAACCCCGAACAACCTGTCGCAGCCGATCGGTCCCGCGCCCTGGTCGGCGGTCTACGGCCCCTCGACCCGCCGCCTGATCGACCTGGCCGACGCCAGCACGGCGCTGGGTATCAACCCGGTAGGCCAGAGCGGTGTGCTGTTCGATAAGCACTACAAGGACCAGGCCGAGCGCTATATCCGCGGCGAGTATGTGCCGATGCACCTGGATCGCGAGGCGATTAAGGCCAATAGTCGTAGTAGCCTTACACTGCTGCCGGCCGCGAACTGAGACAAAACCCGCGACATCTTGGCGGCACGATAAACAAGGAGGTTTTATGCGTGTTTTCTTGCTCCTCGGTCTGCTGTTCTGTACTGCCCTGCAGGCTGCGGAAACCGTCAACGACATCAGCGGTCTCAACCCCGTCCAGGTGGCTCAGGTGCTGGCCCCCACCGAGCTGGCGCAGATAGTCGAGGCGGTGCGCAGCCACCCTGGCCCCATCGCCATCGGCGGCGGACGCTACAGCATGGGCGGGCAGACCGCGACGGAGAACGCCCTGCAACTGGATATGCGCCGCTTCAATCGGGTGCTTGAATTCTCCGCCGAACGCCGCGAGATTCGCGTGCAGGCCGGCATTACCTGGCGCGAGATTCTCGAATACATCGACCCGCACAATCTCTCGCCGCAGATCATGCAGTCCTACGCCAACTTCACCGTTGGCGGTGCACTCAGCGTCAATGCACACGGTCGCTATATAGGCCAGGGCCCCCTGGTGCTGGCGGTGCGCTCGATCAAGCTGGTACTGGCCGATGGCAGCCTGGTGCTTGCCAGTCCGACCGAGAATTCCGCGCTGTTCTATGGCGCTATCGGCGGCTATGGCGGCCTGGGCGTGATAGTCGAAGCCAGCCTGGGCCTAAGCGATAACAGCAAGCTGGCCCGTAAATCGCAGAACATGCCGCTCAGCGCTTACCGCCAGTTCTTCGATCAGCAAGTGCGCGGCAACCCCAAAATGGTCATGCATAAC
This sequence comes from Pseudomonas sp., assembly GCA_041621875.1. Lineage (GTDB taxonomy): Bacteria > Pseudomonadota > Gammaproteobacteria > Pseudomonadales > Pseudomonadaceae > Aquipseudomonas. Next base: position 1,721 of record JBFJZW010000112.1, on the reverse strand, counting down.
GCCATCCTCTACCCGGATGATTACGACCGCGTCCGCGCGGTGTCCTACCTGATCAGCGATGCACCGTTGACCGTCAGCGAGCGCCTGGTGCCAGCCGAACGCAACTACAAAACCATGCGCGCCGCACTGAGCGTGGCCGGCAGCAAGAGCGGCAACAAACTGCGTGAAGCCCTGATCGACCCCTTGCTATACCAAGCCCCGCAAGTGCAATGGCGCAACCGTGAAGCCAGCCTGGATGTGCGCGAACTGCAGCCCATCAGCGGCCCCGACTACAGCTATGTGCTGCAGGAATACTTCGTCCCCGAGGCGCAGCTGGAAGCATTTGTTGCGGGAATGCGAGGCGTGCTCAAACAGCATCAGGTCAAGGTCACCAATATCTCCATCCGCCACGCCAAGGCCGATCCCGGCACCCTGCTGGCCTGGGCTCGCGGCGACACCTTCGCCCTGGTGCTGTATTACCGCCAGGGCACCTCGGCTGCCGAGCGTGCCGCTGTAGGAGACTGGACCCGTCAGCTGATCGATCTGGCCATCACCCATCAGGGCACCTACTACCTGCCTTACCAGATCCACGCCAGCCGCGAACAATTCCTCGCCGCCTACCCGCGCGCGCCGGAATTTTTCTCCCTGAAAAAACAGCTCGACCCCAGCAATAAATTTCGCAACAAGCTCTGGGATACCTATTACCGCTAAATGCAGGCAGGCCTGGGATTCAGCACAGGGAACCCAATAGACAGAGCGCCAGCCCGGAGCGCAAAGCAGCGAGACGCAATAGCGATATAAAGAACCCGCAGCGCTACCAGGGCCTGAGTCTGCGTAGAGGCCGAAACATTGCACGCCACCGCCAGAGGGGTGAGAAAAGCCTCGATTTCCGCCGCCCCATCTCCGCCGGGTGGCGGTAACGGTGAAAGCGGATATAACGCTTTACCCATTCGGCGTAGACAGTCTCGGTGCGGATGGAATAGTTTCTAACTCTAATGTGCTGGCGTACCTGATCCAGCAGCCTGGGCTTGCCGTCATCCATGTCGCGTTTCTCCCTGAAAGCAGTCGCGTTTGCCGCGACCACCTTCAAGCTAGACAAGGACTTAGCCGACGACAAGGAAGTTTATGCGACACGTATCGCGACAAAACGCGACATACGTGTCGCCTAATTAATAGTTATACATCACAGGGAGTTAATGCGTGATCAATAAAATCGCTCAGGCCTCTGCCTTTATTTTACTGCTAGTTGGCTCATTCACTTTCGGCTTGCTGAGCAAACCAACAGAAATGGGGCTTTGCATTCTGGCGGCAGCTATTGCTTTAGCCTTCTCTAATATAGAGAAAATTAAACGTTTCAAAGGTGCAGGTTTTGAAGCCGAGATGCTTGAGAAGCAAGTCGAGGCAATGATTGCAAAAGAGGCAGAGCCTGAAGCCAAAGAAGAGCAATCTACATATAGGGCCACAGGTTATGGCCTGGACGAGCAGACTCGGCTGGTGGTTAAGGCACTAGGAAACTCTAAATACACATGGCGCACTATCAGCGGCATCAGTCAAGAAAGCGGCCAAAGTTCCGTGTCAGTTAAGAGGGCAATAAACTGGCTTGTAATGAACGATCTGGTCGTTCAGGCAGGAACAGCCAAAAGTACTAATTGGGGGCTGTCCGAGGAAGGGCGGAAATTATATAACAGCATAAAAGCATCTGAAGGTGCTGTATAACAATTGGTTCAAACCGTTCGCTTCGC
>JBFJZW010000111.1:0-12873 GCA_041621875.1 Pseudomonas sp. | reverse complement strand
CGGCGGTGATCTTCTGTACCGCCCATGACGAGTTTGCCCTGGAGGCGTTCAAGGTCAGCGCGGTGGGTTATCTGGTCAAACCGGTGCGCGCGGAAAGCCTCAGCGAAGCGCTGAAGAAAGCCGAGCGCCCCAACCGCGTGCAGCTGGCGGCCCTGACCCGGCCCGCCGGCGAGAGTGGTGGCGGCCCACGCAGTCATATCAGCGCGCGCACCCGCAAGGGTATCGAGCTGATTCCCCTGGATCAGGTGATCTACTTTATTGCCGACCACAAGTACGTGACCCTGCGCCACGCCGGCGGCGAGGTGCTGCTGGATGAACCGCTAAAAGCCCTGGAAGACGAATTCGGCGAGCGCTTCGTGCGCATCCACCGCAACGCCCTGGTCTCCCGCGAGCGCATCGAGCGTCTGCAGCGCACGCCCCTGGGGCACTTCCAGCTGTACCTCAAGGGCATGGGCGAGGAGGCGCTGATCGTCAGTCGCCGGCATGTGGCCGGGGTGCGCAAGTTGATGCATCACCTCTGAGGCTGACCGGGCAACCCGGATGACTCCGGGTCGCAGGCCTGATGTGAGCCAGCCTGTTATTATTCCCGGCAATCCGTTTTCTGGAATTGCCCATGTCCCGCGAAATTCGTATTGCCACCCGTAAGAGCGCCCTGGCCCTTTGGCAGGCCGAGCACGTCAAGGCGCGCCTGGAACAGGCCCATCCCGGCCTGATCGTCAGCCTGGTACCCATGGTCAGTCGCGGCGACAAGCTGCTCGATGCGCCCCTGGCGAAAATCGGCGGCAAGGGCTTGTTCGTCAAGGAGTTGGAAACCGCCCTGCTCGAAGGTCAGGCCGATATCGCCGTGCATTCGATGAAGGATGTGCCCATGGACTTCCCCGAAGGCCTGGGGCTGTACTGCATCTGCGAACGCGAGGACCCGCGCGACGCCTTTGTCTCCAACAGCTTTGCCAGTCTCGATGCACTGCCGCCCGGCAGCGTGGTCGGCACTTCCAGCCTGCGCCGCCAGGCCCAGCTGCTGGCGCGTCGGCCGGACCTGAAAATCCAGTTCCTGCGTGGCAACGTCAACACCCGCCTGGCCAAGCTGGATGCCGGCGAGTACGACGCCATCATCCTCGCCGCCGCGGGCCTGATTCGCCTCGGTTTTGCAGCGCGCATCCGCGCCTCAATCAGCGCCGAGGACAGTCTGCCGGCCGGTGGTCAGGGGGCGGTGGGTATCGAATGCCGCAGCGCCGATAGTGAAATCCAGGCCCTGCTCGCCCCCTTGCATCATCGCGATACCGCGTTGCGGGTGACCGCCGAGCGTGCCTTGAACAAACATCTGAATGGCGGCTGCCAGGTGCCGATCGCCTGCTACGCGGTGCTGGAAGGCGAGCAACTGTGGTTGCGTGGCCTGGTCGGCCAGCCGGATGGCGGTTTGCTGCTGCGGGCGGAAAGCCGTGCGCCGGCGGCGCAGGCCGAGCAGCTGGGTGTGCAGGTGGCCGAGGCGCTGCTGGCCCAGGGCGCGGCGGCTATTCTGCAAGCCGTGTATGGCGAGGCCGCTGGCGAGTGAACGCCTGGCGTCTGTTGCTGACCCGACCGGCCGAGGAATCGGCGGAGCTGGCGGCGACCCTGGCGGCCCGCGGTATCTATAGCAGCAGCCTGCCGCTGCTGCGCATCGAGGCCCTGGCGGAAAGCGTTGAGCAGCGTGCCGCTCTGCTCGAGCTACAGCGCTACTGCGCAGTGATCGTGGTGAGCAAACCGGCGGCGCGGCTGGCCCTGGCCCTGCTCGATCGCTATCAGGCCCGGCCCTCGACCGGACAGCCCTGGTTCAGTGTCGGTGCCGCCACGGCGCGGATTCTGCGTGAGCATGGCCTGCGCGTGTATTACCCCGAGCAGGGCGACGACAGCGAGGCCCTGCTCGCCCTGCCGCAGCTGCAGCAGGCGCTGGCTGCGGCCGTTGCCCCGCAGGTGTTGATCCTGCGCGGCGAGGGTGGCCGAGAGTTGCTCGCCGACCGCTTGCGCGGCCAAGGCGCGCGGGTTGACTATCTGCCACTGTACCGCCGGCTATTGCCGGAGTACCCGCCGGCGGCGCTGCCCCAGCGCATCGCCGCCGAACGACTGAATGGCCTGGTGGTCAGCAGTGGGCAGGGTTTTACCCATTTGCACGAGCTGGCCGGCCACGACTGGCCCCGACTGGCTCGTCTACCCTTGTTTGTACCCAGCTCGCGGGTGGCCGACATGGCCCGTGCGGCCGGTGCGCAATTTGTTGTGGACTGCCGCGGTGCGAATGCCGCGGCCTTGCTGGCGGCGTTGCAGGCGCAACCTGCCCCCGACCTCTGATGCAAAGGATGGATACGTGAGCGAAGCGACTACCCCGAACGAACAGGAACCAACCGCTGTGGACGCGTCCGCCGCCAAGCCGGTGCCGCCGGCCAAGCCGACATCCCGTGGCAACGCCCTGGCTGCCGTGGCCTTGTTGGTGGGGGCCGCCGGTGTGGCGGTGGGCGGATGGAGCGTCTGGCAGTTGCGCGCGCTGGACCTGCGTGACCAGCAGCAACTGGGCCAGCTGCAACAGACCCGCGAGCAGACCGATGGCCTGGTGGCCAAGACCCAGGCCCTGGACAGTCGCTTGCAGCAATTGCCGCCGCCGGCCGAGCTGGACGGCCAGCGCCGCCTGCTGAGTCAGTTGCAGGGCGACCAGCAACTGCTCAACCAGCGCCTGGAAAGCCTGCTGGGGGCCAGCCGCCAGGACTGGCGACTGGCCGAGGCCGAGCATCTGCTGCGCCTGGCCAGCCTGCGCCTGTCGGCGCTGCAGGACATCAACAGCGCCCTGGCGCTGGTCGAGGGGGCCGACGAGATTCTGCACAGCCAGGATGACCCGGCGGCCTTCGCCGCTCGCGAGCAGTTGGCGAAGAGCCTGGAGGCGCTGCGTGGCAGCTTCGACCCGGACCGTACCGGGTTGTTTCTGCAGCTGGGCGCGCTGCGCGATCAGGCCGCGCAGCTCGAGGCCCTGCCGCCGAGCTTTGTCGGCGATGGCGAAGGGGGCGCGCTGAGCGAACTGGCCGCCGCGGGCGAACCGCAGAGCTGGTGGGTGCGCGGGCTGGAAACCCTGGCGCAGTACGTGCGTCTGGATTTCAGTGCCGATCAGAATATTCGTCCCCTGCTGGCCGGGCAGGCGCTGTCGCAGGTGCGCCTGGCCCTGAGCATGAGCTTCGAGCAGGCGCAGTGGGCCGCCCTGCATGGCCATACCGCGGTCTACCAGCAGGCCCTGCGTCAGGCCCGGGATGTGCTGGCCAGCCACTTCAATGCGGAAAACCCGGACAGCCGTGCCCTGGCGGCGCGGATCGACGAATTGCTGGGGCGGCCTATCGAGGTCAAGGTGCCTGACCTGAGCGCCAGCCTCAATGCGATCCAGGCTTATATCGCCAGCAAGCAGTCGGCCCGTGCCCAGTTCGAGGCCGACAGTGCGGTCGAGGTCGAGGTCGAGGTCGAGTCGGCCGAGCAGGAGCCGCGCCCATGAAACGCCTCTATCTGCTTCTCCTGATACTGGCGGCGATAGTCGGCCTGACGCTGCTGGGCCTGGCCATCGCGCAGCATCAGGGCTATGTGCTGCTGGCCTACAAGGGCTTTCGTTTCGAGTCCAGCCTGTGGGCCTTTGTCGGTCTGCTGCTGGTGCTCTGGTTACTGCTGTACGGGCTGCGCCTGCTGCTGCGGTTCGCCCTGACCTCGGCCGGCCTGGTCAATCCCTGGTCGGGTCTGCATCACCGCCGGCGCACGCGCATGGCCGCCGAGCTGGGCTTTGTCGACCTGGCCGAGGGCCACTGGACGCGCGCCCTGCGCCATTTGCGCCGCGCCGCCGAGAGTGCGCCGCAGCCCCTGATGTATTACCTCGGCGCGGCGCGGGCGGCGCAGCAACTGGGTCAGCATGAGGACAGCGATGCGCTGCTGGAGCGAGCGCTCGAGCGTCAGCCCAAGGCCGAGCTGGCGGTGGCCCTGACCCACGCCGAGCTGCAACTGGCGCGGGGCCAGGCAGAGGCCGCCCGGGACACCCTGGAGGCCATGCGCGAGCGCTATCCGCAGCAGCATCAGGTGCTGCTGCGCTTGCAACAGCTGTATCTGCAACAGCAGGACTGGCCGGGCCTGCTGGGGCTGTTGCCGGACCTGCGCAAGCAGCGGCTGCTCGGCGACGCCACCTTGAGCGAGCTGGAGCGGCAGGCCTGGCGCGGTCGCCTGACGAGTATCGGCCAGGCGACCGAGGACAGCCACGAAGAGCGCCTGGCGGCGCTGGCCAAGGTCTGGCAGCAACTGTCCACGGCGCAGCGCCAGGAGGCGGATATGCTCGCGGCCTATGTCGAGCAGCTGCGTCATCTGGGGGCCGAGGCGGATGCCGAAGCCTTGCTGCAGGCCGCCCTGAAACGTCAGTACGACAGTCATCTGGTGCGCCTCTACGGCTTGCTGCATGGCCGCGATGCCGTCCGTCAACTGCAGGTGGCCGAAGGCCTGTTGCAGGCTCACCCACAGGATGCCGGGCTGTTGCTGACCCTGGGCCGCCTGTGCGCGCACAATCAGTTATGGGGCAAGGCGCGCGGCTATCTCGAGAGCAGCCTGACCTTCGAGCGGCACCCGGAAACCTGCGCCGAGCTGGCCCGTCTGCTGGCCCAGCTGGGTGAGGTCGAGGCGAGCAACCGCCTGTTTCAGGACGGCCTGGGGCTGCTGGATCGTCGCCTGGCCGGCTAAGCCGGGCTGTTCCCGCGGCAGGGCGAATAAGGTTATCGGCCCTGTTGCGGGGAATGCTTTACAGTGCTGCCGGCCGTTCGAGGGGGCAGTCATCCGGTTGTCTTCGAGAGCTGGATGGTGCGCATGGATGCGCGCATGATGCTTACAAGTGGGTGCACACCAGTAGGTCAGGCGTGGAGCTGGGGTCGGTTGCCCTGAGCTTTTACAGGCCACTTGCGTCGTGCGTGCGCGACTGGGGACGAGTTAAACGCTTGTATGAAATTTTCTCCAGGGCTGTCTTGAAGGCTCAGGCGGGCGGGCATAATCTGGCTCGCAGGTACCGCCGGAAAGTTGCCGTTCCACGGTTTTCTTCCCAAGCCCCTGGGCCAATCGACAGAAAAATGTCTCGACCAGGCGAACAACACTAATAGCAATAGGGAAGTGAGGTCATCATGCTCGAGAGTTGTCAGAACGCCCAGGAACGTTGGGGTGGAGTTCACCTGCTGATCGACCGCTGGCTGCAAGAACGTAAAGAGTTGGTGGACGCCTATGCGGCCATCAACAGTTCGCCGCAAGCGCCGAGTGCCAACGCCGAGACGCTGCAGAAATTCTGCGAAATCCTCGTCGACTACGTGTCGGCCGGCCACTTCGAGGTCTACGAACAGCTGACCAACGAAGCCAAGGCATTCGGCGATCAGCGTGGTCTGGAACTGGCCAAGCAGATTTATCCGCGTATCGAAGTGATCACCGAAGTGGCATTGGCCTTCAACGACCGTTGCGACAATGGCGACTGCCATGATTCGGTGTCGCTGATCGATGAGCTGGGGCACCTCGGGCAGTTGCTGCATGAGCGCTTCGAGCTGGAGGACTGCCTGATCGAAGTCCTGCACAACGCCCATCAAGAGCAGGCCGCGCCCGTTCTCTGATATGTCTGCATCGGTAGGTGGGACTTTGCCTCGCTCAAGCCAGGCTGGAACGGTCCGCCTGCGTGGTCGGGCTCCTAGTCCCGGGTGTTGAGCAGTTCCAGTTCGAACACCAGGGGCGAGTACGGCGGGATCAGATCCCCCGCGCCTTCTGCGCCGTAGGCCTCGGCGGATGGAATAACCAGCCGCCAATGGGCCCCGACCGGCATCTCCTGTAGGGCACTGCGCCAGCCGGCAATCACGCTGGGCAGGCTAAACCACTGGGGTGTCTGACTCTCGTCAAACTGACTACCGTCCGCCAGTTGACCGCTGTAGCGCACCTGCACGCGGCTTTCGGCCTGGGGTTTGGCCCCTTTACCTGGGCGCAGCTCCTGCACCAGCACACCATTGTCCAGCTCCCGCACACCGGCCTTGGCTTTTTCCTTGGCGAGGAAGCGCCGCTCCGCCGCCATGGCCCTGTCGCGCAGCGCCGGGACGTCGGCCAGCTGGGCCTCATGGGCGGCGAGCAGGCTGTCGATGCGTTCGCCATCCAGGGCCAGGGGCTCGTCGCGATAAGCCTGGCGCAGGCCGTCGAGCAGGGCCTGCAGGTGCAGCTGCGGGACTTCCTCGCGCAGTCGTTCGCCCAGACGCACGCCCAGGCTGTAGGCCAGGTCTTGTGAGTCGTCCTGCGCCTGCGCGAGGGGCGCGAGCAGGCACAGCAGTAGCAGCGAAATCCGCGGCATGGACGTTCTCCGAGCAAAGTTGCGCTGATTATGCCTGCTAGCTCGGTGGGCGAGGTAGCGACGCAGCAGCGAGGAGGACTAGTATGAGTGGCATCTTCACTCGCCAGGAGGCGCGTTATGTCGGCTACAAAGAACGCAAAGAAAAAGTCGGTCAGTACTCCGCTGCATTTGCTTCAGCAGCTGTCCAGCAGCCTGCTCGAACATCTGGAAGATGCCTGCAGCCGGGCCCTGATCGATGCCGAGAAGTTGCTCGCCAAGCTGGAGAAGCAGCGCGGCAAAGCCCAGGAAAAACTGCACAAGGCGCGCAGCAAGCTGCAGGATGCCGCCGTAGCCGGCAAGGCCAAGGCCCAGGCCAAAGCCAAGGACGCGGTGACCGAGCTCGAAGAGCTGCTGGATGCGCTCAAAGCGCGCCAAACCGAAACCCGCAGCTATATCGCCGAGCTCAAGCGCGATGCCCAGGAAAGCCTGAAGCTGGCCCAGGGTGTGGGCAAGGTCAAGGAGGCCGTGAGCAAGGCGCTGGACACTCGTGCGGCCAAGGCTGCGAGGGTCGCCCCGGTGGCCAAGCTGGCGGTGGCCAAAGCCCCGGCCAAGCCTGCCGCGAGCAAAGTCGCTGGCAAGCCGGCGAGCAAGCCTGCTCCGGCGACCAAGGCTGCAGCAAAGCCTGCGACCAAGGCTCCGACTCGGGCAGCGGCAAAACCTGCGACCAAGGCTCCGACTCGGGCAGCGGCAAAACCTGTGGCCAAGGCCCCAGCCAAGCCGGCAGCCAAGTCTGCGGCCAGCACCACGGCGAAGCAGCCTGCTGCTAGCGCGAGTGCCAAGCCGGCAGCCAAGCCGGCGGCCAAACCTGCGGTAAAAGCCGCCGCCCAGCCGGCCGCGAGCAAGGCTCCTGCGACCAAGGCAGCCAGTAAACCGGCTACCAAACCTGCAGCCAAACCGCCGGTGAAAAAGCCGGCTGCGCCTGCCAAACCCGCTGTCGCCCCCGTAGCCCCCACCGCGGCAACCAGCAGCGACAACGCCAGCACCCCGCCAAGCGCGTCCTAAGTCAGGGGCGGTCCGCCGCGTCGCGCAGCACCTGCAGCGCGGCGGGCTCGGCGGCGGGAGCGAGTTGCTCCAGCCAGCAGTCCTGCTGCGGGGCCTCTGCGCTGGGCCAGTCGCGGCTGTGCAGGGCCAGGCGCTGCAGCAATTCGCGCTCGGCTTGCAGTTCGAGCGCTTTGACCTCTTCGCGCAAGTGCGCCAGGCTCGGGTCGACCTGTGCGGCGGCGCGCCAACCCTGGCGCAACTGCCGCAGCGGCGTCACCACCTGCGCTTGCCAGGACTGGGCGATGCTGCGTAATGCCGCGCTACGTTGCGCCGTGCAGGGCACCTTGCGCGCCTCGCACCAGAGCGCGCAGAGCAGCAGGCAGACATCCGCGCCCTGGGCCTGCAATTGCAGGCAGGCGGCTTCGACGCCGGGACGTCGGTAGAACTCTTCGGCAAATCGCCACAGGTCAGGGTGCATGGTGCTTTCCGCGTAACTGATAGGCGACTCTGGTAGACTCCGCCGCCATTATGATCCGACTCCAGAACCTCACTTTACAGCGTGGCCCTCAGCGTCTGCTAGAAGACGCCGAGATGACCCTGCATCCCGGCCATAAAGCCGGCCTGATCGGTGCCAACGGTGCCGGCAAATCCAGCCTGTTCGCCCTGCTGCGCGGCGAGCTCAGCGCGGACGCGGGCGACTGCCTGATTCCCGCCGACTGGCGCATTGCCCATATGCGCCAGGAGATCGACGCGGTCGAGCGCCAGGCGGTGGACTATGTGCTCGACGGCGATCTGCAGTTGCGCAAGGTCCAGGCCGAGCTGGCGGTGGCCGAGGCCGCCCACGATGGCGCGGCCATCGCGCGCCTGCACACCGAGCTGGACAACCTCGATGGCTACTCGGCCGATGCCCGCGCGCGCAAGCTGCTCGCCGGCCTGGGTTTCGACAGCGCGCAGATGGACCGCCGCGTCGGCGACTTCTCCGGTGGCTGGCGCATGCGCCTGAACCTGGCCCAGGCGCTGATGTGCCCGTCCGACCTGCTGTTGCTCGACGAACCGACCAACCACCTGGATCTGGATGCGATCCTCTGGCTGGAAGGCTGGTTGCAGAGCTACCCCGGCACCCTGCTGCTGATTTCCCACGACCGCGACTTTCTCGATGCCGTGGTCGATCACGTCGCCCATGTCGAACAGCGCAAGCTGACCCTCTATCGCGGCGGCTATTCGGCCTTCGAGCGCACCCGTGCCGAGCGTCTGGCCCAGCAGCAGCAGGCCTACGAGAAGCAGCAGGCGCAACGCGCCCATATGGAAAAGTACATCGCCCGCTTCAAGGCCCAGGCCACCAAGGCCCGTCAGGCGCAGAGCCGGATCAAGGCCCTGGAGCGCATGGAGGAACTGTCGGCGGCCCATGTCGACTCGCCCTTCGATTTCAGCTTCCGCGAAGCCGACAAGATCTCCAGCCCGCTGCTGGATCTCAGCGAAGGCCGCCTCGGTTACGGCGACAAGGTGGTGCTGGAGCAGGTCAAGCTGCAGCTGACCCCCGGCGCGCGTCTGGGCCTGCTCGGGCCCAACGGGGCGGGCAAGTCGACGTTGATCAAGAACCTCGCCGGAGAGTTGCAGCCCATCGGCGGCCGTCTGCAGCGTGGCGAGAACCTGGTGGTGGGCTATTTCGCCCAGCACCAGCTCGACGCCCTGGACGACAAGGCCAGCCCCTTGCTGCACTTTCAGCGCCTGGCCCCCACTGAGCGCGAGCAGACCCTGCGCGATTTCCTCGGCGGCTTCGATTTTCGCGGCCCGCGCTGCGACGAGCCGGTGCTGAATTTCTCCGGTGGGGAAAAGGCCCGGCTGGCCCTTGCGCTGATCGCCTGGGGCAAGCCCAACCTGCTGCTGCTGGATGAGCCGACCAACCACCTCGACCTGGAAATGCGCCTGGCCCTGACCATGGCCCTGCAGGAGTTCGGCGGCGCGGTGGTGGTGGTGTCCCACGATCGCCATCTGCTCAAGAGCACCACCGACGAGTTCCTCCTGGTGGCCGATGGCCGGGTGCAGCCGTTCGACGGCGACCTGGAAGACTACGCCCGCTGGCTGGTGGATTACCGCGCGCGTCAGGCCGCGCCGAGCAGCGCCGAGAGCAACCTGGACAGGACCGACAAGCGCGCCCAGCGCCAGGTCGCGGCGGCGCTGCGCCAGCAGTTGGCCCCGCACAAGCGCGAGGCCGACAAGCTGGAAAAGGAGTTGGGCCAGTTGCATGCCCAGCTCGCGGCCGTGGAGCAGCGCCTGGGTGACAGCGCCATCTACGAGGCGGCGCGCAAGGATGAGCTGCGCGATGCCCTGGCCGAGCAGGCCAGACTGAAAAGCCGCGAGGCCGATCTGGAGGAGCGCTGGATGCTGGCCCTGGAAACCCTCGAGGCCTTGCAGGCCGAGCTGGAGGCCGCCAGTTGAACCTCGAATGGCCCGCTGGCGAATGGCTGCTCGTCTACAGCGGGCCATTGATCCGTGGTGGCCAGGTGCTGCTGATCCTGTTGCTCGCCTGGTTGCTCCAGCGCCTGCTGGCCCGCGGCCTGAATCGTCTGGCCGGGCGCTACCCGCAGTTGCCGCTGGAGGTCCTGTGGCCCCTGCGCGGCGCGCTGCGCTGGTTGATTATGGGCAGTGCCTTTATGCTGGTGCTGGAGCGCCTGGGCGTCTCCGCCCAGGTACTGTGGACGGCGCTGACCGGCTTTGTCGCGGTGGCGGCGGTGGCCTTCTTCGCCATCTGGAGCGTGCTGTCCAACCTGTTCTGCGCGCTGCTGATCGTGACCCTGACGCCGTTTCGCATCGGCGACTGCGTGGAAGTGATCGAAAGTGCCGACAAGCCAGGGGTCATAGGCCGGGTGCTGTCGATCAATCTGTTCTACACCACCCTCGAAGACCTCAGTGGCGATGCCCCGGGTTGCTGGGTGCAGGTGCCCAATAGTCTGTTTTTCCAGAAAGCCGTGCGCCGCTGGCGCAATGGCGAACTCCCCGTCGCGCGCAAACTCGAGATAAAACCATGATGGAATGGCTGGCCAACCCCGAACTCTGGGTCGCGTTTCTGACCCTGACCGCCCTGGAAATCGTCCTCGGCATCGACAACATCATCTTTATCTCGATCCTGGTCAGCCGCCTGCCCAAGCATCAGCAGCCCAAGGCGCGCTTCTTCGGCCTGGCCCTGGCCATGGGCACGCGGATCCTGTTGTTGCTGTCGATCAGCTGGGTGATGCGCCTGACCAACGACCTGTTCCACGTCTTCGGCGAAGGTTTCTCCGGGCGTGATCTGATTCTGTTCTTCGGCGGTCTGTTCCTGCTGTTCAAGAGCACTGCGGAGATCTACCACAGCCTGGAAGGCGAGGAAGAGGGGCAGGCTGCCGGCGGCAAGGCCTACGGCTTTATGGGCATCATCGTGCAGATCGCGATCATCGATATCGTCTTCTCTCTCGACTCGGTGATCACCGCGGTCGGTCTGGTCGACAACGTGCCGGTGATGGTCGCGGCCATCGTCATCTCGGTGATCGTGATGATGCTTTCGGCGGGCACCATCAGCGATTTCATCGACAAGCACCCGAGCCTGAAGATGCTCGCGCTGTCGTTCCTGATCGTGGTCGGCACGGTGTTGATCGCCGAAGCCTTCGACGTGCATGTGCCCAAGGGTTACGTGTACTTCGCCATGGCCTTCTCGCTGGCGGTGGAAGCCGTCAATATCCGTATGCGTACGGCCCGTGCCCGGGCGCGCAAGGAAGAGCCGGAACCGGTGCACCTGCGCAAGGGTTCGCCGGACTGAACGTCCGGCTGGGCGCAGTCAACGACAAGGGGTAGGCTAAGGCCTGCCCCTTTTTTATCGATCTGTTTGAGGTATCGCCATGGCACTGGAAACCTGGCTCGCGTTCTTCGTCGCCTGTTGGATCATCAGCCTGTCGCCGGGGGCCGGGGCGATTGCCTCGATGTCCGCGGGCTTGCAGTACGGCTTTCTGCGCGGCTACTGGAACGCCCTGGGTCTGCAACTGGGCCTGGCCCTGCAGATCGCCATCGTCGCCGCCGGCGTCGGGGCGATTCTGGCGGCTTCGGAGCTGGCCTTCAGCCTGATCAAGTGGTTCGGTGTGGTCTACCTGGTATATCTCGGCTACCGGCAGTGGCAGGCGCTGCCCAGCGACATGGAGGCACCCGCCGAGCGCCCCATCGGCCGGCCACTGACTCTGGTGCTGCGCGGCTTTCTGGTCAATTTCAGCAACCCCAAGGCCATCGTCTTCATGCTCGCGGTGCTGCCGCAGTTCCTCAACCCGCAGGCCCCGCTGCTGAGCCAGTACCTGGTGATGGGCGTGACCATGATCTGCGTCGACCTGATCGTCATGGCCGGTTACACCGGCCTGGCGTCGCGGCTGCTGCGGGCGCTGCGTTCGCCGCGCCAGCAGCGCATCATGAACCACACCTTCGGTGCCCTGTTCGTCGGTGCGGCCGCATTGCTGGCCACGGTGCGGCGCGCGCCGGTGTGAACGGGAGTCGCAGGTTTTGAATGAGCAAAACGCGCCGCTGCGCGTATGGATAGATGCCGATGCCTGCCCCAGGGCGGCCAAGGATCAAGTGGTCAAGTTCGCCCTCAAGCGGCGCTTCGAGGTGCTGCTTGTGGCCGGCCAGGCGCAGGTCAAGCCGGCCTATAACTGTGTACGGCTGATCGTGGTGCCCAGCGGTCCGGACGCCGCCGACGATTATTTGGTCGAGCACGCCCTGCCCGGCGAGCTGGTGATCTGCAGCGATGTGCCGCTGGCCGACCGCCTGGTGAAGAAGGGCGTGGCCGCCCTCGACCCGCGTGGCCGCGAGTTCGATGAGCGCAATATGGGCGACAAGCTGGCGGTGCGTAATCTGTTTACCGAGTTGCGCGAGCAGGGCCAGGTCGGTGGCGGCCAGCCCCCTTATGGCGAACGCGACAAGCAGGCCTTTGCCAATGCCCTGGATCGCATTCTGACCCGCTTGCAGCGTGGTTAGCCTCTAGGATGCCTTCCATGGGTATCGCTGCGCTTAACCCATCCTACCCGCATAGATAAGTGCCGGTCCCCACCGCCACCAGGGTGCCGTCGTCGCTGTGCAATTCGCTGCGTACCACTGCCACCTTGTTGCCCGAGCGCAGCAGCACCGCCGTGGCGGTAAAGCGCTGACCGCGGCCGGGGCGCAGGTAGTCGATGCGCAGGTCGATGGTGCCGAGCTTGGACAGGCGCGTCATGCGTTCGCTGCTGGACAGGTGCTGGTGCTTGTCGAACGCACCGATCAGGGCCATGGCCCCGCCGGCCACATCCAGCAGCGAGGAGATCACCCCGCCATGCAGGATGCCGTGGACGAAGTTGCCGATCAGCTCGGGCTTCATCGGCAGGTGCATGGTTACCCGTTCCAGGCTCAGCTCGTCGAGTTCGATGCCGAGCATCCGGTTGAACGGAATCCGTTGGAAAAAGCCGCTGACGGCCTGCTGCTGTTCGGCATCGAGCACGCTGGGTGGGTGGGTCATGGGG
>JBFJZW010000110.1:0-12887 GCA_041621875.1 Pseudomonas sp. | reverse complement strand
TCAAGGCCGTACTGCCGGACCCAGCCTCGCTGGCCCCGGGCTACAGCGGCAAGACCTGCATCGGTGACCTGGTCAAGGGTACCAAGGACGGCAAGCCGGCCGAGCTGTTTATCTACAACGTCGCCGACCACAAGGACGCCTTTGTCGAGACTGACAGCCAGGGCATTTCCTACACCGCAGGCGTACCGCCTGTTGCCGCCGCACTGCTGGTGGCCCGTGGTGACTGGGATGTCGGGCATATGGCCAACGTCGAACAGCTGCCGGCCGAGCCGTTTCTCAAGCTGCTGGACGTAATGGGCCTGCCGACCCGGATCAAGGACGCCAACGGCGACCGTCCCTGGGATCAGGCTCTCTGATCGGCTGCGCCTAGCTCGCTCGATCAGCCCAGCGCCCGCCATTTGGCGGGCGTTTTGTTTCTGACTCGTGAGAGGGGCTTTAGCCGCGACAGTGCTTAGAACGTAGGATGGGTTGAGCCTGCGATACCAATCGCATAGCTGGCGGGCCCCTGATGGGTATCGCTGCGCTCAACCCATCCTATGAATGCTCAACGCCCGCCATTTGGCGGGCGTTTTGCTTTCTGCTGCAAATCCACCGTCGCCTGTTGCCGGTGGATGTAAAGAGTGACATCCACCCTACATGCAGGCGTGTGCGATCAAACCGTGGGAGGGGCTTTAGCCGCGATGCGCGTCGCGCTTCCCGCCCGCGGCGTTTCACGCGACAATCACGGATTATCGACATAGGTCCCCACGTCGGGCCTGTGCCTCTGCGCATCCGTGAGGAACCCAGCATGAGCAGCAACGACCGCGTCATTATTTTCGATACCACCCTGCGCGACGGCGAGCAGAGTCCCGGCGCCTCCATGACCGGCGAAGAGAAGCTGCGCATCGCCAAGGCTCTGGAGCGCCTCAAGGTCGATGTGATCGAAGCCGGTTTTGCCATCGCCAGCCCGGGCGACTTCGACGCGGTCAAGGCGATTGCCGACACCATCAAGGACAGCACCGTGTGCAGCCTGTCGCGGGCCCTGGATGCCGATATCGACCGCGCCGCCGAAGCGCTCAAGGGTGCCAACAGCGGGCGTATCCACACCTTTATCGCCACCAGCCCGATCCATATGCAGCACAAGCTGCGCATGCAGCCGGATCAGGTGGTTGAGCAGGCGGTGCATGCGGTCAAGCGCGCACGCAACCTCTGCGCCGATGTCGAGTTTTCCTGCGAAGATGCCGGTCGTTCGGAGATCGATTTCCTCTGCCGCATTATCGAAGCGGCGATTGATGCTGGCGCGCGCACCATCAATATTCCCGACACCGTCGGCTACGCGATTCCGCACCAGTACGCCGACACCATCCGCCAGCTGCTCAACCGCATTCCCAACGCCGACAAGGCGGTGTTCTCGGTGCATTGCCATAACGACCTGGGCCTGGCCGTGGCCAACTCCCTGGCTGCCGTGGTCGCCGGCGCGCGCCAGGTCGAGTGCACCATCAACGGCCTCGGCGAGCGTGCCGGTAACGCCGCGCTGGAAGAGATCGTCATGGCGATCAAGACCCGCGCAGACCTGCTCGGCGTGCACACCCGCATCGACACCCCGCATATCCTCAGCACCTCGCGCCTGGTCTCCGGCATTACCGGTTTCCCGGTGCAGCCGAACAAGGCCATTGTCGGTGCCAATGCCTTCGCCCACGAGTCGGGCATCCATCAGGACGGCGTGCTCAAGCACCGCGAAACCTACGAGATCATGTCTGCGCAGTCGGTGGGCTGGCATACCAACAAGCTGTCCCTGGGCAAGTTGTCCGGGCGCAATGCCTTCCGTTCGCGCCTCGACGAGCTGGGCATTCAGCTGGCCGGGGAAAGCGAGCTGAACGCGGCCTTTGCCCGCTTCAAGGAGCTGGCCGACAAGAAGCATGAAATCTTCGACGAGGACCTGCAGGCGCTGGTCTCCGACACCCTGGCCGAGGAAGCCCCGGAGCATTTCAAGCTGCTCACCCTGGAAGTCGCGAGCAAGACCGGCGAAGTGCCGCAGGCGCAGCTGGTGCTCAGCGTCGATGGCCGCGAGCAGGCCGCCAGCGCCCAGGGCTCCGGCCCGGTGGACGCCACCTTCAAGGCCATCGAGTCGATTGCCGCCTCCGACGCCAGCCTGCTGCTGTACTCGGTCAACGCCATCACCAAGGGCACCGACTCCCAGGGCGAGGTCACGGTGCGCCTGGAGAAGGGCGGGCGCATCGTCAACGGCAACGGGGCCGACACCGATATTCTGGTGGCTTCGGCCAAGGCCTATATCAACGCCCTGAACCTGATGCAGGCCGGGCACAAGGCCCATCCGCAGGTGGCTGACGTTTGATCACCGAACTGCGCCGGCGCGCCTATCTGAGCGCCATGCAAGTGGCCAGTTGGCTGCCGCGGGTGGAGCTGCCCTTTGCTGCGCCATCGCGCCCCGAACTGCTGCAACCGCCTGCCGAGCCTGAGCCGCAAGCCCAGCAGCCAGTCGTCGAGGCGGCGGTCGCCGAGGTCGCGCCGGTTTCTGCGGCTGCGCCGCAGCCAGCGGCCCAGGCCGAGCCGCGGGCGAAGATCGAAGTGCCGCGGCCCACGGTCGTCTCGCGCCACGCCAAGCCGCTGGCCGCTGCCGAGGATGAAACCGCGGCACCGGCCAAGGTCATGGCTGCGCCACCACCGCGCTTCGCCCTGCAGCTGCTGCGCGCTGGTGCCTGCGCGGTGCTGGTCGAGTTGCCCACAGGCGAGCCGCTGCAAGGCCGCGACCCGGCCTACCTGCTGCTCAAGGATCTGCTGCGCGCCGCCGGCCTGCCGGACAGCCCGCAACTGATCGGCGAGCCGGTGCGCTGGCCACTGCTGGTGCGCGGGCAGATCGACCAGGGCCCGCAGGCGGCGCTGGAATATGTGCAGAGCTTTGTCGGTGCGCGGCTGGAGGAGCAGGAGCCCTGCAGTTGCCTGTGGCTGGTGGGCCTGCCGGCCATTCGCTTTGCCGGCGAGGCCGATGCCGAGGCCTATAACCGCGAGTTGCAGGTCGAAGGGCTGGGCGCGGCCTGGGCCCTGCCGGGCCTGGAACTGCTGATGGACGAGCCCGAACGCAAGCGCGAGCTGTGGCAGGCCATGCGTCGCGTCAGGTCGCGCTGGTTGGCTGATTCGTGAATACATCTTTCCCAGCCTGCGGGCCGAGGTTTCTACCGCTTGCCGAGTCAACCTGAATGAGTGATGCAATCAGCTTCCGCCCGATGACCGAGGCGGATATCGACACTGTGCTGAAGATCGAATATGCCGCCTTTAGCCACCCCTGGACCCGCGGCATCTTTACCGACAGCCTGAAAACCTACAGCTGCTGGGTGATGTTCGAAGGCGAACAGCAGGTCGGCCACGGGGTGATCCAGGTGATCATCGACGAGGCGCACCTGCTCAATATCACTGTCAAGGCCGAGAGCCAGGGCCGCGGCCTGGGCCTGAAACTGCTCGAACACCTGATGCAGCAAGCCCAGGCCCAGGGGGCCAACGACTGCTTCCTGGAAGTGCGCGCGAGCAACCAGGGGGCCTACCGCCTCTACGAACGCTACGGCTTCAACGAAGTCGGTCGCCGCCGCGACTACTACCCGGCCGTGGGCGGACGCGAGGATGCCCTGGTTATGGTTTGCCCGCTGTTTGATTAGCAGGCCGTTGAAAAACTACCTACGTTGGCAATACTGCGTTAAAAACAGGCTCGGAATGCTCATTTACAGCAGTAAACTCCGCTTCCTCGCCTGTTTTTGCCTTGTCTTGCCGGCCTCGCCTACATTTTTCAACGGCCTGCTAGCGTCGCGTCAACCATGAAATGTTGGCTATGTGGGAGATCTCCCGTCGTCCAGACGCCGCGCTGTCGCGCGGCAAACTGGAGGCAAGCGTGTCTGCCAGCTTGTAGGTACCTGTAGGAGCGGCCCATGGCCGCGATGCGTTTCGCGGGCATGGCCCGCTCCTACAGGCCTGTGTGCAAATTTAATTTCTATATAAAACAATTAGTTATTTATTTTTTTATAAGAGGGTGGACGGCGCAACGCCGCCTGGCCTCTCCCGCGCAAAGCGCCAGGCTATTCGTGTTCGTCCAACCTCTGACCCGATTGGCTACAAGCGGCGGCACCATTCGCCGCTGCCGGCAGGCTCGGCCTGTCGCATACTGGCCGGCACCGCTCGCCGGGGCGGTGCTGTCGGCTCACTCGTCTTTAAGGATCATCCATGGGATTGCTTCGCCCGTTGTTCGTGGCGTGTTGCCTGCTGGCCGCTGCTCAGGCCTTCAGCGCCGAACGCAGTTTTACCATCCTGCACACCAACGACTGGCAGTCGCGCCTGCTCGGCTTTGGCCCGAACAACGAATTCACCCCTGCGACCACGGGCGATGACGACACCGTCGGCGGTGTCGCGCGTCTGGCCACCTTGCTCCAGCAGCGCCGTGCCGCCGCCGGCGAACAACCGGTGTTGCTGCTCGATGGTGGCGATTTCAGCATGGGCACGCTGTTCCATAGCGTTACCCGCGAGATTGGCGGCGAGCTGCGCCTGATGAGTGAGCTGGGTTACGACGCCGCGACCCTGGGCAACCACGAGTTCGATTTCCGCCCGGCCGGCCTGGCGGCGATGATCAGCGCCGCTTATCGGGCCAAGGGCGAGGCGCTGCTGCCGCTGCTGTCGAGCAACCTGCGCTTCGACCCCGCGAGCACGGCCGACGACAGCCTGCAGGCCCACCATGACGCCGGGCGCATCCTGCCGTACAAGCTGCTCGAGCGGGGCGGCATCCGTTTCGGTCTGTTCGGCCTGCTCGGCAACAACGCCGTGGCGGTCAGCCCGATGATCAAGCCGGTGACCTTCGCCGACCCGGTGGCAACGGCCCAGACCATGGTGGCCAAGCTGCGCGAGGAGGGGGCCGAGGTGGTGATCCTGCTGTCGCATATGGGCGTGGTGCAGCAGGCCGACGGCAGCTGGCGCGGCGAGGAGGTCGAACTGGTCGAGCAGGTGCCGGGTATCGATATCGTCGTCGGCGGCCATTCGCACACCGCCCTGGCGCAACCGCTGCTGGTGGGTGGCCGCACCCCGGTGATGCAGGCCGGCTCGGAAATCCAGCACCTGGGCGAGCTGCGCATGCGCCTGGATGACGCGGGCAAACCGCAGCTGGTGGATTACCAGCTGCACCCCATCGACGACCGCATCGCCGGGGACGCCGCCATTACCGCCCGGGTCGAGGACTTCAAGCAGGTGGTCAGCGAGCGCATGCTCGCTCCCCGGGGCTATGCCTTCGACCAGGCGCTGGCCAAAGTCGACAAGACCCTGACCCGCGATTTCGATGATCCCATCCTCGCCAACCTGGTGACCGATGCCTTGCGCCGGGCCACGGGCAGCGGCCTGTCCTTTACCGGCAATGGCACCATTCGCGACAACCTGATCAAGGGCCGGCATGGCGTGCAGAGCGTGTCCGACCTGTTTCGTATCGCCCCGCTCGGCGTTGGCGAATTGGACGACGCGCCGGGCTATCCGCTTATCAAGGTGTATGTCACAGGTAGGGAACTGAAGAGCCTGCTCGAGGTGCTGTTGCTGGCCTATCAGATGCGCGACAGCAAGAGCTATTACCCGCGGGTCTCGGGCCTGCGTTTCAGCTACAACCCCTGGCGCGTGCCGTTCGACCGGGTCAGCCGGATTGAACTGGGCGACCCGAGCAAGGGCTATACGCCGCTGGACCTGGCGGATCAGCGGCTCTACAGCATCGGTGCCACCAGCTATGTCGGCAGCTTTACCTGGCTGGTCGGCGACCTGAGCAAGGGCCTGCTCAGCGTGCAGCCCAAGGATGCCCAGGGCCGGCCGCTGGCGGCGATCAAGGATGCGATCATCGATGCCGACCCCGAGACCCCGGGCGTGCAGGAATACAAGGAATGGCAGGGCCTGCTCGACCATATCCGCAGCCTGCCGGACATCGATGGCGACGGCCTGGCCGATATCCCCACCAGTGGGGCCGCGGCCGAGCAGCGCATGCTGCGTGAGCCGAGCCTGCACCCGGCCGATCTTTATCGCTATGCCGGCCCGCTGCAGTGGGGCGTCAGCGCCGTGCTGTTTGCCGGCCTGCTGCTGATCTTCGGGTTGCTGCGCCGCCGCCGTGGCTGAAACAGCCGCTGGCGCTCACTGCGCCGCCGGCCTGTTACCGCACGGTTGGCTGTGACTGCGGCGGGCGCGTGCTTGTCAAAAGGCCGTGGCGCTCCTATGGTGCGCATCGACGAACCAGGGAGTGAACCATGAGCGATCTACAACACCTCTTCGACAACAACGCCCGCTGGGCCGAGGCGATCAAGGAAGAAGATCCGCAGTTCTTCGCCAAACTGGCCAAGCAGCAAGTGCCGGAGTACCTGTGGATCGGCTGTTCCGATGCACGGGTGCCGGCCAACGAAATCGTCGGCCTGCTGCCGGGCGATCTGTTCGTCCATCGCAATGTCGCCAACGTGGTGCTGCATACCGACCTCAACTGCCTGTCGGTGATCCAGTACGCGGTCGACGTGCTCAAGGTCAAACATATCCTGGTCACCGGTCATTACGGCTGCGGCGGCGTGCGCGCCTCCATGCAGGACACCCAGTTCGGCCTGATCGACGGCTGGCTACGGAGCATCCGCGACCTGTATTACGAGCACCGCGAGCACCTGGCGAAGCTGCCCAGCGAGGAGCAGCAGGTCGACCGCCTGTGCGAACTCAATGTGATCCAGCAGGTGGCCAATGTCAGCCACACCACCATCGTGCAGAACGCCTGGCACCGGGGCCAGCCGCTGTCCGTGCACGGCTGTATCTACGGCATCAAGGATGGCCGCTGGAAGGACCTCAACGTCGCCGTCAGCGGCATCGAGCAGCTACCGCCACAATATCGCCTGCGCCCCCTCGGGCAGAGCTGAGGCGTGCGCAGCTCCAGCCGTTACGCCTACGCCGGGCTGCTTCTGGCGGTTATCTGCTGGTCCGGCAATGCCCTGGTGGCCCGGGCCTTTGCCGGCGACATCCCGCCCCTGGCCCTGTCGTTCTGGCGCTGGTGCCTGGCCCTGACGCTGTTGTTGCCCTTCGTCGCCGGCCCCTTGTGGCGGCATCGGCGGCAACTGAAGGACGCCGGCTGGCGCTTGCTGGTGCTCGCCGGCCTCGGCATCGCCGGCTATAACAGCCTGCTCTACAGCGCCGCGCAAACCACGGCGGCGATCAATATCAGCCTGGTCAACACCTGCCTGCCGCTGATGACCTTTATCGGGGCCGGCCTGCTACTCGGCGAATGGCCCCAGCGCCGCGCCTGGTGGGGCATGGCGCTGGCCGCCGTGGGCTTGCTGGTGCTGATCAGCCAGGGGCGCTGGGCCAGCCTCACCGGCCTGGCATTCAACCAGGGCGACCTGATCATGCTGCTGGCCGTGGCCGACTGGGCGCTGTATTCGCTGCTGCTGCGGCGCTGGGCGCAGTACCTGCTGCCAATCCCGGCCCTGGCCCTGCTTGGCGTGCTGATGCTGCTCGGCGTGCCGCTGATCCTGCCGTTCTACCTCTATGAACTGGCCCAGGGCGCGCAGCTTGAGGCGAGCGTCAGCAATCTGGCCGCCATCGGCTACACCGCCGTGTTTGCCTCGCTGGTGGCCTACCTGGCCTGGAACCACGGGGTGCGGGTGGTCGGTGCCGCCAAGGCGGCCCTGAGCAACTACCTGATGCCGGTGTTTACCGCCGTGCTGGGCTGGTTGCTCTTGGGGGAGGGCCTGCAGCTGTTCCACTGGCTGGGCGGCGGGCTGATCTTCGCCGGGCTGCTGCTGGGGACATTACGCTCGGGCAAGCCGGCCTAACACCAGCGCTGACGGGCAAGCCCATTAGGCTAAGGGCTTGCCCGTGCTGCCCCGATGGCTGCGAGTGCGGGCGTAGCGACTCTGCGGCTGCACTCGGATAGCGCTAGGGCGCGACCTTGATCTTTTTTACCGCCTCGAGCCAGGCGGGGTCCATCTGCTGATTCTCGGTATCCAGTCCCATGACCTGCATGGCCTCCCGGTGCCGATTGATCTCCGCGGTTATCTGGCTCAGGGCGCTGGAGTTGCCGTCGAGCTGGTCCATCTGGGTCAGGCCCAGGTGATAGAAACGCAGCAACTTCATCGCCGCCGGATCATGGGCCGCCACACCGGCGCTGACATGATGCATACGGTTGGTAATGCTCATCAGCCGGCGCTTGAGCTGCCAGCCATAGACCGCTGCCGCCATCCAGGGCTGCTGCCAGAACTGCAGCCGCACCAGCGCCACGGTCAACACCAGCCCGGCGATCACCCCGCCCAGATTCCAGCGGAAATTATCACCCCCGGGCGTGCCGAACAGCTGCACGACAAGGGTGGCCAACAGCATGGCCAGCGCCAGAAAGATCAGCACCAGAATCAGCGTGCTGCGCCGCGTTTGCTGACGGTAGGCCTCAGGGTTCAACTGCTTGATCTCGAACGGCACGGCCATGGAACTCCTCAGTGGGGCAGGGCACTTATCTGCGGCGCATTATCACCCCCGAGCAGGGCGCGGGCGAAGGAGAGTGTGAAGAGATTCTGCGGTGGGCGGACGGCAGGCATCTTGGCTGGCCATGGCTGCAGGAGGCTGTTTATGTCTTGCAGGGCTGCTTTCCGTGGTGCCTATGAGCGTTGCGGCTTCGACACTCCTGGCCAGCTAACCCACATCCTGCGGCACACCTTCGCCAGCCACTACATGATGGCCGGCGGTGACATCCTCAGCCTGCAGCGAATTCTTGGCCATTCCTCCATCACCATGACCATGCGCTATGCACATCTGTCGCCAGATCATCTGGAGTCCGCGCTGCGGCTTTCACCTCTGGCGCAACACAGGCTTTTAGTTAATAGTTCGCCAAAATAGGGAAGTTAGGAGCAAAAGTTGAAAAATTTGATTATCGCTGCGCTGATTGGTTTTGCTGTCTGGCATTTCTACCTGAGGTCACCAGAAAGCCCGGTCATCACGAATATTGGTAATGATGGCAGCACTCTGAGCGCACCAGTCATACAGCAATCGATCAGCGCTTCCGTGTCGAGCGGACCTCTGAGTACAACTGCAGCAACTTCCAGCTATTCCTGTGATGGTCGTACCCATTGCTCGCAGATGCGCTCTTGCGAGGAGGCCACTTATTTTCTGAAAAGTTGCCCAGGTACCCAGATGGATGGGAATTACGATGGTGTGCCTTGTGAGCGCCAATGGTGTCGGTAGCCGTTGCGGCTGTGGACATGCCGTAGTCACTTGGTAGTCACTGGCGGACACAAAAAAGGGCTTACCTTTCGGTAAACCCTTGTTTTGTTTGGTGGCTACGCAGGGACTTGAACCCCGGACCCCAGCATTATGAATGCTATGCTCTAACCAGCTGAGCTACGTAGCCGAGTGGCGCGCATTATTCGCGTCTTGGGGGTTGCTGTCAACCCTGTTGAGCGAAAATTTCTGCGCGCGATCAAGCGCTTACACGTTAAAGCGGAAATGCATGACGTCGCCGTCCTTGACGATGTACTCCTTGCCTTCCAGGCGCCACTTGCCGGCCTCTTTGGTGCCGGCTTCGCCCTTGTACTGGATAAAGTCGTTGTAGGCGATGACTTCGGCGCGGATAAAGCCTTTTTCGAAGTCGGTGTGGATCACGGCAGCCGCTTGCGGGGCGGTGGCACCGATCTTGACGGTCCAGGCGCGCACTTCCTTCACTCCTGCGGTGAAGTAGGTCTGCAGGTTGAGCAGCTCGTAGCCGGCGCGGATGACGCGATTGAGGCCGGGCTCTTCCAGGCCCAGGGCTTCGAGGAACATGTCCTTCTCTTCGCCGTCGTCCAGCTCGGCGATTTCCGCTTCGATCTTGTTGCACACTGGCACCACGGGCGCGCCTTCGGCGTCGGCGATGGCCTGTACCACGTCGAGCAGCGGGTTGTTCTCGAAGCCGTCCTCGGCGACGTTGGCGATGTACATCACCGGCTTGCTGGTGAGCAGGTGAAAGCCGCGTACCAGTGCCTTCTCGTCGTCACCCAGGGTCTTCATCAGGGTGCGCGCCGGCTTGCCTTCGCTGAAGTGCGGAATCAGCTTCTCCAGCAGGGCTTTCTGCGCCACGGCTTCCTTGTCGCCACCCTTGGCGTTGCGGGTGGTTTTCTGCAATTGCTTCTCGCAGCTGTCGAGGTCGGCGAAGATCAGCTCGAGGTCGATGATCTCGATATCGCGCTTGGGGTCGACGCTGTTGGCGACGTGAATCACGTTGTCGTCCTGGAAGCAGCGCACCACGTGGGCGATGGCGTCGGTCTCGCGGATATTGGCGAGGAACTTGTTGCCCAGGCCTTCACCCTTGGAGGCACCTTCGACCAGGCCGGCGATATCGACGAACTCCATGGTGGTCGGTAGCACGCGCTCCGGCTTGACGATTTCGGCCAGGGCCTGCAGTCGCGGGTCGGGCATCGGCACGATGCCGCTGTTGGGCTCGATGGTGCAGAAGGGGAAGTTCTCTGCCGCAATCCCGGATTTGGTGAGGGCGTTGAACAGGGTGGACTTGCCGACGTTGGGCAGGCCGACGATGCCGCAGTTGAATCCCATGGTGTGTCCCTCGCGCGAAAGGCGGTGAAGAGTTAAGAGGAGGCTTTCTGGCTGTGCAGCTTGTGCATGGCCTTGCTCCAGTCGCCTGCGAGGATTTCCGGCAGGACGCCCAGGGCGAAGTCGATGCTGGTGTCCAGCAGTTCCTGCTCGCTGCGCGGGGCGCGGCCGAGGACGAAGTTGGAGACCATGCTGCTGTGCCCGGGATGGCCAATGCCAAGCCGCAGGCGGTAAAAACTGTTCTGATTGCCGAGCTGGGCGATGATGTCGCGCAGGCCGTTATGGCCGCCGTGCCCGCCACCCTGTTTGAGTTTGGCGACGCCGGGGGGCATATCGAGTTCGTCGTGGGCCACCAGAATGGCTTCCGGCGGGATGCGGAAGAAATTCGCCAGTGCCGCTACGGCCTGGCCGCTGCGGTTCATAAAGGTGGTGGGGATCAGCAGGCGAACATCGCGGCCCTGATGGCTGAATTTGCCAGTCAGGCCAAAATACTTTTTGTCGAGACTCAGGTTGATGCGCTGGCTGTCGGCCAGGCGCTCAACGAAAAGGGCCCCTGCATTATGCCGGGTCTGGTCGTATTCGGGGCCGGGGTTACCCAGGCCAACGATCAGTTGTACGGCAGTCATGTCAGGAGCCCTTTTGTGGAAATAGCCCAGCCGCTAATGCGTTTGGGCTGTTTTCCGGCGGTGCGAGGGTTACTCGGCAGCGCCTTCGCCTTCTTCTGGGGTGACTTCTTTGGCAACGCGCGAAGCGTGGATGTTGGCCACTGCCAGGTCGTTACCGTGAGCCAGTGCAACCAGCTCGACGCCTTTCGGCAGCTTGAGGTCGGCCAGGTGGACGATCTGACCGATTTCAACGGCAGCCATGTCGACTTCGATGAATTCCGGCAGGTCTTTCGGCAGGCAGGAAACTTCGACTTCGGCCAGGGTGTGCGAGACTTCGCCGCCTTGCTGCTTCACGCCAACCGAGGTTTCCTGGTTGAGGAAGTGCAGGGGGACGAGGGCGGTCAGTTTCTGACCGGCAATCACGCGGATAAAGTCGGCGTGCATCACGTAGCCTTTGGCCGGGTGACGCTGCAGGGCTTTGATCAGTACGTTTTCGTTGCTGCCGGCGACGTTCAGGGTCAGCACGTGGCTGAACGAAGCTTCGTTTTCCAGCAGTTTGGCCAGTTCTTTGGCCAGCAGGCTGATCGATTGCGGGGCTTTCTCGCCACCGTAGATTACGGCAGGCACCATGGCAACGTTACGACGCAGGCGGCGGCTCGCACCTTTCCCCAGGTCGGAACGCACTTCGGCATTCAGGGCAAATTCAGTAGTCATTTCACTTCTCCAAAATAACCAAACCGTCCGTTACGCTTGCGACCAGCGACGGGACGGTTGGTTGAAAAGCCTTGCCATCAGGGCAGGGCGTTTGCGTTCAGGGCGTGTCCCGGATTAACGGAACATCGCGCTGATCGATTCTTCATTGCTGATGCGGCGGACCGCTTCAGCCACTACCGGGGCGATATCCAGTTGGCGAATACGCGAACAGGATTGCGCGGCGGCGGACAGCGGGATGGTGTTGGTCACCACCAGCTCGTCGAGTACGGAATTTTCGATGTTTTCGATGGCGCGGCCAGACAGTACAGCGTGTGTGGCGTAGGCGAAGACTTTCGAGGCACCGTGTTCTTTCAGTGCTTTGGCCGCGTGGCACAGGGTGCCGGCGGTATCCACCATGTCGTCGACCAGGATGCAGGTGCGGCCTTCCACGTCACCGATGATGTGCATCACTTCGGAGTGGTTGGCCTTTTCGCGGCGCTTGTCGATGATCGCCAGGTCCACACCCAGGGATTTGGCCACGGCGCGAGCACGCACCACGCCGCCGATATCCGGGGAGACGATCATCAGGTTGTCGAAGCGCTGGTCTTCGATATCGTCCACCAGTACTGGGGAGCCGTAGATGTTATCTACCGGGATATCGAAGAAGCCCTGGATCTGATCCGCGTGCAGGTCGACGGTGAGAACCCGGTCGATGCCTACAACGGTGAGCATGTCAGCCACGACTTTGGCGCTGATGGCCACGCGGGCGGAACGCGGACGGCGATCCTGGCGGGCATAGCCGAAGTAGGGGATGACTGCAGTAATTCGGGTCGCTGAGGAGCGGCGGAAGGCGTCGGCCATCACTACCAGTTCCATCAGGTTGTCATTGGTTGGCGCGCACGTCGGTTGAATCAGAAAGACGTCTTTACCGCGGACGTTTTCGTTGATTTCAATCATGATCTCGCCGTCGGAGAATTTACCGACCGAGGCATCACCGAGGGGAATGTGCAGCTGACGTACGATACGTCGCGCCAGATCGGGGTT
>JBFJZW010000109.1:0-12908 GCA_041621875.1 Pseudomonas sp. | reverse complement strand
TCAAGGCATTATCCGCGACGTCGAGTCGCTGTCCCTGGCGATTCTGCGCCTGATCGAAGAAGAAGCCCTGAAGGACCGCACCGCCGAAGTCCGCGCCCAGGTGCCGATCCCGGTTGCCGCCTTCCTGCTCAACGAGAAGCGCAACTCGATCACCAAGATCGAACTGCGCACCCGTGCGCGTATCGTCATCGTGCCGAACGACCACCTGGAAACCCCGCACTTCGAAGTGCAGCGTATCCGCGACGACAGCCCGGAAGCCCAGTCCACCCAGTCCAGCTATGAAATGGCTGCGGTTGAAGTGGAAGAAGAAAAGCAGGCCGCCGCCACCCGCACCCTGGTTCGCCAGGAAGCCGCGATCAAGACCGCGCCGCAGCGCACCGCGCCGACGCCGACCCCGACTGAAACCGTTGCCCCCCAGCCGGTTGCCGCCGCCGAACCCAGCCTGTTCAAGGGCCTGGTCAAGTCGCTGGTCAGCCTGTTTGCCAGCAAGGAAGAAGAAAAGCCAGTCGTTATCGAGAAGAAAACCAGCGAACGCCCGCAGCGCAGCGACGAGCGCCGCAATGGCCGTCAGCAGAACCGCAGCCGCGGTGGCCGTCGCGACGAAGAGCGCAAGCCGCGTGAAGAGCGTGCACCCCGTGAGGACCGCGCCCCGCGCGAAGAGCGTCAGCCACGTGTAGCCCGTGAAGAGCGCGCTCCGCGCGAAGAGCGTGCACCGCGTGAAGAACGCAGCCCGCGCGAGGCCGTCGAGGTTCGCGAGCCCCAGGAGGTGCGCCAGTCCCGTCCGCCGCGCGAAGAGCGCCAGCCCCGCGAGCGCAAGCCACGTGAAGAGCGCCAGCCGCGCGAATTGCGTGAACCGCTGGATGCCGCACAAGGCGACAGCCCAACCGTGAGCGAAGAAGTCCGTGCCGAACGCCCACAACGCGAACCGCGCCAGCCACGCCCGCCGCGTGAAGAGCGCCAGCCGCGTGCCGAGCAGGCTGCAGCTGCCGCCGACGAAGAAGTACTCAACACCGAAGAAGCCCAGCAGGACGATGAGCAGGAAGGCAGCGAAGGTGGCGATCGTCCACGTCGCCGCTCCCGTGGCCAGCGTCGTCGCAGCAATCGTCGCGAGCGTCAGCGTGATGCCAACGGCAACCTGATCGAAGGCAGCGAAGAAGCCGGCGAAGAAAGCAGCGCAGAGGCCGGCACCCCGGCACTGGTAAGCGCAGCAGTCACGGCCGCAGTTGTCGATACCGCGACCAGCAGCGCAGAAACCAGCCAGAGCGCTGCCAACGAGCAGCCAGGCGAAACCGCCCCGGCAGCCCAGGTTGTAGCAGAAGCCGCAGCAGAGGTTGCACAGGTTAGCGAAGTCGCTGAAGTGGCTGCTGAAGTGACTGAAGTAGCAGCCGAAACTGTCGACAGCCCGATCGTCGAGGCGCAGACACCTGCCGCGAGCAGCGAAGCCGAGCCCACTGTTGCAGCACCCGCTGCCGCAGAGGAAACGGCTCCGGTGAGCGTTGAACAGGCTGAAGTAGCCGCCGCACCTGTAATCGCCGAAGCCGAAGCTGAAGCCAAACCGGTTGCAGAGACAGCCCCGGCCGCCGAAGAAGCACCGAGCGTGGTCGTCAGCAGCAGCGGCCGAGCGCCCAACGATCCACGCGAAGTGCGTCGCCGTCAGCGCGAAGCCGAACGTCTCGCCCGCGAAGCGGCCGCAGCTGCAGCTACGGCACCCGCCGCAGCGCCAGCTCCAGAAGCCGCAGAGCCTGCGGTCGAGCAGCCTGCCAGCAACGAAGCGGCTGAGCCACAGCCTGAAGCGGCAGCGGAGCCGCTTGCCGAGCAAGCCCCGGAGTCCCCGGCAGACGCCGTAGCTGAAGACGACACCGAAGAGCAGCAGGACAAGAAAGCGGTCAAACCGCAGATCTGAGGCCATTCGGCGCAATAAAAAAGGGGATGCTTTCGAGCATCCCCTTTTGCGTTATGGCGAATCAACTGTCCCGCCAGCACCGCCAACACCAGCCATCTATCAGAGCACGTTCGGCTCGATCTCCAGTTCGACGGCGAAACGCTGGGCGATATCTGCCTGAATACGCCGAGCCAGCGCCAGCAATTGCGCACCCGTGGCCTTGCCGTAATTGACCAGCACCAGTGCCTGCAGGCAATGCACCCCGGCATCGCCCTCGCGAAAGCCCTTCCAACCCGCACGCTCGATCAGCCAACCGGCAGCCAGCTTGACCTGGCCATCGACCTGGGGATAAGCCACCAGGCCGGCATGCTCGGTGCGCAAGCGCTGCGCCAGTTCGGCAGACACCAAGGGATTCTTGAAAAAGCTGCCGGCATTGCCCAGCACGGCCGGATCCGGCAGTTTTTCGCTGCGAATGGCGCAGATGGCCTGACTCACATCCAGCGCCGTCGGCGCATTGATGCCCTGCTCTGCCAGGCGCTGGCGCACCGGGCCGTAATCCAGATGCAGCGCAGCGGCGCGACCCAAGGCGAAGCGCACGCGCAGAATCACCCAGCGCCCACTTTCACGCTTGAACAGGCTATCGCGGTAGGCAAAGGCGCAGTCCTGCAGGGAAAACTCGCGCAGCTCGCCACTCAGGCGGTCGAGCGCCGTCAACCCGGCAAACAGGTCTTTCAGCTCGACCCCGTAAGCACCGATATTCTGCACCGGGGCCGCGCCCACGGTGCCGGGAATCAGGCTGAGATTTTCCAGGCCGGCAAAACCCTGGGCCAACGTCCACTGCACAAAGGGATGCCAGGGTTCGCCGGCTTCGGCCTCGATCAGCACCTGCTCGCCATCGTCACTCAGCACGCGAATGCCGCGACTGGTCATGCGCAGCACCAGGGCCTCGACATCGTGGGTCAGCAACAGGTTGCTGCCACCGCCGAGCAGCAGCACCGGCAGTTGCTGCGCCTGGGCGTAAGCCAGGGCCTCGACCACCTGCCGATCGCTGCACGCCTCGACAAAATGGCTGGCAGACGCCTCGACGGCAAAACTGTTATGGGCCCTGAGCGAAACCTGCCTTTGCACCTGCAACGTCATAGCCGCCCCCGAAGCTCGATCAGCAGGGCATCGCAGGCCTGTTCGAGCAGGTCCAGCACCTGCTCGAAGCCCTCCTCGCCGCCGTAATAGGGATCGGGCACCTCATCCAGGGCCAACTGGTAACGGCGCAACAGCAGATCCAGCTCCGCCACCTGCGCAGCCGGCCGCAAATCCTCGAGGTGAGCGAGGTTACTGCTGTCCATGGCCAAGATCAGGTCGAAGCGGTGGAAATCCGCCGCCGCCACCTGCCGTGCGCGCAAGGCGGAGAGGTCATAGCCACGCTGTTGCGCAGCCTGACGGGTGCGGCTATCCGGAGCCTTGCCCACATGCCAGTCGCCGGTACCGGCCGAATCGACCTCGATGCGCCCTTCCAGCCCAGCTTCACGCAGCTTGTGGCGCAAGATGCCCTCAGCCGTGGGCGAGCGGCAGATATTGCCCAGGCAGACGAACAGGACGCGCATCAGGCCCCCAGCAGGCGGCGAACGCGCTCGAGGTCTTCCTGGGTATCGACCCCGGCGGGCGGTGCCTCAAGGGCATCGGCGACATGGATACGCACGCCATGCCAAAGCGCGCGCAGCTGCTCCAGGCACTCGGTGTCTTCCAGCCAGCAGGGGCCCCAGGCGACGAAGTCATGGAGAAACTGCGCACGGTAGGCGTAGATGCCGATATGGCGGCGATACGGCACGCCTGCTGGCAGCTGGTCACGGTTCTGGGCGAAGGCATCCCGCGCCCATGGCAGCGGCGCACGGCTAAAGGTCAGGGCCAGACCCTGCAGGTCGCAGGCGACCTTGACCACATTGGGGTTGAACAGCGCGGCCACATCCTCGATCGGCTCGGCCAGGGTGGCGATTGCCGCCTGCGGGTTGGCCGCCAAATTGGCCGCCACCTGATCGATGATGGCCGGTGGAATCAGCGGCTCGTCGCCCTGCACATTGACGACTATGGCATCGCCGGCCAGGCCCAGGGCCGTGGCCACTTCGGCCAGACGGTCGGTGCCGGAGTTGTGGGAGGCATCGGTCAGCACCACCTGCGCACCAAAGCCGTGGCAGACCTCGACGATGCGCGTATCGTCGGTGGCCACCACCACCTGCCGTGCACTGCTCTTGCAGGCCTGCTCCCAGACATGCTGGATCATCGGCTTGCCGGCAATATCCTGCAGCGGCTTGCCCGGCAGGCGGCTGGAAGCAAAGCGCGCCGGGATCACAACGGTAAAGGCTGTATTCATTTACTTGTCCAGGCGCTCGTCGAGGGTCAGGGCGCGGGCTTCGCTCTCCAGCATCACCGGAATCCCGTCACGCACGGGAAAAGCCAGAGCATCGGCCTTGCAGATCAACTCGCTCTTGTCCGCGGCAAGTTTCAGCGGGCCTTTGCACAGCGGGCAGGCGAGGATATCGAGTAGTTTCGGGTCCATGGGAAAATCCTTGAGGTAGAGCGGCTACACAGGACGAGACGGGCTCGCGGAATCGGCGCAGTGCCAGTGATGCGGCAGCAAACCCTGCAACTGCCCATCGAGCCAGTCGACAAATGCGGGCGAAGGCTGGCCATCGACCGCCAGGTACCACCAGTCGGGCGCGGCAAAGGCCCGGCACTTGACCGCATCCTTTTCCGTCATCACCAGCGGCAGCGCCGGGCTGAAATCCAGCACCTCGGCGCTGTACGGCGCATGATCGGCGAAGGCATGCCTGACAGGCCGCCAGTGTAGCCCTTCGAGGGTGTTGAAGAAACGCTGCGGGTTGCCGATACCGGCCACCGCGTGCAGGCTCTGACCCGGAGGGAAATGATCGAGGGGGCGGACTTCGCCGCTGCGCAGATTGATCAGGGCGCGGGGCTGTAGATTGAAACCGTAGCCACCCTGGGGGTCTTCGCTTGCGCCGTTGTACAGCAGCGCATCGACGCTGTGCAGGCGCTCCAGCGGCTCGCGCAGGGGGCCAGCCGGCAGGCAGCGGCGATTGCCCAGACCGCGCGCCGCATCGATCAGTACCAGCTCCAGATCACGGGCCAGGCGATAGTGCTGCAGGCCGTCATCGCTGAGAATCAGGTCCAGCGGCTCGGCGAGCAACAGGGCCTCCACCGCGCGAGCGCGATCCGGGTCGATCATCAGCGGCACGCCACTGCGTTGCACGATCAGCAGCGGCTCATCGCCGGCGACGCCGGCCGGGTCGTCCGCCCCGACCCGCCAGGGTAGGCTGGGCGGCTGCGCGCCATAGCCGCGGCTGACCACCCCCACGCGCAGGCCACGACTACGGCAATGCTCGATCAGCCAGAGAATCAGCGGGGTCTTGCCGGTGCCACCGACGGTGATATTACCCACCACCAGCACCGGCACCGGTGCCCGGTAGATAGCCCCCTCACCCGCCAGAAAGCGCGCGCGCTTGCGCTCTACTACCGCGCGGTAGAGCCATTCCAGCGGCCGCAACAGCGCCAGCGCCGGATGGCCGGCATACCAGGCAGCTGTCAGACGCTCGGCCAGGCTCATAAACGGGTAACCCTCAAGGCGCGGCCTGAGCCTCGACCGTGGTGATGCGCAGATGGGCAAAGCCCAGCTTGCCGGCGGCGTCCATGGCGGTGATCACGGCCTGATGCGGGGTCTGGGCATCGGCGCTGATAATCAGCGGCAGGCTGTTGTCGCCCGCCGACTCTTTGCGCAGCGCCGCCATCAGGCTGTCCAGGTCACTTTTCAGCAAGGCCTTGGTATTCAGCGAATAACTGCCGTCGGCCGCGATCAGCACCTCCAGCTGCTTCAGCTCGGTCTGTTCCGGCGGCGTGCCACTGGCGGCCTCCGGCAGATCGACCTTGAGCTGGGTCTCGCGGGTAAAGGTGGTGGTGACCACGAAGAACAGCAGCAGGATAAACACCACGTCGATCAACGAGGCCAGGTTGATTTCGACGTTTTCCCGCGGTTTGCGCCGGAACTTCACGCCTTGCCCTCACCCAGATCGACGTCACGGTCACCCTGTACCACTTCCACCAGCTTGATCGCCTCCTGCTCCATGCCGACAACCAGTTCATCGACCCGACGCTGCAGGTAGCGGTGAAAGAACAACGCTGGAATGGCCACCATCAGGCCGGCCGCCGTGGTAATCAGGGCCTTGGAAATACCGGCGGCGAGCAGCGGTGCGTTGGCCATGCCCGAGCCCATAAAGGAGCTGAAGATCTCGATCATGCCCAGCACGGTGCCGAGCAGGCCCAGCAGCGGTGCGATGCCGGCAATGGTACCCAAGGCATTGAGGTAGCGCTCCAGATCGTGGATCACCCGCGCCGCAGCTTCCTCAATGCACTCCTTCATGATCTCGCGACCATGCTTGGAGTTGGCCAGCCCCGCAGCCAGGATCTGCCCCAGGGGCGAATTGGCGCGCAGCTCCTTGAGCCTCTGGTTGTTGAGTTTCTTGTCCTTGATCCAGCGCCAGACCTGCCCGAGCAGGCTGGGCGGGGTGATGCGACTGGGTCGCAAGGTCCACAGGCGCTCGGCAATAATGCCGGCCGCTGCGATAGAACACAGAATGATCGGCAGCATCATCCAGCCGCCAGCTTTGACCAGTTCCCACACGGTGGCAGATCCCCTTCACAAAAGTGGCAGCACTCTAGCATAGGGTCGCTGCCGCGCCGACCGCCGCGGTTCTCATTTTTCCCGCCAGAAGCGTGCGCGATGGCGCAAACCCTGCGCCGGCGCGAAAGCTCCCAGGCGAATCCGTACAGCGCCCTGTTCGACACTGTCGTACAGGTCCGCCGAAACCGCTCGATAGCGCGCCAGCACCTCGGCATGGGGGTGACCAAAGGCATTGTGCTGCCCGCGGGAAATCAGCGCCGCGCGGGGCGCAACCTGCGCCAGCAACGCCTGCGATGAGGAACCGCGACTGCCGTGATGGGGTGCCAGCAGCCACTCGGCGCGTAGCGCCATATCGCTGGCCAGCAGCGCCCGTTCGGCGCGGCTGTCGATATCGCCGGTCAAGAGCAGACGCTCGCCAGCGGCCTCGATCCGCAATACGCAGGAGGCCTGGTTGCCGTCGCCAGCCGCGGCCCACCGCCAGAGACTGAACTGCACACCATCCCATTCCCAGCGCTGTCCGCTAACGCAAGCCTCGGCCTCCAGGCGTCCGGGCAAGCGCTCAGGCTCGCCACTGACGACCCGCCGCACCGGCATCCCGCGCTGAATCGCCGGTGCACCGCCGACATGATCATTGTCGCCATGGCTGAGCAGCAGCAGGTCAAGACCGCGCACCCCCAGGGCCCGCATGGAGGGCAACACCACCCGCTCACCAATGTCGAAGTCGCCGAAGCGTGGCCCGGCGTCGTAGAGCAGCGTGTGCCCCCGGGTGCGTACCAGCACCGCCAAGCCCTGCCCCACATCCAGCATCCACACCTCGGCCTGGGCGTAATCCGGGCGCGGCTGCGGGCTGAACAGCAGCGGCAACAGCAGCACCGCACCCAGGCTGCGCCCCGGAATGCCCGCCGGCAGCAATAACAACCAGGCCCCCAGCAGCACCAGCAGCCAGGCCCACAGGGGCAATGTGCCGGGCAACCAGGCCGGCAGCCAGGTGGCCATCTGCCCGAGCAAGATAAACAACAAATCGAGCATGGCCCCAGCCAGCCAGAGCACGCCGCCGCCCACCCAGGGCAGTGGCAGCAACAGGCTGCCGAACAGAGCCAGCGGCACCACCAGCATGCCCACAACGGGCACCGCAATCAGATTGGCCAACGGCCCGCTGACGCTCACCGGCAACCCCAGCGCCAACAACAAGGGCAACAAGCCGATAGCCATGGCCCACTGCGCTCGCCCCAGGGTCCGCCACCAGGGCCATGCACCGAGCCGGCCACTGAAGATCAGGATCAACAGCAACACCGCGCCAAACGACAGCCAGAAACCCGGCTGCAGGCTGGCCAGAGGCTCCAGCAGCAGAACCGCAACCAATGCCAGCAACAGCGGCAGCCAGACGCCTAGGTGGCGAAAGCGCCAGCGCCAGAGCAGTACCAGACCGACCATCACACAGGCCCGGCGCACCGGCACCTCGAAACCCGCCAGCAGCCCATAACCCAGGGCACCGGCAAAGGCCAGGCCACAAGCCCAGGGCAGCCACGGCAGGCTCCGCGGCCACCAGCCCAGCCGCGCCAGACCGGCCACCAGGCCATACAACAAACCCGCCAGCAGGCCGATATGCTGTCCGGAAATCACCATCAGGTGCACGGTACCGGTGCTCTGCAGCACCTGCCAGTCGGCCGTCGACAAGCCCGAACCGTCCCCCAGCACCAAGGCCGCCAGCGCCCCCTCACGGCCTTGCGCCGGGGTGGCCAGCAGGCGCTGGCGCAGGCTGTCGCGCCAGCCCCCCAGACCATTGGCGGCGCGCAGCAGCTCGCCACTTTTCACCGTGCCGGTAGCGCCCAGGCGCTGCGCCAGCAACCAGGCCTCGTAATCGAAGGCCTGCGGATTGACCAGGCCATGGGGGCGCTTGAGGCGCACCGCCAGCCGCCAGGTTTGTCCCGCCTGCAGCGCCGGCCCGCCATACCAGGCCAGACGCATGCGTGCGGGCAATTCGGCCCGCCGTGAGTGCGCGCCCTGCAGCTGAAAGCGCACCACCCCCGCGCCCCGCTCGGGCAAGCCCACCACCTGCCCCTGCAGCCACAGGGTGCGACCATCGAGCTCGACGGCCAGACGGTCATCCAGCGCCCACTGCGCCGAGATGCAGGCCCAGCTCAAGCCGAACAGAAAGCAACCCAGGGGGTAAGCGCGCGAGGGCAACAGCAGCAGGCCCAGCACCGGCAGCAGACACAGCAGCCAGAACGGCGGCAACACCGGCAGAAAGCGCAACGCAAGCAATCCCGCCGCCAGCGCCAATATCCCTATGCGCATAGACTCGCTCCATCAGCCGATACCGGGCACTGACCCCGCGCTCAGCTTTTGCATATTTGCTGTCACAAAGTGTGAAAGCAGGCCGCCATTAAACTGTGCATAATATTGGCGCTTTTTCCTCGTCCGAGAGCCTTCATGCCGCGTCGTTTATTCAAGCGCTACATGCCCAACCCAGAACGCATCAAGGGCAGCAAGTCCTTGCGCTTTCTCGGGGCCTTGATTCACGACCCCAACCTCTGGCACCTCAACCGTCACTCTGTTTCCCGAGCCATGGCCATCGGCCTGTTCTGGGCCATGATCCCCATGCCCATGCAGATGCTGGTGGCCGCCGTGGTGGCCATCCCCGCCCGGGCCAATATGCCGATCTCGGTGGGCCTGGTCTGGCTGACCAACCCGGTGACCATGCCTGCGGTGTTCTATTGCAACTATAAAGTCGGTGCCTGGCTGACCAGCACGCCGGCCATGCAGATGCCCGAACACATGAGCCTGGGCTGGATCGGGCATATGCTGCAGACCCACTGGCAACCGCTCTATCTCGGTTCCCTGGTGCTGGGCATTGTGCTAGCCGTGATCGCCTACTTCGCCACCAACGCCTACTGGCACTGGTGGGTCAGGCGCAGCTGGCGCAAGCGCCAGGAAAAACGCCGCCTGCGCGACACGCAGAACTAAAACGAAAAAGCCGTTACTCAGTAACGGCTTTTTCGTTTCAGGCAGCTTAGCCTACTCGTAGCGCAGCGCATCGGCCGGTTGTATCCGCGCCGCCCGCCAGGAGGGGTAAAGGGTCGCCAGAAAGCTCAGGGCAAATGCCGCGCCGCAGATCAGCAGCACATCGGAGAACAGCAACTGCGACGGCAGGTTGCTGATGAAGTAGACATCCGAACTCATGATCTGCTGACCACTCAGGCCCTCGACCCAGCTCACCAGCTGGCTGACATTCAAGGCAGCGAGAATGCCCAGCAGCGCACCAATCAGCGTGCCGGTGACACCAATCACCGTGCCCTGGACCATAAAGACCCCCATGATCTGCCCGGGCGTGGCCCCCAGAGTACGCAGAATGGCGATATCGCCGCCCTTGTCGGCCACCACCATGATCAGCGTGGCGATGATATTGAAGGCCGCTACCGCCACGATCAGCAGCAACAGCAGACCGATCATGGTCTTTTCCATCTTCATCGCACTGAACAGGCTGCCCTGGGTCAGGGTCCAGTCGCTGGCCTTGTAGCCCTCGCCCAGGCCAGCGGCAATGCTCGCCGCCACCTGCGGGGCCTGATACAGGTCCTGCAGCTTCAGGCGCACGCTCTGCACCTGGCCCGGCTGCATGCGCTGGATATGCGCGGCATCGGCGACATGGATCAGGGCCAGGGAGCTGTCCAGCTCGGCTCCGACCTTGAACACCCCGACCACATTCAGACGCTGCATACGCGGGCTGATACCGCCCGGCACGCTGCTCAGCTCCGGCACGATCAGTGCCAGCTTGTCGCCCACCCGCAACTGGAAACGCCGTGCGGTGATCTCACCGATCACCACGCCGAACTCGCCCTCGCGCAGATCGCTCAGGCGGCCTTGTTGCATATGCGTATCGATGATCGACACCTGGGGCTCCAGCGCCGGATCGACGCCCTGCAACTGGATCGGCTGCATCGCCCCGCGGAAGGACAGCATGCCCTCCAGCTCGGCAAAGGGTACCGCCGCGACCACCTGTGGATTGTTCTTCGCGGCCGCAGCGACCTGCTGCCAGTCATCCAGCGGCTGCGCCCCGGCGATACTGGCGTGGGGCACCATACCGAGAATGCGCGTGCTCATTTCCTTCTGGAAACCGTTCATCACCGACAGCACCACGATCATGGCCAGCACACCCAGGGCTAGACCGATCATCGAAGTCATCGAGATAAAGGAAATAAAGTGATTGCGCCGCTTGGCCCCGGTATAGCGGATGCCGATAAAGATACTCAGCGGACGGAACATCAGGCGGCCACCAGCTTGCCGTCTTCCAGACGCAGGATGCGATCCATCTGCCGGGCCAGCTCCATGTCGTGGGTCACCACCAGGAACGCCGTCTGCGAAGAGCCACTCAGTTCCTTGATCAGCTCCTGGATACTCTGGGCGGTGTGGTGGTCGAGGTTGCCGGTGGGCTCATCGAGCAGCACCAGCCCCGGCTTGTTCACCAGCGCCCGGGCAATCGCCACGCGCTGGCGCTCGCCGCCGGACAGCTCGGACGGTTTGTGCGCCAGGCGATGGCCGAGGCCGACCCGCTCGAGCAGCGCGGTGGCCCGCTGACGGGCCTCGGGGATCGGCGTACGGCCGATCAGCAGCGGCATGCAGACGTTTTCCAGGGCGGTGAATTCCGGCAGCAGGTGATGAAACTGATAGACGAAGCCCAGGGCGCGGTTGCGCAGCAGGCCTCGCTCCTTCTCGTTCAGCGCCGACAGCTCTTCGCCCGCCAGCCAGACACTGCCGGTGCTCGGCGTATCCAGGCCGCC
Source organism: Pseudomonas sp. (assembly GCA_041621875.1). Taxonomy (GTDB): domain Bacteria; phylum Pseudomonadota; class Gammaproteobacteria; order Pseudomonadales; family Pseudomonadaceae; genus Aquipseudomonas. The sequence continues at coordinate 1,561 of JBFJZW010000109.1, read as the reverse complement.
GAGCATATTGAGCAGGGTGCTCTTGCCCGAACCGGAACTGCCGACGATAGCCAGACGCTCGCCGGGATGCAGTTCGAGCTGCAGATCTTCCAGCACCACCACCGACTGCGGGCCTTCGACATAACTCTTGCCCAGATTGCGACAACTCAAAACTGCCTTGTCTTGCATAAGCTGATCACTCATAGCGCAGGGCCTCCGCGGGCTGGGTACGGGCCGCGCGCCAGGCTGGATAAAGGGTGGCGAGAAAACTCAGGAGCAGAGCCGCGGCACACACCAGCAGCACATCCTGGAGCATCAGTTGCGAGGGGATATAGTCGATAAAGTAGACATCGGCATTGAGAAACTGCATGCCCAGTAGCGATTCCAGGGCGGCGATGGCGGCGCTCACATTGAGTGCGGCGAAGATGCCGAGGACCGCGCCTATGACGGTGCCGAACACCCCGATCACCGTACCCTGAACCATAAAGATCGCCATGATCTGCCTAGGCGTCGCGCCCAGGGTGCGCAGGATGGCGATATCGCCCTTCTTGTCGGTGACCACCATCACCAGGGTGGAGATGATATTGAAGGCCGCCACCGCCACGATCAGCAGCAGCAGCAGGCCGATCATGGCCTTTTCCATGCGGATCGCCTGATACAGGTTGCCATGGGTGCGGGTCCAGTCGCGGGCATGGTAATCGCCCTCGCCGAGGGTCTGCGCCAGCGCCCAGGCCGTACGTGGGGCCTCGAACAGGTCGGCGAATTTCAGGCGGATGCCCTGCACCTGATCGACCTGCCAGCGCTGCAGACGGGCCAGGTCCTGCACATGGGTCAGGGCCAGGTGACCGTCGATCTCGCCGGCACCGACATGAAACAGGCCAACCACGGTAAAGCGCTTAAGTCGCGGAAACATCCCGGCGGGGGTGACGGTTACTTCCGGCGCGACAAAGGTGATCTTGTCGCCCAGCCCCACGCCCAGCTTGGCCGCGGCCTTGTCGCCGATCACCATGCCGAATTCGCCGGGACGCAGGTCCGCCAGCCGTCCCTGCTGGAAGAAGTCATCGATAATCGACACCTTGACCTCTTCCAGCGGGTCAATCGCGTTGATCAGCACCTTCTGCACCTTGCCCTCATAGGTCAGCAAGCCCTGCATCTGGCTAAAGGGGGCTGCCGCCAGCACCTGGGTATTGGTCTGCGCCTGCTCGGCCAGGCTGCGCCAATCATCGATCGGCGTGGCACTCTCGACGGTGGCGTGCGGCACCATGCCGAGCACCCGGGTGCGCATTTCATGGTCGAAACCATTCATCACCGACAGCACTAGGATCATCACCAGCACACCCAGTGCCAGCCCGATCATCGAAGTCAGGGAAATAAAGGAGACAAAATGGTTGCGACGCTTGGCCCGCGTGTAGCGCGTACCGATAAATACGAACAGAGGTCTGAACATGTGGGGGCTTTTGCAGGTAAAGAGGAACGTCCTTGTGGCGGGGCCTGGCCAGCAGCTTTACACTCAGACCACTACTGCTGCCATGGGTTCGCCATGTCGACTCAAGATGAAGATGACCGCCGCGAATACTATCGT
>JBFJZW010000108.1:0-12915 GCA_041621875.1 Pseudomonas sp. | reverse complement strand
GGTGCTTTTGGTCATCACCTTGGCCAGCAGGCTCATGCCGAACTTCACCGGTGCCGGGAAGCGCAGGCCGCCGGCCTCAAGGGCGCTGGTGGCGTGCTGCTCTTCGTCCGTGCGCATCTGTTCGAGGATGGCGCGCGATTTCAGGTCACCCTCGGGGATCTGTTGCAGGTGTTCGTCGAGGTGCTTGACCACCTGGTCTTCGGTGGCGGCGACAAACCCCAGGCTGATTTTGTCGCTGATCAGGCCGGCGGCCGCGCCCACGCCAAAGGACAGGCCATAGAACAGCGGGTTGAGAACGCTGGGTTGGCTGCCGAGCTGGCGGATGCGCTGCTCGCACCAGGCCAGGTGATCGATTTCCTCGTCGGCGGCATGCTCCATGGCCTTGCGCACCTGGGGCAATTTGGCGGTCAGGGCCTGGCCCTGGTACAGCGCCTGGGCGCAGACCTCGCCGGTGTGGTTGATACGCATCAGGCCGGCGACGTGCTGGGCCTGCAGTTCATCCAGTTCGGCTTCGGGCTGGACGATGGCCGGCGATGGTCTGCCAGGCTGGCCGCTGAACGGCAGCAGGGTGCGCAGGGCGGCATCGGCCTGCAGCAGTAGGCGGTCGACAGGTGAGAAGTGACGTTCGTTGGCCATGGGGACCTCCGGCGCTGAAAACCCGGGCAGTTTACTCCAATCCGCAGGACAAGGTTTGACCCGGATCAGCTCCGCGCGCCCCGCTGTTGTGCATCAGCCCGGCGGCCAGGTCATCTGGCGCTGACCAAGCACGTGCATATGGATGTGGTGCACGGTCTGGCCGCCCAGGTCGTTGCAGTTCATCACCACGCGGAAGCCTTCCTCGCAGCCCAGCTCCCTGGCCAGGCGTTGGGCGGTAAAGAGGATATGCCCGGCCAGCGGCTTATCAGCTTCGCTCAGGTCATTGAGGGTGGTGATATGTTTTTTCGGGATAACCAGAAAATGCACCGGTGCCTGTGGGCCGATATCGTGGAAGGCGATCACCTGGTCATCTTCATAAAGCTTGCGTGCGGGGATTTCCCCGGCGACGATTCTGCAGAACAGACAGTCCATGGACAGTCTCCTGGCCTGTTGAAAGAGTCCCGAGTTTAACGGGGCCCAGTGCTGCCCGACCAGTGGACAAGGAGTGTGTGTGAAGAACGATATCCATGATCTGGGCCTGGTGCTCGATTCCAAGGCCCGGCTGATCCTGATCGAGTCCTGGGACGAGCCGCGGGTGCTGCAAACCCTCACCGGCCTGGCGCTGCGCCGCGGCCTGGCGCTGCAGGTCTGGTCGGTGACCGAAGGCCTGCAGCGCCTCGGCTTTGCCGGCGACAGCCAGACCGACGCCGAGACCCTGGAGCCGGAAGCGGCGCTGCGCCTGATCAAGGCGGATTCGCAGCCGACCCTCTATGTGCTGTGCGACCTGCATCCCTTTCTGGAGGACAACCCCAGGCTGGTGCGCCTGCTCAAGGAGGTCGCCATGCGCGAGCCGCCCGGCGGCCCGACCCTGGTGCTGGTCTCCCATGCTTGCAAGCTGCCGCCCGAGGTGCAGCGTTATGCGGCACGCTTCAGCCTGGCGCTGCCCAGCGAAGACGAGTTGCTGGCGATTGTCCGTGACGAGGCCAGCGCCTGGAGTGTACGCAATCGCAATGCCCGGGTGCGTACCGATAACCGTACCCTGCAGCAGGTGGTGAAGAACCTGCGCGGCCTCAGCCATGCCGAGGCCCGTGCCCTGGCGCGCAATGTGATCTGCGATGACGGTGCCATTACCCAGGAAGATATTCCCGAACTGAACAAGACCAAGTTCCAGCTGCTCGACCTGGAGGGCGTGCTGAGCTTCGAGTACGACACCGCACGCTTCGCCGAGGTGGGTGGGCTGGGCAACCTCAAGCGCTGGCTGGCCGAGCGCCAGAGCATCTTCCTCGAGGGCAAGGGCAGCGATCTGCCCAAGGGGGTACTGCTGGTCGGCGTGCAGGGCGGTGGCAAGAGCCTGGCGGCCAAGGCCGTGGCCGGACTCTGGGGGCTGCCGTTGCTGCGCCTGGACTTTGCCTGCCTGTACAACAAGTTCTTCGGCGAAACCGAGCGCAACCTGCGTGACGCGCTCAAGCTGGCCGAGCAGATGGCTCCCTGTGTGCTGTGGATCGACGAGATCGAGCCGGGCCTGGCCAGCGGTGATCACGACGGCGGCGTCAGCCAGCGGGTGCTCGGTACCCTGTTGACCTGGATGGCCGAGCGCAAGGCTCCGGTGTTTATGGTGGCCACGGCCAACGTGATCGCGCGGCTGCCGCCCGAGCTGGTGCGCAAGGGACGTTTCGACGAGCTGTTTTTCGTCGACCTGCCCGATGCCGCGGTGCGTGCCGAGATCTTCCGCATTCACCTGGTGCGCCGGGAACTGGAGCCGAATGGTTTCGACCTGGAGCTACTGGCGCAGGCCAGCGCCGGGTTTTCCGGGGCGGAGATCGAACAGGTGGTGGTCAGCGCCCTGTATGCCGCGCAAGCGCAGCAGCAGACGGTCGATCAGGCATTGCTGCTGCACGCTATCCAGAGTACCGCGCCGCTGTCGGTGATCATGGCCGAGGATCTTGCGGCCCTGCGCACCTGGGCGGATGGTCGTACGGTGAGTGCCGGTTAACAGGCCGTGGCAGCGGTCATTGCAGATGGCGGAGGGTGGTTCGGGATGTAATAGGGGATGAGCGATGGGGCCGTTGTGGCCCCATCCGCTTGGCGATCAAAGGCCTGCGTCGGCGTAGCCCATATAGGCCGGCACGGCGATGGCGGCAATGATGCTGATCAGGATAACGGCCAGCCAGAGTGCCGCCAGAACCTTGACCGCGGTGCTGTTAGGCGGTGGCGGTGGGCCGAAGCGGTTGGCCTCGGTGCTGCCGGGGATGATAAACAGCAGCAGGGAGAACACCCCGCCCACCACCGGCACCAGGCTCAACAGCAGCAGCCAGCCGGACCAGCCGATATCGTGCAGGCGCTGCACGCCAAACATGATGCCGGCCACCATTACGGCGATACCCGCCAGGGCTACCAGCAGGCCGCCCAAGATCTCCGACACGGCGAAGAAGCCCGCCGCCACGGCGAACACGGGCATACAGGCGAGCAGCAGGCCCATCGACCAGGCCAGGTAACGCAGGCGACCGATTCGCCCGTCGGTGGTAAACACCTTCAGCTCGCCGAACTCAGGCAGGCTCTCGGCAACTGCCGCCCTGGGTGTGGCATAGGGCGTCGTGGCGGGGGCGGCATCGGCCGCTGTGCTGTCGCCAAACATGGCCTGGCGGGCGATAAATTTCTCGATGATGATGCCGCAGGCGCTGCATTCCGCCGACTTGGCCTGCTGGTGGCCGCATTTGGGGCAGGTCATCTCGTTGGCGGGGATGGCCGCTGGCGCAGGCGTGCTGCTGGTAGGCGGGTGGTCATCGCTGTCTACCAGGCTCAGGCCCGCCGCCAGGTCCTGTTCCTTGCGCACCTTGGCACCGGCGCGCTGCAGGGCGCTGAGGTATTGATCGGCCTCGCTTTCGCTCAGGTTGCGCTTGATCTCGACGGCGCTGCCGCTAAAGAGCGCATTGATACGCGCGCCGTCGCTTTTGAACAGGCGCGAGAGATTGTCCTTGACGGTTTCCAGGGCCACGTCAGGCATCAGCTCGCCGCTGAAGACAATCTTGAAACGGGCTTGATTCATATCGGCTTCCTTGTCGGTGCCTGGGAGGGGGCATTACAGACTAGCTGGCCTGCAGGCCAATGAACAAGCTGCCTGAGCTGCAAATATGGGCATCCATCACACTCTGCCCGCGCCGCCAAACCGGCCATCGGCCGGTCGGGTTTCGGGCCCGGGGCGGCAGAGGGGGCGGCGAGCCTCTGCTTTGGGCGCTCGCGACGAGGCGAGGCTTATCGCGGCCAGCGTTGCTGCAGTTGCTGGGCCTGCTGGCAGGCCGCGCGGTATTCGCTGTCCAGGCGCGCGATCAGGGTCTCGACGCTCGGCAGGTCGCCGATCGCGCCAACGCCCTGGCCGGCGGACCACACGGTTTTCCAGGCCTTGGCTTCCTCGTCCATCGGCTTGAGCTTCTCGCCGTAATTGATCTCACCCTTGTTCTGCAATTGCTTGAGGTCGTAGCCGGCCAGTTCCAGACTCTGGCGCATAAAGCTCGCCGGCACCCCGGAGACGGCCGGGGTATGGATGATGTCGGCGGCCCGGGCGTCGAGCAGCATCTGTTTGTAGGCGGGTGAGGCGGCATTTTCCTGGGTGGCGATCAGGCGGGTGCCGAGGTAGGCCAGATCCGCTCCCAGCAGCTGCGCGGCAAGCACCTCGTGGCCCCGGTTGAGGCAGCCGGCCAGTAGCAGGGTCTTGTCGAAGAACTGGCGGATTTCCGCGATCAGGGCGAAGGGGCTCCAGGTGCCGGCATGTCCGCCTGCGCCGGCGGCCACCGCGATCAAGCCGTCGACCCCGGCGGCTGCGGCTTTCTCGGCATGGCGGCGGGTGGTTACATCGTGAAACACCAGGCCACCATAGCTGTGCACCGCATCCACCACCTCTTTCGCCGCCCCCAGGCTGGTGATGACGATAGGCACGCGATGCTCGACGCAGATGGCCAGGTCCGCCTGCAGGCGCGGGTTGCTGCCATGCACGATCAGGTTGACCGCATAGGGCGCGTCCTGTGCGGCGAGGCCGGCCTCGATCTCTTCCAGCCAGGCCTTGAAGCCGCTGCTTTCACGCTGGTTGAGGGCCGGGAAGCTGCCGACTATGCCCGCGCGGCAACAGGCAAGTACCAGCTGCGGGTTGGAGACCAGAAACATCGGCGCGGCGACCACCGGCAGGCGCAGGCGTTGTTCGAGCAGGGCAGGTAGGGACATGGACATTTCCTATGGGCAGGGAAGTGGTTAGCGTGCTGCGTGCGGCATGTCGTCAGAAGGGTTTGACCACCACCAGGATCACGATGGCCAGCAGCGCCAGGACCGGGGCTTCGTTGAACCAGCGGTAGAACACGTGGCTGCGGCGGTTCTCGCCGCGGGCGAAGGCCTTGAGCTGGGCACCGCACATCAGCTGATAAGCTACAAGTACGAGCACCAGGCTGAGCTTGGCGTGCATCCAGCCCTGGCTGAAGTAATACGCGGAATTGAGACTGAGCAGCCACAGGCCCAGGCCGATGGTGGCTATCATCGAGGGCCACATGATGCCGCGGTACAGCTTGCGCTCCATGATGCAGAAGCGCTCGCGGCTGGCGGAGTCTTCGCTCATGGCGTGGTAGACGAATAGGCGTGGCAAATAGAACAGCCCGGCGAACCAGCAGACCATGGCGATAATGTGCAGGGCTTTGAGCCACAGATAGAGCATTGTTCGATCCTGGGGAAATAAAGTGCCCCGATAGTAGTGCTCACCGCACTATCCGTCATCCTGGCGGTTGGCCCCTGGCCGAAGCGGCCTTATCATCGGCAGCTTTCCAATGACGTTATTGCAAGGGGCAAGTGATGATCAAGGTCGGAATCGTCGGCGGCACGGGTTATACCGGTGTCGAGCTGTTGCGTTTGCTGGCGCAGCACCCGCAGGCGCAGGTGCAGGTGATTACCTCGCGCTCCGAGGCGGGCATGCGCGTCGACGAGATGTACCCGAACCTGCGCGGTCATTACGACGGCCTGGCCTTCAGCGTGCCGGACGTGGCAACCCTGGGCGCGTGCGATGTGGTGTTCTTCGCCACGCCCCATGGCGTCGCCCATGCCCTGGCGGGTGAACTGCTGGCGGCGGGGACCAAGGTGATCGACCTGTCCGCCGACTTCCGCCTGCAGGATGCCGACGAATGGGCCCGCTGGTACGGCCAGCCCCACGGCGCACCGGACCTGCTGCCGGAAGCGGTGTACGGCCTGCCGGAAGTCAACCGCGAAGCGATCAAGCAGGCGCGCCTGATCGCTGTGCCCGGTTGCTATCCGACCGCTGCGCAGCTGGGCCTGATCCCGTTGCTGGAAGCCGGTCTGGCCGATGCCTCGAGCCTGATTGCCGACTGCAAGTCCGGGGTCAGCGGTGCCGGGCGTGGTGCCAGCGTGGCTTCGCTGTTCAGCGAAGCCGGGGAAAGCATGAAGGCCTATGGCGTCAAGGGTCATCGCCATCTGCCGGAGATTCGCCAGGGTTTGCGCCGCGCCGCCGGCGGCGACGTGGGTTTGACCTTTGTGCCGCACTTGACGCCGATGATCCGCGGTATCCACGCCACCCTCTATGCCGCGGTGGTGGATCGCTCGGTGGATCTGCAGGCCCTGTATGAGCAGCGTTACGCCGACGAGCCCTTCGTCGATGTGATGCCGGCCGGCAGTCATCCGGAAACCCGCAGTGTGCGCGGTGCCAACGTCTGCCGGATTGCCGTGCACCGTCCCCAGGACGGCGATCTGGTGGTGGTGCTGTCGGTGATCGATAACCTGGTTAAGGGTGCTTCGGGGCAGGCAGTACAGAATATGAACATTCTCTTCGGCGTGGATGAGCGCCTCGGTCTGTCCCACGCGGCCATGTTGCCCTGATGGCGGGGTGGGAGGTCCGCCCCAGCAACCCGGCGCGGGCCAGGCGTGCGCGTCTGGCCTGGTGGCTGTTGCTGCTGGCCGTGCCGCTGGCGTTCTATGCCGGTAGCTGGTGGCAGGCGCGGACGACCCAGGGGCTGGTCGACGGCCAACAACCCTTGCAGGCGCAGGTGCTCGAGCAGGAGCAGGAGCTGGAGGCGCTGCGTCAGCGTCTGACCGTCATCAGCAGTGGGGAAAAGGTTGCCCAGCAGGCCAATGAGCAGAGCCGCCTGACCATCAAGCTGCTGGAAGAGCAGATCTACAAGCAGCAGCAGGACCTGGCCTTCTATAAGGGCGTCCTCGCCCCTGCCACTCGTCGCGAAGGGCTGCGCATCAGGACCTTTGAGGTACAGGCCACGGACAGCCCCAGGCTTTTCCGCTACAAGATACTGCTGAGCCGGGTAGGCAAGGGCGATAAGCCTCTAGAGGGGAAGCTACGGGTCACCGTGGTGGGGCAGCGTGCAGGTAAAGAGGTTGCTCTCGAGCTGGCCGCCTTGACCGAGGGCCTGGCCGATGCTTTACCCGGCCAGGCGATCCCTTTCGCGTTCAAGCACTTTCAGGCGATTCCCGAGGCGGGCCGTTTTGCCGAGCTGAGACTGCCCGATGGTTTTGTTCCGCGTGAGGTCAAGGTGGCGGCCGAGGTGCAGGGTGAGAAGCCGCTGCTGCGTACATTCAAATGGGGCGAAGAGGAGTGATTCTTCCTGATGTGGAATAAAGACAAGAGCAAGACCGATCTGCAGCGCTTTAACGGTAAGACCAGCCTGATTGCCGTGGGGGCCGAGCTGCAGGGCAACCTGCGGTTTCAGGGCGCGGTGCAGGTCGATGGCAAGGTCAGCGGCAACCTGCTGGCCAGCGAAGGCATGGTGCGGGTCAGTGTGCAGGGGCAGGTTGAAGGCGAGGTCCGCGCCCCCCATGTACTGATTGACGGTGAAGTGATCGGCGATGTCCATGCCAGCACCCATCTGGAGCTGGGCGCTCGGGCTCGAGTGCGCGGTAATCTGTATTACGGACTGATGGAAATGGCCATGGGCGCGCAGATCGAAGGGCGGCTCTGTCACTTGCGCGACGAGGTGCGACCGCTGGAGTTACCGGAAAACCTCGATTTGGTAGAATAGTTGACCGCTTTTCTCAGGTAAGCGGATAATGCCAGCCACAACGCAGTATGGCGCTTAGCGCCGGGAGTTAGTCAGCATGAGCGTCGAAACCTTCACCCCTACGGCCTTGGTATTCACTCAGGGCGCGGCGAACAAGGTGAAGAACCTGGTCGATGAAGAAGGCAATCCGCGCCTGAAATTGCGCGTATTCGTCACGGGGGGCGGCTGTTCTGGGTTCCAGTACGGCTTTACCTTCGATGAGGAAGTGGCCGAGGACGACACCATAGTCGAGCGCGAAGGCGTGAGCCTGGTGGTCGATCCGATGAGCTTCCAGTACCTGGCCGGTGCCGAAGTCGATTATCAGGAAGGTCTTGAGGGTTCGCGTTTCGTGATCAAGAATCCGAATGCGGCCACCACCTGCGGTTGCGGCTCCTCGTTTTCGATCTGATCAGGATTACTCTTCAAGACAACGCCGTGCTAATGCACGGCGTTGTCGTTTATGGCCTCAGGCGGGATAGATGGCACCGAGAATGCGCAGGCCTTGCGCACCCGTGACGCTGGGGCGGTTGGCCGGGATGCCTTCCAGGCAGCAATGCGCCAGCCATGCAAAGGCCATGGCTTCGACCCAGTCGGCGGGTACGCCATGGGTGTCGGTGCTGCTGACGCGGCTGTCCGGCAGCAGGGCGGACAAGCGCTGCATCAGGGTCAGGTTGCGTGCACCGCCGCCGCATACCAGCAGCTCGTCGGTGTGCTCCTGGGCGGCTTGTAGCGCCGCGACAATGCTTTGCGCGGTCAGCTCGAGCAGGGTCGCCTGGACGTCTTCGGGGGCGTAGCGGGGAAGGGTTGCCAGGTGCAGGTCCAGCCAGGCCAGATTGAATAGCTCGCGGCCGGTGCTTTTAGGGCCCTGGGTCTGGAAAAAATCATCGCCGAGCAGGGCTTGCAATAACGCTGCCTGTACCTGGCCGGTTGCCGCCCATTGGCCGTCCTGGTCATAGTCTGCGCCCTTGTGGCGTTGAATCCAGGCATCCAGCAGGGCGTTGCCGGGGCCGCAATCAAAACCGTGCACAGGTTTATCGATCTCGAGCAGGCTCAGGTTGCTGAAACCGCCGATATTGAGAATTGCTCGGCGACTCTGTGCTTGGGCGAACAGGGCCTCATGGAAGGCCGGTACCAGCGGTGCGCCTTGCCCGCCGGCAGCCAGATCGCGGCGACGGAAGTCGTTGACCACACAGATGCCCGTCAGCTCGGCCAGCAGGGCTGCATTGCTTATCTGAATGGTGAAGCCTCGGGCAGGCTCGTGGCGAACGGTCTGGCCGTGACTGCCGATCGCGCGTATGGCTTGCGGGGTAAGTTCGTGCTGCAGGAGCAGGTCGGCGATGCCTTGTGCGGCAAGCCGCGCCCACTGCTGTTCGGCAATGGCGGCTCGTGCCAGCTCGTCGGGCCCGGGGCTGCACAGGGCCAGCAGTTCGTTGCGCAGCGCTGTCGGCATCGGCAGATAGCGGGTGCCAAGCAGGGTGGTGGTATGGTCTTGTCGGATCAGGGCGATGTCCAGGCCGTCCAGGCTGGTTCCGGACATCACACCAAGGTAGAGAGGCATTGTGTCAGCGCTGGTTGAGGGCGAGCGCTGTGGATTTTTCCTTGTCCATCTGGGCCATCAAGGGTTTGCTCAGCTGCATAAAGCGAGCCTTCTCGCTGCTGGCGATAGGGTCGGCCATCGGCAGTTTCTGGCTCAGCGGGTCGACATGAACGCCATTGATCTGGAACTCATAGTGCAGGTGCGGCCCGGTGGACAGCCCGGTCGTGCCGATATAGCCAATGATCTGCCCCTGCTTGACGTTTGAACCGTTGCGAATGCCTTTGGCAAAGCCCTGCATGTGCGCATACAGGGTGCGGTAGCGTTGACCGTGCTGAATGATCACGGCATTGCCATAGCCACCATGGCGGCCAGCCAGGGTCACCCGGCCATCGCCGGCGGCCTTGATTGGCGTGCCGCGTGGTGCGGCATAGTCGACACCCTTGTGTGCGCGGATCTTGTTCAGCACGGGGTGGCGGCGGCCAGTGGAGAAGCGCGAGCTGATGCGGGCGAAGTCCACCGGTGTGCGGATAAAGGCCTTGCGCATGCTCTCGCCATTGGCGCTGTAGTAGCTGGTGGTGCCCTGTTTGCTGGTATAGCGCACGGCGGTATAGGTCTTGCCGCGATTGGTGAAACGGGCGGACAGGATATCGCCGGTGCCGACCCGCTTGCCGTTGACCACTTTTTCTTCGTAGATCAGCTCGAATTCGTCGCCTTCGCGAATATCCATCGCAAAGTCGATGTCATAGCCGAAGACGTTGGCCAGCTCCATGGTCAGGGCGTGGGACAGGCCTGCGCGCTTGGCCGAGAGGAACAGGGAGCTGCGGATTACGCCGTGTGCGTAAGCGCTCTGGACCTCGGGTTTGACCAGTTCGCGTTCGAAGCTGTAGCCCTTCTCGGTTTTCGCCAGGGCGATGCTTTCCAGGTCGCTGAGCTTGCTGTTAAGGCGCTCAAGCTGCCCTTCAGCGTCCAGCTGGAAGTCCAGTTGCTGGCCTACTTTCAGGCGGGTGAACTGCTTGGCCTCTTTGCTGCTGCTCAGCACCTGGTGCACGGTGGTCGCAGGCAGGCCTACCTTGGCAAAAATGGTGGACAGGGTATCGCCCTGGCTGACCTGGATGCTGCGCTGAAGTGGATCTGTCTCGGCAACAGGCTCGATCTGCTGTGGTTGTTTATGCGCCGTTTCGGTCTGCTGGGAGGCGGTGTCTGCTGTGCTGAAGGGGGATTCGTTCTGCTTGAAAGACAAACTGTCGCTGGATTGGGTGTCGTCCGACTGTTCGCTGAACTCGGAGCCGGTCTCCAGCTCCAGATTGATAAAGGTTTTTTGGGCTTCTACTTCGCGGGAGGGGAACACCAGCAGGGCCAGGCTGAGCAGTGCGGCGACACCGCTGGCGGCCAGGATATGGCTCTTGGGGTAAAGCGGAGGGGCTTTGGTCGTATGGGTCATAGATGGCTTTTGACTTTAAAAATGAGAAGAAATAGATAAAGAAAATGATGAATATGCAGTAACTGTATAAAATATAACCAAATCGTGTGCTAGGCAACCCCGGTTGTCGCTGAGTGCGCTTAAGCTGTGTGCTCGGCGGGCAGAACTTGTGATTTGTCTGCGATCTTGTATGGTTGGTTCCCTTTTGTTTTTGAGTGGTCGTGAGTCCTGTCATGAAGTCGGTTGAAGAGCAGTTGGCGCTGATCAAGCGCGGTGCGGAAGAGGTTCTGGTTGAGGCCGAACTGGTTGAGAAGCTCAAGCGTGGTCAGCCGCTTCGTATCAAGGCGGGCTTTGATCCGACGGCCCCGGATTTGCACCTGGGGCATACCGTCCTTATTAATAAGCTGCGTCAGTTCCAGGAGCTGGGGCATCAGGTGATCTTCCTGATTGGCGATTTTACCGGGATGATCGGTGACCCCAGTGGCAAGAGCGCGACTCGTCCGCCCCTGACTCGTGAGCAGGTGCTGGAGAATGCCGAGACCTACAAGGCGCAGGTGTTCAAGATCCTCGATCCGGCGAAAACCGAGGTGGCCTTTAACTCCACCTGGATGGACAAGATGGGGCCGGCCGATTTCATTCGCCTGACTTCGCAATACACGGTTGCGCGCATGCTCGAGCGCGATGACTTCAGCAAGCGCTATTCGACCAATCAGCCAATTGCTATTCATGAGTTCCTCTATCCGCTGGTGCAGGGTTATGACTCGGTCGCCTTGCGTGCGGATGTCGAGTTGGGCGGCACCGACCAGAAATTCAATCTGCTGATGGGGCGCGAGCTGCAGCGTGGCTACGGGCAGTCGTCGCAGTGCATCGTCACCATGCCGTTGCTGGAAGGTCTGGATGGCGTGAAGAAGATGTCCAAATCCCTGGGCAACTACATCGGTATCCAGGAAGCGCCGGGCGTCATGTACAACAAGCTGGTCTCCATGCCGGATGAGCTGATGTGGCGCTACTTCGAATTGCTTAGCTTCCGCTCCATGGAAGAGATCGAGCAGTTCAAGCTGGATGTCGAGCAAGGGGCCAACCCGCGTGATATCAAGATCAAGCTGGCCGAAGAGATTGTCGCCCGCTTTCATGGTGAAGAAGCCGCACTCAATGCCCATCGCTCGGCAGGCAACCGCATGAAGGAAGGCGAGCTGCCCGAGGATCTGCCAGAGATCGAGGTGCTGTCTGCCGAGGATATGCCGATTGCGGCGCTGCTGAATAAGGCCGGCCTGGTGAAGAATGCCGCCATGGCACGTGATCTGCTGGGCTCCGGCAGTGTGCGCGTGGATGGCGAGGTGGTCGATCGCTCCTTTATATATAAGGTAGGTGCGGTGCACGTCTGTCAGGCCGGCAAGAAGGCGTTCGCGCGTATCAGGCTTAAGGCTGAGTAATTTGCGTGGTGCCTGTGCGACAAGGCCGTTGAAACGTCAGCTTCAACGGCCTTGTCGTTTCTGCGGGCGGCGCGCATCGAGTGCTGGTGTGGTTGCAGTCCTTGATTTCATGGTTGTTGAAACAAAAGTATAACAATCGGTTGACCTGGCTTCGCTTGCCCCTATAATGCGCACCTCTTCCGGCGCAGAGCTCTCGGAAAACTTATTCTAAAACAATAAGTTAGCTTTAAAAGAGAGGTTGCAAAGCAGTGTAAGCTGTGTAGAATGCGCCGGGCTGGCAGGGTGGTGGTTTGATCCTGCTGGTGGCTTCGATCGGGTAGATCGGCAGCGGTTGAAGAGGTGGTTGACAGCGGTTTGAAACGCTGTAGAATTCGCCTCCCGCTAACGAGAAGCTGGATGTTGGTCGGGGTTGCAAGTGGTTGAGTAGAAAGAACTTCTTCGGAAAGAACTTCGAAAAACAGCTTGACGTAAGATGAGGCTGCTGTAGAATGCGCGCCTCGGTTGAGACGAAAGACTTAACCACCCGCTCTTTAACAACTGAATCAAGCAATTCGTGTGGGTGCTTGTGAGGTAAGACTGTTAGTCGCAAGATTATCAGCATCACAAGTAACACTCGTTAATTTGAGAGTTTTTTGTCGATTGCTGAGCTAAGTTTAGGGTTTTCACAAAACCCAAGCAGTATTGAACTGAAGAGTTTGATCATGGCTCAGATTGAACGCTGGCGGCAGGCCTAACACATGCAAGTCGAGCGGTTGAGGGTAGCTTGCTATCTGATTTAGCGGCGGACGGGTGAGTAATGCCTAGGAATCTGCCTGGTAGTGGGGGACAACGTTTCGAAAGGAACGCTAATACCGC
>JBFJZW010000107.1:0-12946 GCA_041621875.1 Pseudomonas sp. | reverse complement strand
CTCGCCGTGGAGCTACCGTACGGCGGCAAGCGGGCGCTTGAGATCGCAACGACGCTCGCGCTCGAGCCCGAGCTCATGCTGCTCGACGAGCCGACCCAGGGCATGGGCGGCGAGGACGTGGAGATGGTTATCGGTCTGGTACGCCGCGCTGCGGTGGGGCGCACGGTGCTGATGGTCGAACACAACCTCGGCGTGGTCAGCCAGCTGTGCGATCGCATCACCGTGCTGGCCCGTGGCGCGATTCTCGCCGAAGGCGACTACGCCAGCGTGTCCGCCAACCCCCTGGTGCGCGAGGCCTATCTGGGCAGCGAAGCGGCCGTGCTCGAGGAGGGCCACGCATGACCAGTCTGCACACCCCGGATTACGAACAGCTGCGGGTCAGCGACCTGCATGCCTTCTACGGCGAGTCGCACATTCTGCACGGCATCGACCTGCTGGTGCGCCGCGGCGAACTGGTGACCCTGCTCGGGCGCAACGGCTCGGGCCGTTCCACCACCCTGCGCGCCATCATGAATATGGTCGGCCGGCGTACCGGCTCGATCGTGATCAATGGCAACGAGACCCTGGGTATCGCCGCCCATTTGATTCCGCGCCTGGGCGTCGGTTTCTGCCCCGAAGAGCGCGGTATCTTCGCCAGCCTCAACGTCGAGGAAAACCTGCTGCTGCCGCCGATGGTGCGCAGCGGCGGTATGAGCCTCGATGAAATCTACGAGATGTTCCCCAACCTCTACGAGCGGCGTTTCAGCCAGGGCACCCGCTTGTCCGGCGGCGAACAGCAGATGCTGGCCATGGCGCGCATTCTGCGCACCGGAGCCAACCTGTTGCTGCTCGACGAGATCACCGAGGGCCTGGCCCCGGTGATCGTGCAGAAGCTCGCCGAGGTGCTGATCAAGCTCAAGAACAAGGGCCTGACCATCGTGTTGGTGGAACAGAACTTCCGCTTCGCCGCACCCTTGGCCGATCGCCATTACCTGATGGATCACGGGCAGATTGTCGAGGAAATCGGCGCTGCCGAGCTGGATTCCAAGCAGGAACTGCTGCACCGCTGCCTGGGCGTCTAAACCCGGTTTCACCCCTCGAAACATGCAGTACGGCGTGGCCCAGGCCCGCCGTGTCGGGGTTGCTTTGCCCGGTACAACAACAATAACTGTGGAAGGTAACGAGATGAATCTGTTCCAGAAGACTGCAAGCACCATCTTTGCCACCAGCCTGATTGCCAGCGCCGCCCAGGCGCAGTTCAGCGACGATGAAATTCGTATTGGCTACCTGGCCGACATGTCCGGCACTTACCGCGACCTTTCCGGCCCGGGTGGCCTGGAGGCGCTGAAAATGGCCGTCGAGGACTTCGGTGGCCAGGTCGATGGCAAGAAAATCGTCATCTTCAGCGCCGACGACCTGAACAAGCCGGATGTCGGTGCCAATACCGTGCGGCAGTGGGTCGATGAGCGCAACGTCGACATGGTCACCGGCATGGTCGCCTCCTCGGTGGTTCTGGCGGCGAGCAAGGTGGTGGAGCAGGCCGGCAAGCTGGCGCTGATTTCCGGCGCGGCGGCCTCCAGCCTGACCAACGAATACTGCTCGCCCAATCATATCCACTGGACCTACGACTCCTACGCCCTGGCCAACGGCACGGCCAAGGCGGTGCTGGCCAATGGTGGCAAGAGCTGGTTTATCCTCACCGCCGACTATGCCTTCGGCCATGCGATGGAAACCGACATCACCAAGGTGGTCGAGGCTGGTGGTGGCAGCGTAGTCAGCAAGGTCCGCCACCCGTTCCCCAGCAGCGACTTCTCCTCCTACATCCTCCAGGCCCAAGGTTCCGGTGCCGATGTGGTCGCCCTGGCCAATGCCGGGGCCGACACGGTCAACTCGCTGATGACCGCCAGCCAGTTCGGCGTCGCCCAGTCCGGACAGAAGCTGGCCGGCATGGTGGTGTTTCTCAACGACATCCACGCCATGGGCCTGGACGTGACCCAGGGGCTGATGCTCACCACCGGTTGGTACTGGGACATGAACGAGGACAGCCGCGCCTGGGCCCAGCGCTACCACGCGCGCTTCGGCAAGATGCCGGGCATGGTGCCGGCGGGCATCTACTCGGCCACCCTGCACTACCTCAACGCGATCAGGGCCAGCGGCAGCGATGATGCGCAGACCGTGCGCGCGCAGATGATGGCCACCCCGGTCAACGACATGTTCGCCAAGAACGGCAGCATCCGCGCCGACGGGCGCATGGTTCACGACATGTACCTGGCCCAGGTCAAGACTCCGGCCGAGTCGAAAGGGGAGTGGGACCTGTACAAGATCGTGCGCACCATCCCCGGCGACGAGGCCTTCCGCCCGCTGGCCGAGAGCGAGTGTTCGCTGCTGTCGCAGAACTGATCGGCAATCAACCCCAGCTATTCACCCGGCCGCACACGGCCGGGTGTCACGGACTTTCAGCGGGTGGTAAATCATGACTATGGTATTCGGCATTCCCCTGAGCGTGCTGTTCGGTCAGTTGCTCCTGGGCCTGATCAACGGGGCGTTCTATGCCTTGCTCAGCCTGGGCCTGGCAATCATCTTCGGGCTGCTGCGGATCATCAACTTCGCCCATGGCGCGCAGTACATGCTCGGGGCCTTCGCCGCGGTGCTCGGCCTCAACTACCTGGGCGTCAACTACTGGGCCGCGCTGGTGTTGGCCCCGTTACTGGTGGGTGTTCTCGGCATGCTGATCGAGCGGGGTCTGCTGCGGCGCATTGCCGGCGAGGATCATCTCTACGGTCTGCTACTGACCTTCGGCCTGGCGCTGATCGTCGAGGGCAGCTTCGTCAAACTATTCGGTGTGTCGGGCCTGTCCTACCCGATGCCGGACCAGCTCAAGGGCGGCTACAACCTCGGCTTTATGTTCCTGCCCACCTACCGCGCCTGGGTGGTGGCCGCCGCGCTGGTGGTGTGCCTGGCCACCTGGTTCATGATCGAGCGCACGCGCCTGGGCTCCTACCTGCGTGCCGGCACCGAAAACCCCAAGCTGATGCAGGCCTTCGGCATCAATGTGCCGTTGCTGATCACCCTGACCTACGGCTACGGCGCGGCCCTGGCGGCCTTCGCCGGCGTACTGGCGGCACCGATCTACTCGGTGACGCCGACCATGGGTGCCAACCTGCTGATCGTGGTGTTCGCCGTGGTGGTCATCGGCGGCATGGGGTCGATCATGGGGGCCATCGTCACCGGCCTGGCCATGGGCCTGATCGAGGGGCTGACCAAGGTGTTCTACCCCGAGGCGGCCAACACCGTGGTGTTTCTGGTCATGGTGATCGTGCTGCTGGTCCGTCCCGCGGGACTCTTCGGTAAGGAGGCATAAAGATGACCAGTCTGGAAATCAAACAGGGGCCCCGGGTCCTGCAAACGCAGGTGGTTCGGCAGCGCGAACAGGCCGCTGTACGGCGTAAGCGCTGGTTCTATCTGGCCCTGTTCGGCGTGGCGCTGGTCGCGCCGCTGGCGGTGTATCCGGTGTTTCTGATGAAGCTGTTGTGCTTCGCCCTGTTCGCCTGCGCCTTCAACCTGTTGCTCGGTTATGCCGGTTTGCTGTCCTTCGGCCATGCCGCCTTTTTCGCCACCGGCGGCTATATCACCGGATACTTGCTCAGCGAGTACAGTGGTCTGGGCACCGAGCTGGGGATTCTCGCCGGTACCCTGGCCTCGACCCTGCTGGGGCTGGGCTTCGGCCTGCTGGCGATCCGCCGTCAGGGCATCTACTTCGCCATGATCACCCTGGCGCTGGCCCAGCTGGTGTTCTTTATCTATATGCAGGCACCGTTTACCGGTGGCGAGGATGGGCTGCACGGTGTGCCCCGTGGCCAGTTGTTCGGCCTGTTCGACCTGAACGACAACCTGACCCTGTACTACTTCGTGCTGGCGGTGTTCGTGCTCGGTTTCGCCATCATCCAGCGCACCATCCACTCGCCCTATGGGCAGGTGCTCAAGGCGATTCGCGAGAATGAGCCGCGGGCCATCTCCCTCGGTTACAACGTCGATGCGCACAAACTGCTGGCCTTCGTTATCTCGGCGGCGCTGACCGGCCTGGCCGGCTCGACCAAGACCGTGGTGTTCCAGCTGGCCTCGCTGACCGACGCCCATTGGCATATGTCCGGTGAAGTGATCCTGATGACCCTGCTCGGCGGTGTCGGCACCGTGCTCGGTCCGTTTGTCGGTGCCACCCTGGTGGTCACCCTGCAGAGCTACCTGTCCAACGGCCCGTTGGGCGAATGGGTACACGTGATTCTCGGGGTGATCTTCGTCCTCTGTGTGTTGCTGTTCCGGGTTGGCATCGTCGGCTGGGTGCTCAAGCTGGCGCGACGCAACTTCTAGCCACAGTCCTTTTGTTGCTCACGGCGCGGTCCCCGGACCGCGGCGCGGGCCGCTGTTTGCCAAATTCGCCCTGCCGCGCCGTTGGCAGGGGCGTCTAGCACCCAGGGGAAACCCTGTGGGAACTGGCCGGTTGTGCCGGCCTTCGCCGGGTATTGCGCCGCAGTGGGCTGTTTGGGGTTGGTGCACTACCCACCTACAAGAAGAGAGACCTATGTACGTACTTAGACCTACCCAGGTATTGATGCTGTCCGGCTTGGCCGCGGCCATCGGTGTTAGCGCACCGGCCTCGGCCGCGTTTGTGGATGACAGCAAGGCTGTGCTGGATATGCGCAACTTCTATATGAACCGCGATTTTCGCCAGGACGGCGCGGCGCAGAGCAAGGCCGAGGAGTGGGCCCAGGGCTTTATCCTGCGCTTCGAATCCGGTTACACCGAGGGCCCGGTCGGGGTCGGTTTCGACGCCATCGGCCTGCTCGGCATCAAACTCGACTCCAGCCCCGACCGGGTCGGTACCGGTATCCTCAAGAGCGACCGCGAGGCCCCCAAGCGCGCCCAGGATGAATACGGCGAGGCCGGCCTGACCGCCAAGCTGCGTGCGTCGAACAGCACGCTCAAACTCGGCACCCTGCAACCGGTACTGCCAGCGCTGATGCGCAACGACAGCCGCCTGTTGCCACAGACCTTTCGCGGTGCCTGGCTGAGCAGCAGCGAGGTGGAAGGCCTGAGCCTGGACCTCGGCCGCGTAGACCGGGTCAACCAGCGCGACTCCTCGGATAACCAGGAGCTGAGCGTGTTCAACGGCGGCAAGCGCAATATCGTGCTGGGCAGCAGCAAGACCAGCGACGAATTCCTCTTCGCCGGCGGCCGTTACCAGTGGACTCCGGAACTCGCCACCAGCTACTACTACGGCGGCCTGGACGGTATCTACAAGCAGCACCTGGTCAACCTGGTACACCAGCTGCCGCTGGGCGAAGGGCAGAGCTTCAAAACGGATATCCGCTACGCCCGCTCCACGGATGACGGTGGTAGCAACGTCGACAACGATGCCTTCGGCGCGCTGTTCAACTATCGCCTCGGTGCGCACGGCTTCAGCGCCGCCTACCAGCAGCTGTCCGGCGACACCGGCTTCGCCTACGTCGCCGGTGCCGACAACGCGCTGGTCAACCTGGTGCAGATCAACGACTTCGGCAATCAGGACGAACACTCCTGGCAACTGCGTTATGACTATGACTTCGCCGCCCTGGGTGTCCCGGGCCTGAGCCTGATGACCCGCTACCTGTCCGGCGACAACGTCGATCGCGGCGCGGGCCTGAGCGAGGGCAAGACCTGGGAACGCAACACCGACATTGCCTATGTGGTGCAAGGTGGGCCGCTGAAGAACCTTGGCCTGCGTCTGCGCAATGCCACCACCCGCAGCAACTTCGGCAGCGACCTGGACGAGAACCGCTTCATTGTCAGCTACAGCCTGCCGCTCTGGTAAGGCCGGGTACCCGCTCGATCCGATTGCTCCCCTGTGTGAAATTTTCCGGGCCCTGGTGGCCCGGTTTTTTTATCGCTCGCCCTTATATCCAGGCCAATCCTCCTAGTTGTCTGCGGATGCTGGGCGAGCCCTGCGTTGACGTTAACGTAATGAGTTGTTAGCGTTCCAGGACCCATAGCCATGAACCCATGTCGCGAGGCCACTGCGCGGCAGTGCTCATGGACAACACCCAAGGATCAAGCATGACCGCCAAGACCTACAGCATTTCCGAGCTGGCGCGCGAGCTGGACGTTACCACCCGCACCATTCGTTTCTATGAAGAGCAGGGCATGCTGTTACCGACCCGTCGCGGCCAGGAGCGGATCTATACGCCCAAGGACAGGGTTGCGCTGAAGCTGATTCTGCGCGGCAAACGCATCGGCTTCTCGCTGGCCGAATGCAAGAGCCTGATCGAGCTGTACGACCCGCAGGGCGACAACCGTCACCAGCTCAATATCATGCTGGGCAAGATTGCCGAACGGCGTCTGCAGCTGGAACAGCAGCTGCTGGACATCCAGCAGATGCAACTGGAACTGGACACGGCCGAAGAGCGTTGCCGCGCCGCTTTACAGGGCATCGCCGAAGCCGATTGATGGGGCGGCCTGCGCAGCTTGGGCCTGGGTGGCCCGCAAGGCACTGTGCAGCGCGCTCAGCGCCATATCGCGGAGCAATTCATGGTGTGCCCTCGGCTGCATCTCGGGGGCCTCGACCCAGGCCGGTAACTGATTAAGCAGGGCCATGACGCCGCTCAATGCGGCGCGGCGACTGTTGCCAACCGGCTGGCCGGTGAAGTGCTCCACGCTTTCCACCAGATGCTGTGCGTAACGAGCGCGCAGCTCGCGGATTTGCGCCTGCTGCTCGCTGCTCAGACAGTGACTGTCGTATTCGGCAAGACGAAAATGCGCGCCCATGCTGGCGTGCAACCGCAGGTGCGCCTCGAACAGGCCGTGCAGTCGTTCGGCGGGCGTGGCAGCGCGCCGTTGTACCTGGCGGGCACCGTGCAGCAGCTGTTCGTAGAGCTCTTCGATGAGCTCGAACAGCAGCGCTTCTTTACTCTCTATGTGGTTGTAGATCGAACCTGGCCGGATACCCAGGTAGTCGGCCAATTCGCGCATGCTTACCCGGCTGAAACCGCGCTCGGCAAACAGTCTCAGGGCCTGGTTGCGGGTGGCCTGATAGCGCGAGGGATCGGGGCTGGACTGGGTGGCGGGCATGGCGGTGTTCGGCACCTGAAGGGCGAGCGCCGAGCATGGCACCCCGGGCGATGAAAACCCAGGTCGCCAGCGCCCGGTCTCTCTGAGCGCTTTGGCCAATGGCCGTTTACAGCGGGTAGTGGGCCAGCTCGCGGGCGATCAGCAGGCGCTGGATTTCGCTGGAGCCCTCGTAGATCTGGGTGATGCGTGCGTCGCGGTAGTAGCGCTCCACCGGGTAGTCCTCCAGGTAGCCGTAGCCGCCGTGGATCTGCACCGCCTTGGAACACACCCGTTCGGCCATCTCCGAGGCGAACAGCTTGGCCTGCGAGGCCTGCGACAGACAGGGCTGGCCGGCGCTCTTCAGCCGTGCGGCATGCAGGATCAGCAGGCGTGCGGCATTGAGCTGGGTGTGCATGTCGGCGAGCAGGTTGGCGATGCTCTGATGCTCGGCGATCGGTTTGCCGAACTGGATGCGCTCGCGGGCATAGCCCAGGGCGGCGTCGAAGGCCGCGCGGGCGATGCCGAGGGCCTGGGCGGCGATGCCAATGCGCCCGCCTTCCAGGTTGGACAGGGCGATGGCCAGCCCCTTGCCACGCTCGCCGAGCAGGTTCTCGGCGGGGATGCGGCAGTCGTTCAGGGTCACCGCGCAGGTGTCGGAGGCGCGGATGCCCATCTTGTGCTCGCTGCGGTCGACGGTGAAACCGGGGGTGTCGGTCGGTACCAGAAAAGCCGACAGGCCTTGCTTGCCCAGCTGCGGATCGGTGACGGCGAAGACGATGGCCAGCTTGGCGCGTTTGCCGTTGCTGACGAACTGTTTGGCACCATTGAGCACCCAGTAGCCATCGCGCAGTTCGGCGCGGGTGCGCAGGTTGTGCGCTTCGGAGCCGGCCTGTGGCTCGGTCAGGCAGAAGCAGCCTATTGCCTGGCCGCTGGCCAGGTCCGTGAGCCAGACATCCTTCTGCGCCTGGCTGCCGAAATTCAGAACCGGGCCACAACCGACCGAGTTATGAATGCTCATCAGCGCGCCGACGGCACCGTCGCCGGCGGAGATTTCCTCCACGGCCAGGGCGTAGGCGACGTAATCGATATAGCTGCCGCCCCATTCTTCGGGCACCACCATGCCGAGCAGGCCCAGCTCGCCCATCTGCGCCACCAGGGCGTCGTCGATCCAGCCGGCCTTCTCCATGGCCTGGGCCTTGGGCGCGATCTCGCGACGGGCGAAGTCGCGGGCCAGGTCGCGGATCATGCGTTGCTCTTCACTCAGTTCGAGGTCGTGCATCGGGTCTCTCTCTTGTGCTGTGGGCTCAGGTGGTCGCTGTGCGCCGGGCTTTGCCGGCGGCAGGCTTGAAGCCGGCGAAGAAGGCCTGCACCCGTGCCGGGTCGAGGTCCTCCAGGCGGGCTGGGTTCCAGCGTGGCTTCTTGTCCTTGTCGATAAGCAGGGCGCGCACGCCTTCCATCAGATCGCCCTTGTCGAACCACTGGTAGTCCAGGTGCAGTTCCTGGGCGAGGCAGTCGGCCAGCGGCAGGTAGCGCCCGCGGCGCAACAACTCCAGGGTCACGGCCATGGCCAGCGGCGAGCGGCTGTCGAGCACCTTGATGGTCTGCTCGGCCCAGTCCTGAAACGCTGGGCGAGTTTCTGTCAGCAGCGCCGCGCGTATCGACGGCAGGTCGGGCAGGGCGAAGTAGGCGTCGATGGCCGGCCGCAACGCCTTGAGCTCCGCACCCGGCAGTTTGCTCACGGCGAGGGTGGCGAGCAGGGAGCGCAGGGCTTCCTGCGCGGGAACGGTCCAGCTTATGTTGTCGAGGCCGCGATCCAGTTCGGCGATCTGCGCGCTCGGCAGGCACCAGTCGGCGAGGCGCACATACAGCGCATCGGCGGCATGCACCTGAAGGCCGCTGACGCCCAGATAGATACCCAGTTCGCCGGGCAGACGCGGCAGGAAATAGCTGCCGGCGACGTCCGGGTAGAAGCCGATAGCCACTTCCGGCATGCCCATGCGCGTGCGTTCGGTGACCACCCGCAGCGTGGCACCCTGCACCAGGCCCATGCCGCCGGCGAGAACGAAACCGTCCATGAATGCCATGATCGGCTTGGGGTAGCCGTGGATGTATTCGTCGAGGGCATATTCCTCTTCGAGGAAGATCTCGTGCTGGTTATTGCCCGACTGGTAGCTGTCGTAAAGCATGCGGATATCGCCGCCGGCGCAGAAGGCTTTCTCGCCGGTGGCGCGCAACACCACGGCGAGGATCTGCGGGTCCTGTTCCCAGGCATGCAACTGCTGCAGGAGCAAACGCACCATGGGCAGGGTCAGGGCGTTGAGGCCGCTCGGACGATTCAGGATCAGGTGGCCGATGCGGTTGCGCACTTCGGCCAGGACCGGTGCTTCGCCGCTGCTCATGCCTCGGCGTCCCGACGGTACAGTTTGATGATGGCGGAGAAATCCAGACCGCCATGGCCCTGCAGGCTGAAACTCTGGTACAGCTGCTGGGCGGCGGCACCGAGCAGCACGGGCTGGCGCACGTGCTTGGCCGCTTCGGTAGCCAGACCGAGGTCCTTGAGCATCAGGTCGGTGCCGAAACCGCCGCTGTAGCCACGCGAGGCCGGGGCGTTTTCCAGCACGCCGGGGAAGGGGTTGTTGATCTCCGAGCTCCAGCAGCGACCGCTGGAGGTGTTGATGATGCCGGCCAGCACCTTGGCATCCATCCCCAAGGCCACGCCCAGGGCCATGGCTTCGGCGACGCCGACCATGGAGATGCCGAGCAGCATGTTGTTGGCAATCTTGGCCACCTGACCGTTGCCGCTGTTGCCACAGTGGACGAGGTTCTTGCCCATGGCAGAGAGAATGGGCCCGGCCTGGTCGAACGCACTGGCCGGGCCGCCGACCATAAAGGTCAGGGTGCCGGCAGTCGCGCCGCCGGTGCCGCCGGAAACCGGCGCATCGAGCATGGGGTTGCCTTGGGCGAGGGCCAGGGTGGCCACTTCGCGGGCGCTGAGCGGGTCGATGGTCGAGCAGTCGATCAGCAACACGCCTTGGCCGACATGCGCCAGCAGGCCATCGGTGCCCTGATAAACCTGCTTCACCTGAGCCGCCGCCGGCAGCATGGTGACGATCGCCTCGACACGGGCCTGAGCCACCGCCGCAGGGGAGTTGGCACTGGTGGCACCGGCTTCTACGAGCGCGGCGATAGCTTGGGCACTGGGGTCGAAGACGGTGACGCGGTGGCCGGCCTTGAGCAGGTTGCGGGCCATTGGGCCGCCCATATTGCCGAGACCAAGAAAACCTATATGCATGGTGAGTCCCTCTGTGATTTGTTGCGGAGCTCAGCGGTGCTGAAACTGCGCTTGGCGTTTTTCCACGAAGGCGCTCATGCCTTCCTTCTGGTCGTGACTGGCGAACAGCGAGTGGAACACCCGGCGTTCGAAGCGCACCCCCTCGCTGAGGCCGAGTTCGAAGGCACGCCCCACGCACTCCTTGACCAGCATGCTGGCCGGCAGCGATTTGGCGGCGATACCCTGGGCCACCTTCAACGTCTGCTCCAGTAGCTCGGCGGCGGGGAACACGCGGGCCACCAGACCGGCGCGCTCGGCTTCTGCCGCGTCCAGTTGGCGGCCGGTGAGGCACAGCTCCATGGCCTTGGCCTTGCCCAGGGCATGAGTCAGGCGCTGGGTGCCGCCGATGCCGGGGGTCACCCCCAGGGCCAGCTCCGGCAGGCCGAAACGGGCGTTGTCGGCGGCGTAGATAAAGTCGCACATCAGCGCCAGCTCGCAGCCGCCGCCCAGGGCGTAGCCGGCCACCGCGGCGATCAGCGGCTTGCGCCGAGTGCCGATGCGGTCGGCGGCGGCGAAGAAGTCGTCCAGATAGATCTGCGGGTAGCCCAGCTCGAGCATTTCCTTGATGTCGGCACCGGCGGCGAAGGCCTTGGCCGAACCGGTGATGACGATGCAGCCGATGCCCGCATCGGCCTCCAGGCGATCGAGCGCCTGGTTCAGCTCACCGATCAGCTGGCTGTTCAGCGCGTTGAGCGCCTGCGGCCGGTTGAGGGTGATCAGGCCGACGCGCTCGCGCACCTCGATCAGCAGGGTTTCAAATTGCATGTCGCGCTCTCCTGAAGCAGGCCGGGAGCACAGGCCCCGGCCCTGGCGGTTTATTTCAGGGTGATGGTGGTGTTGACCGGGCCACCGACTTCGTCTTCGTCGAACCAGCGCTGGGTGACGGTCTTGGTCTGGGTGTAGAACTGCACCACCTGCTTGCCGTAAGGGCCCAGGTCGCCGAGCTTGGAGGCACGCGAACCGGTGAAGGAGAACAGCGGTACCGGCACCGGGATCGGTACGTTGATGCCCACCTGGCCGACGTCGATGTCTTCCTGGAAGCGGCGGGCGGCGGCACCGGAGCGGGTGAACAGGGCGGTGCCGTTGCCGTTGGGGTTGGCGTTGATCAGGGCGATGGCCTCGTCCAGGGTCTTGGCCTGCATCACGCACAGCACCGGGCCGAAGATCTCTTCGCGGTAGATGCTCATGGCGGGGGTAACGCCGGCGAAGATGGTCGGGCCGACGAAGTTGCCGTCCTGGTAGCCCGGCACCTGCGGGTTGCGGCCATCCAGCAGCAGCTCGGCCCCTTCCTCGACTCCGCGGGCGATCAGGCCGCTGACGCGGTCCAGGGCGGCGCAGGAAACCACCGGGCCGATATCGGTACCCGGCTCGGCACCGGCATTGATCTTCAGGGTTTTGGTCTTCTCGATCAGCTCGGGCAACCACTGCTGCGCCTCGCCCACCAGGATCACCACCGAGAGCGCCATGCAGCGCTGACCGGCCGCACCGAAGGCTGCGCCGAGCAGGTTGTTGAGGGTCTGCTGGCGGTTGGCGTCGGGCAGTACGATGGCGTGGTTCTTCGCCCCCATCATGCACTGCGCACGCTTGCCGTTGGCGGTGGCGCGGTTGTAGACATGGGTGCCGACCTTGGTCGAGCCGACGAAGGACACGGCCTTGATGTCCGGGTGATCGCAGAGCAGGTTGACCGCCTCGGCACCGCCGTGGATGACGTTGAGCACCCCGGCCGGTACACCGGCTTCCATGGCCAGCTCGGCCAGGCGCATGGTCACCAGCGGGTCCTGCTCGGACGGTTTGAGGACGAAGGTATTGCCGGTGGCGATGGCCATGGGGAACATCCACAGCGGAATCATCGCCGGGAAGTTGAACGGGGTGATGCCGGCGCACACGCCCAGCGGCTGGTGCAGGGTGAAGGTGTCGACGCCACCGGCGACGTTATTGGCCAGCTCGCCCATCTGCAGGTTGCCGATGTTGGCGGCGTGCTCCACCACCTCGATGCCGCGCCACACATCGCCCTTGGCGTCCGCGAACACCTTGCCGGTTTCCTTGGCCAGCACCTCGGCGATTTCATCGTGGTGCTCCTTGAGCAGGTGCTGATAACGCAGCATCAGCCGTGCGCGATCGGACACCGGGGTTTCCCGCCATTCCAGGAACGCCTCGCGGGCGGACTGGATGGCGCTCTCCATTTCCTCGGCGGTGGCCGCCGGTACTTCGCAGAGCACCTCCTGGGTGGCCGGGTTGGTGACTGGAATCCAGGTGTCGGTCTGGCTTTGCTGGAATTCGCCGTTGATCAGTTGCGGCAGTCGCGTGCTCATGGAGCCTCCGAAAGTGGGGATGTTGTTCTATTATTGCTATGGTTTACCACAGTATCGTCCCCATGCGGATGGTTTCTATTGACCAGTAATGGACTATATTGCGGTATGGATTCCAGTGACGTCCCGGTTATCGAGACCTCCCAGTGGCCGCTGCCCCGGGACGGTCGCCGCATTGTGGTGCCCCAGGCGCTGATCCAGACGCTGGGCGCGCACCCGCTGTGCGGCGACTGCCTGCCCCACGGCG
>JBFJZW010000106.1:0-12950 GCA_041621875.1 Pseudomonas sp. | reverse complement strand
GCACCGGCAACCCGCGCGGCATGGCGGCCGGAGTCTGGCAGGCGACCCTGCCGACCATGGCCGGTATGGTCTTGGCGAGTAGTGGATTGTTCAGCTTGGCGCGCCTCGAACGCGATGCCCGCCGGGCTCTGGAGCGGCTGGCCGACCAGCTGCGACACGACTGAGACTGCAAACAATGAGAATGCGCCGTCACCACCAGCAAGACGAAGACACTGGCATCGATCTGACGCCGATGCTCGACGTGGTCTTTATCATGCTGATCTTCTTTATCGTCACCAGCTCCTTTATCAAGGAAGCCGGCGTCGAAGTGCAGCGGCCCCAGGCGGAAACCGCCAGCCCGCAGGACAAAGGCAATATCCTCATCGCCATCACCGCCGACGGGCAGGTGTGGATGGACAAGAAAGTTGTCGATGTGCGCAGCGTGCGCGCCCACGTCGAGCGTATGCGCGTCGATCAGCCGGACGGCGCGGTGGTGGTGCAGGCCGATCAGGATGCGCGCACTGGCCTGGTGGTGCAGGTGATGGATCAGGCGCGCCTGGCGGGTGTGCAGGACGTGGCCCTGGCCGCCACGGCGGGAGCGCTTTGATGCGTTTGCCACTGTCCTTTGTCGCGGCCTGTGTGATGGCGCTGGCGCTGTTCGGCCTGATGCTCTACATGGTCGCGCCGCCCAGTAGCACGCCGAGCGATGAGCCGCTGACGGTGGCCAATTTCGTCCGCCTGGACGGCAATTCCAGCGATACCGCGACGCGCACCCGTCAGCAGGCCCCGCAGCCGCCGCAAGCACAAACGCCGCAAACGCCGACGCCACCGACGCCGATGGCGGCCACCCCGAGCGCCAACCTGCCGGCCCTGGATTTGCCGGTGCCGAGCCTGAGCAGCGGCATTGCCGTCAACAGCGCGCCGACCCCGAGCCTGACGGGTCTGGCTGCGGGTGCCTCGGCACCCAGTGCGCCAGCCCCGAGCGATGCCGGTGGTCAGCCGGGCGGTCCGGAAAGTGAAGTGATGCCGCTCAATGATGTCAGCCCGGATTACCCGCGTTATGCCTTGCAGCGCGGCATCGAAGGCCACGTGAAACTGGCGTTCACCATCAACCGTGCGGGTGCGGTGGAAAACCTGCGGGTTATTGAAGCCAGCCCGCAGAACGTGTTCGAACGCGAAGCCCGCCGCGCCGCCGTGCGCTGGCGCTTTGCGCCGCGTACCGAGGGCGGCCTGGCGGTGGCCCGCGAAGCGGTGAAAACCCTGTACTTCCGCCTGGAAGGAGGTCGCTGATATGTATCGTCTAGTGTTGCTGATCGCGCTGTGTGGCGCAGGTGCCGCGCAGGCGGCTGGGCAAAGTGTTGACCCGGCCGTATTTCGCGCCCTGGATACGGCGCAGACCGCGCAGAAGAAGGGTGACTACGCGGCCGCGCGACGTGCCCTGGCTGCCGCCAGCGGCCAGCCGGGCAGTCTGGAAGAAGCGCTGCTGTGGCGCAGCGAGGGCTATCTGGCCTGGGCCGAAGGCCGCAACGGCAAGGCCATCGAGCTGCTGGACAAGGTGCTCAAGAGCGGCAAGTTGGACGCCGAACTGCAGGCCGCCGAAGCCTTGAACCTGGCCCGCCTGAACCTGGTCGAGCGCCGTTACGCCCAGGTGGTGACCCTGCTCGCGCCGGGGCAGGCCAACGCCAATGAAGAGGTGCTGCAGATGCTGGTGCAGGCCTATCAGGGCCTCGGCCAGCCCGCCAAGGCGCTGCCCCTGGCCGAGCGCTATGTGCAGGCCAATCCGCAGGCCGCCGATAGCTGGCTGCAGTTTCTCGTGGCGGTAAACGCCGACCTGAAAAAATACGCCGCCGCCGAGCGCTGGCAGCGGCAACTGCTGGCGCGGCAGCCGAACAACGCCCAGGGCTGGCGTCAGCTGGCGGCGCTGCAGCAGCTGAGCGGCAGTTATGACAAATCCCTGGCGACCCTGCGTACGGCGTACCAGAAGGGCCTGCGCTTCAGCGAAAGCGAACTGGATAACCTGGTGCTGCTGGCCGGGGCTGCCGATCAACCCTGGCAGGGGGCCAAGCTGCTCGCCGGGATGCTCGATCAGGGCCTGCTGCCGCGTACCAGTGCCCGTGAGGAACGCCTGGGCCTGCTGTGGTGGCAGGCCCGTGAGCGTAGCAAGGCCGCACCGATCTTCCGTGAGCTGGCGCAGCGTTCGGGTAGTGCCAAGCACTGGCTGAACCTGGCCCAGTTGGAACTGGAGCAGGCGCGCTGGCAGGCCGGGCTCGACGCCCTGGCCAAGGCCGAGCGTGCCGGTGCCGAGCGCAGCAAGGTGCGCGCCTGGCGTAACTGGGCGGAAAGCGAGTTGAGCTACCAGCGGGAAAAGCACGTGGCCAGCGCGGGCTAGTGGGCTGCCGGTTTGTTGCGCGCAATAACCTGTGGCACGCCGCTTTTGTAGGGTGGGTTAGCCGCCTGCAGTCATTACCCGGCATCACGCCACCCGGGGCGCGGCGTAACCCACCATTGGCGCAACGCGCTCGATCGCGTGGTGGGTTACGCGTCGTGCCATAAGCGTGTTCGGTTGATCGGTCGGCGTACTGCGTCGCTAACCCACCCTACGGGTCAAGGCGCTCAGCTATCCGGCAGTTCGTAGGCGTAAATCTTCTCGGCTTCCATCTGGTAGCCGGCTTCGGCCAGCTCGCTGCTGGTCTGCTCGACCTTCATCGGGCCCTCGATCCAGAACGGCTGGTACAGCGCATCGAGCATCACGCCCAGTTCGCTGGTGACGTGAACGATCTGATTCGACGGCGGTGGCGGTACATGGATGCAGGCACCGAAGTAGGGCACCAGGAGAAACTCGGTCACCCGGCCTTCATCGGTGACATCCAGCGGCACGATATAGCCTGGCAGTTTTACCGACTGGCCATTCAGTTCCTCCACCACCGGTGCGGCGGGCGACTGCTGCATGGCCGCCGGGCCTGCTTCATCCTGTGAGGCGGCGAGGGCGTCGGCCAGTTGCGAGAGATCGTGGATCGGTGCCGGCTCAACGGCTTGTGGCGGCGCATCGGCCGGGACCATTTCCGACCAGGTCAGCTCGCGCACCTCGGCAGCCGCCAGGGGCAGCGCCAGGGTGAGCAGCAGGGTGGCGAGCAGGGAGCGGTGCATGGAAAGCCTCATAAACGGATCGATAAGCCATCGGCCAGGGATTGGCGATACGCGCGCCAGGCCGGAACACAGCCCATCAACAGGGCGGCGCTCAGGATAGCGCCGAGCAGCGTCCACTCATAGCGGCTCGGCAGATTCAGTGGCAGATACAGGCCGTAATTCGCCTGCACATAGCCCTGCGCCCCGGCGATCCCCAGGTACAGCAACAGTAAACCGAGCAGCACGCCGGCGAGGGCCAGGGCAAAGGCTTCGACGATCAGCAGGCTGGCGATATGCCAGGGCCGCGCGCCCACCGAGCGCAGAATCGCCATTTCTCGGCGGC
The DNA here is from genome assembly GCA_041621875.1 of Pseudomonas sp. Classification (GTDB taxonomy): domain Bacteria; phylum Pseudomonadota; class Gammaproteobacteria; order Pseudomonadales; family Pseudomonadaceae; genus Aquipseudomonas. Next base: position 9,502 of record JBFJZW010000106.1, on the reverse strand, counting down.
GTTCGTTAAGGCTGGTGAGAATCGCCGTAAGCATGCCGATCAAACCGGTCAGCACGACAAACAGCGAGACCACGAACAGGGCTTTTTCGGCGGTGCCCATCAGGCTCCACAGCTCCTGCAGGGCCACGCCGGGGAGAATCGCCAGCAACGGCTCGCCGCGAAACTCGTTGATCTCCCGTTGCAGGCTAAAGGTGGCGATCTTGCTATTCAGCCCCAGCAGAAAGGCGGTGATCTGCTTGGGCTGCAAATCCATATGCCTGGCTTGCTCGGCACTGACCGCTGCCGCGCCGCGCGCCGGCATACCGTTCTGCCAGTCGACGTGCAGGGCCTCCATGCCGGCCAGGGAGATATGCAGGGTGCGGTCCACCGGGGTGCCGGTGCGTTTGAGTATGCCGACCACCTTGAACGGCTTGTCGTCATGTTTGACCAGGCTGATGGTGGCCACGCCATGGGCCAGCACCAGTTCCTGACCCAGTTGGTAGTTGAGGGCCTGGGCCACTTCCGCGCCGAGCACCACCTCGAATGGGTCATCGGCAAAGGCGCGCCCGCCGTTCAGCTGCAACGGCTGGCTGCGGGCGTAGCGGTAGTGTTCGAAGTACGCCGGGCTGGTGCCCATCACCCGATAGCCGCGGTGCGAATCACCGAGGGAAATTGGGATCGCCCACTTGACCTGACGGTGCTCGGCAAACTGCTCGAAGCTTTCCCAGCGAATATTGTTGGTGGCGTTGCCGATGCGAAACACCGAGTACAGCAGCAGGTTCACGCTGCCCGAGCGCGCGCCGACGATCAGATCGGTGCCGCTGATGGTATTGGCAAAGCTGGCACGGGCCTCGGTGCGCACCCGCTCGACCGCGAGCAACAGACACACGGAGAGCGCGATGGCGAATACCGTCAGCCAGGCGGTAAAGCGGCGGTTGCCCAGGCTGGCCAGGGCGAGACGCAGTAGATACATCGTTAAATCTCCGCGAGGCGAGTGGCTTTGTTCAGCTCGGCCAGCGACAGGCTGCGGTCGAACAGGCGCGCCAGGCTTTGATCGTGGCTGACAAACAGCAGGCTGGAGCCGGCCTCGCGGCACTCGGCGAAGAGCAGTTCGAGAAAGGCTTCGCGGGCGTCGGCATCCAGCGCCGAGGTGGGTTCGTCGGCGATCACCAGCTCCGGCTGGCCGATCAGCGCGCGAGCGGCGGCGACGCGTTGTTGCTGGCCGATCGACAGATCACCGGCGCGGCGCTCGAGCAGGCTGGTTTCATCCAGACCCAGGTGGGCGAGCAGGGCTGCGGCGGCGTTATCCACGCTGCCGTGGCGTTGCACCGCGCGACTGGCGCGCAGTGTGGAGAAATGACAAGGCAGTTCGACGTTCTCGCGCACCGAGAGAAACGGCAGCAGGTTGAACTGCTGGAAGATATAGCCGGTGTGGTCGACGCGGAAACGGTCACGGGCTCCGGCGGATAGCCGGCTCAGGTCCTGCCCAAGCAGCTGGATATTGCCGCGGTTGGGCTTCTGCACGCCGCCGAGCAGCCCCAGCAGGGTGGTCTTGCCGCTGCCGCTGGGGCCTTTGAGAAACAGACTTTCGCCGCGTTGCAGGGTGAACGCGTCGATGTCCAGCAGCTCGGGCTGGCCGGGCCAGGCAAAGCCGAGGTTGGACAGTTGGATCAGGGCTGAACTCATGGGGGAACTCGTTTGGCACGTAGGGTGGATGACGCTCTTTTCATCCACCACAAAAATGCAATGGTGGATGGGTGAAGCGTCATCCACCCTGCGTTCAATCGGCAAATCAGAAACTCAGGGTCGGCTGCGCGGGCGTCAGCTCCAGGCCCTGCTGGCCATTCGGGCCGATCAGTTGTACCTGAATTTTCAGGGTGGCGGGGAAGCGCTTGAACAGTTCGCCCAGGTTCAATTGCTGCAGCTCGCCGGGTTTTTTGCAGTCGAGTTGATAGTGCGCATGGATTTCGCTGTGTTCGCTGTCCTTGTCGTGGGCATGGTGCTCCTCCTCGTGTTCATGCTCGTCATCCTCAAACAGCGGGCTTTCCAGCTCCGCTTCGCGCACGCTGCAATCACCTGCACCCAGACCGAACAGCGCCTGTGGGTCTTGTAGCTGGTTGCGTACGGCGGCGACCCCGGCTTTATCGGTGTCGCTCTTGGCGGCATGTTCGAACCCCACCAGGTTCATCGCCGGGCTTTCCAGCTCCAGCTCCAGGGCTTGGCCTTCAAGTACCACGTTGAGCCGCGCCGCGCCGTGCTCATGGGCATCCAGACTGCCGTGCTCGGCGTGATCGTGGTCGTGATCGGCCGCTGTGGCGGCAAGGGGCAGCAGGGCGAAAGGCAGGGCAAGTAGCAGGCGGCGCATGGCGGACTCCGGTCAGAAATAATCAAGCGTTACGTTATAACAATTTTATGGTGTCCATGGCCAGCTTCGCTTGGCGGTCCGCTGCTGACGTGGGAGCATGGCGGCTGATCAGTTGAGGGCAGAGTGATGGTGCGAATTCGTGGACAGATCGGGGCCTGGCCGGTGGACCTGACGGTCGAACTGGATGCACAGGATTGGGCGCAGCTGGCCCAGCATATCCCCCTCGAGGCGGTGTCTGCGCCGACAGCAGCTGTCGCGCCAGGGGCCGACGATGCCTTGTGGCAGACCACCCTGGAATTGCTGCGCCAGGCCGGACAGATCGAAGGGCCGCAACTGCTCGGGCAGCTGGCGGGTCTGGCCGGTGGTGATGCGGCGGGCAAGCGCCTGCTGGTGCGTCTGCGCCATTGCGCCCAGGTGCGGATGGAGACGGGCGTGGATGCGCCGATCTACCACTGGGTCGGCGAGCAAGCGTAGGTTGGTGCTGAGTCTGCAGTCGTACCCGTAGGGCGGGTGAAACCCGCCAGAGTTGCAAGCGGCGACACAGCACGGCGGGTTGCACCCGCCCTACGCCTGCCGATAAACGCCGTAGGATGGGTGGTCAGTAAATCGCCTGGTACAGCTTGCGCCGGTAGGCGGTAACCAGCGGGTGCTCGTTGCCGAGCAGGTCGAAGACTTGCAGCAGGGTCTTGTGCGGCAGGCCGTCGGCGTAGCTGCGGTTGCGGATAAACAGCTTGAGCAGGGCGTCCAGCGCCGGCTCGTAATGCTGGCGCGCCAGTTGCTGGATGGCCAGCTGGTAGCTCGCTTCATCGTCTTCGGCGTTCTGCGCCAGGCGGGTTTTCAGGCTGGCGACATCGGGCAGATCGGCGGCCTGGCGCAGAAAGGTCAGCTGCGCCCGGGCACCGGCCAGGGCCTGCTTGTGTTCGTCGCCTTTTACTGCAGCCAGCACCGCCTCGGCTTCGCCCAGTTCGCCACGTTCGGCCAGGCAGCGGGCATAGAGAATCAGCGCGGCAGCGTGCTCGTTGTTTTCCGTCAGCAGCACCTTGAGCACGGCTTCGGCGTCGGCAAAGCGACCTTCGCTGAACAGGGCCTGGGCCGCTTTCATCGGGTCGGCGGCTGCCGGTGCCGGTTCGGCGACATGGGGCTTGAGCATTTCGCGGATCGCCGCTTCGGTCTGTGCGCCGGCAAAGCCGTCGACCGGCTGGCCATCCTTGAACAGCACCACGGTGGGCAGGCTGCGGATGCCGAAGCGGGCGACGATGTCCTGTTCGATATCGCAGTTGACCTTGGCCAGCAGCAGTTCGCCCCGGTAACCCTCGGTGATCTGCGCCAGCAGCGGCATCAGCGCCTTGCACGGCGCGCACCATTCGGCCCAGAAGTCCACCAGTACCGGTTTCTGGAACGAGTTCTCGATTACCAGCTGTTCGAAACTGGCGCTGCCTGCGATATCAAAAATATAGGGGGAGTCGCTCATGGGATGGACTTTCGGTAAGAGGAAAGTCCATAGCTTCAAGCTTCAGGCCATAAGCTTCAAGAAAAAAGCGCGATGGCCAGGCGTTCGCGATAGGCTCGCTCGCAGCTCAGGCCCGCTCGGCGTGGTACAGGCTGACATGGCGAAACTCCGCCGGTTCGGCCAGGTCCGGCCAGGTGCAGGCCTCTAGTATGTCGAGGCGCTGGTAGAGCGGGTGCTGAAAGTCGCGCACCCGCGAATCGGCCACCAGGGCCTCACGGCCGCGGCTGAGAAACTGATCGAGCAGCGGCAGGTTGGCGCGGTCGTAGAGCACGTCGGCGACGATGATCAGGTCGAAGCGGTCGGCCTCGGCGAAGAAGTCCGCGGAGTAGCTCAGTTCGACGTTATTTAGCGCGGCATTGGCCCGGCAGGCCAGCAGGGCCAGTGGGTCGAGGTCGCAGGCCACCACTTCCAGCGCCCCGGCCCTGGCGGCGGCAATCGCCGCCACGCCGGAGCCGGCCCCGAAGTCGAGCACCCGCTTGCCGCGGACCCATTCGGGGTGTTCGGCCAGCCAGCGTGCCAGCACCAGGCCGCTAGCCCAGCAGAAACACCAGTAGGGCGGCTCTTCGAGGATGCGCCGAGTTTCCTCGGGGCTGAAGGCACGGTCCATATTGTCCGCATCGATCAACCATAGGCGCAGCTCGGTGCCGGGCAGGGTCGCGGCCGTCAGCCGGGCGTCGCCTAGCAACTCGCCGAGGGCGGCTTGCAGGGTGGCTGGTGCCGTCATGGCGCGGGCACCAGGTGCAGTGGCCCCAGGACTTGCGTCTCGGCGCGGCTGATCGGTTGCGGTGGCAGGCGCAGGATCAGGCGACCGGACTGGTGGGCGCGGCCATGCAACTCGATCCGTGGGTGCTTGGCGAAGGCTTGCGGATTGAACGGCAAGCGAAAGAGCAGCGCGCCGCCCGTACCGCGCAACTGGATATTGCCGAGCAGGATCTGGGGGTGGCCGCGCGGGTTGATCGCCAGCAGGGCCAGTTCGACATCGGCATCATTAGGCACATTCAGCAGGCTGCCGCTTAGCTCGCGCTGATAGGCCGGCAAGGGGGCCGGCTGCGGCTGCGGCGGTGCGCTGATGGCGACCTGGGCGAGTGGGGCCGGGGCATCGCTGCTGCAGGCACCCAGCAAACCGAGCAGGCTGAAGACGAGTACCGCACGCAGCGGCATTGGGCTTTTCATCGGTCGCATCGACTCCGCGGGTTTGCTGGGCCGCCTGTATAGCGCAAAGGCCTCGGCTTGTCTTGCCCGGGGGATGCGCTAACATGGCGGCTTGCGGTTCAGGGGCTGCTGACGTTTCGTCGCGGCCCACTGCGAAACCTCAATAGGCCCAAGGTTAGCTTTAATCTATGCATTGTCCCTTTTGCGCTGCCAACGACACCAAAGTCATCGATTCGCGCCTGGTTGCCGAGGGCGAGCAGGTGCGCCGTCGGCGCGAATGCCTGGCCTGTGGCGAACGCTTCACCACCTTCGAAACCGCCGAACTGGTGATGCCGCGGCTGATCAAGCAGGACGGCAGCCGTCAGCCGTTCGATGAAGACAAGCTGCGCGCCGGCATGCAGCGCGCCCTGGAAAAGCGTCCGGTGAGCATCGAGCGCCTGGAAGCGGCCATCGCCCATATCAAGCACAAGCTGCGCGCCACCGGCGAGCGCGAGATCAAGTCGCTGGTACTCGGCGAGCTGGTGATGGGCGAGTTGCAGAAACTTGACGAAGTGGCCTATATCCGTTTCGCCTCGGTGTACAAGCGCTTTCAGGACCTCAACGAGTTCCGCGAGGAAATCGACCGCCTGTCCCGCGAACCTGCCCAGGGCTGATGATGAGCAGCGACCAGGCCTTGATGGCCCGTGCCCTGGAGCTGGCCCGTAAAGGCCTGTATTCCACCCACCCCAATCCCCGCGTCGGCTGCGTCATCGTCCGCGATGGTTGTATCGTCGGCGAAGGCTGGCATGTCCGCGCCGGCGAGCCCCATGCCGAGGTGCATGCCCTGCGCCAGGCCGGCGACCAGGCCCGCGGTGCCACCGCCTACGTCACTCTGGAACCCTGCAGCCATCATGGCCGTACCCCGCCCTGCGCCGATGCGCTGATTGCGGCCGGGGTGGCGCGGGTGGTGGTGGCCATGCAGGACCCCAATCCGCAGGTCGGCGGCAGCGGCCTGCTGCGTCTGATGCAGGCCGGGATCGCGGTGCAGGGCGGGGTGCTGGAGGCCGAGGCGCGGGCGCTCAATGTCGGCTTTATCAAACGCATGGAACAGGGCCTGCCGTTTGTCCGGGTCAAGCTGGCCATGAGCCTGGATGGACGTACCGCCATGGCCAGCGGCGAAAGCCAGTGGATCACCGGGCCGGCGGCGCGGGCCGCGGTGCAGCGCCTGCGCGCCCGTTCCAGCGTGGTGCTGACCGGGGCCGATACCGTGCTGGCCGACGCCGCGCGCCTGACCGTGCGCCCCGACGAACTGGGCCTGGATGCCGAGCAGAGCGCCCTGGCCGCCAGCCGTGCGCCGTGGCGGATGCTGGTCGACGGACGCCTGCGGGTACCGCTCGATGCCGCCTTTTTCCAGGCCGGTGCGGCCATGGTGGCGACCTGCGCGGCCGCCGAGGCCCGGGATCGCTACCTGAGCCAGGGGCACGAACTATTGGCCTTGCCCAGCAGCAGTGGCCAGGTTGACCTGCAACGCTTGCTTGTCGAACTGGCCCTGCGCGGTGCCAATGAAGTGCTGGTGGAGGCCGGACCGCGCCTGGCCGGTGCCTTTGCCCGCCTGGGTCTGGTGGATGAATACCAGCTGTTCGTTGCACCCAAGCTGCTGGGTTCCAGTGCGCGGCCGTTGCTGGAACTGCCGCTGGCGCGCATGGCCGATGCGCCGGCGCTGAAGATCGTCGAGATGCGTGCGGTCGGTGACGATTGGCGGATCATCGCGGTGCCGGCTTGCTAGGGCTGCCGCGCCGATCTTCTCGCGCGACACCGGCATTGGCGGATACGACGGATCGGCCAGGTGCCAGCACGACTTGTCGCGCGGCGATGCAGGCGCGCGGCAATTATGGTAAAACGCGTCTCGGCCACGAAAAAGTGGCCGTAACGTTCTCAGGGCGGGGTGTGATTCCCCACCGGCGGTAATGGCCCAGTGCCTAGCCCGCGAGCGCTTGCCAGAGGGGTGTAAATCCGTGGGCAAGGTCAGCAGACCCGGTGTGATCCCGGGGCCGACGGTTAAAGTCCGGATAAAGAGAGAGCGGGATTCCCTTCCAGGGTGCGGTTTGTCCGTGCCTGTGAAATCCCTATCGATCCGAAACGCCCTGTTTGTACCCAAACAGGAGTGCGTAGTGATGTCTTATGCTTTTCTTTCCGTTAGCGGGCACCCTTGTCCGGGCGGCAAGTCGCGATTAGGGGAGGCCTGATGTTTACCGGAATTATCGAAGCCATTGGCAGTATCCGTGCGTTGACCCCCAAGGGCGGCGATGTGCGGGTCTATGTCAGCACCGGAAAACTCGACCTGGGCGACGTCAAACTGGGCGACAGCATCGCGGTCAACGGCGTGTGCCTGACCGCGGTGGAGCTGCCCGGCGATGGTTTCTGGGCCGATGTCAGCCGCGAAACCCTGGCGCGCACCGCCTTTATCGACCTCAAGCCCGGCAGCCCGGTCAACCTGGAAAAGGCCCTGACGCCCACCAGTCGCCTCGGCGGCCACCTTGTCAGCGGTCATATCGACGGGGTCGGCGAGATCGTCGCCCGCGCCGATAACGCCCGGGCCGTGCAATTCACCATTCGTGCCCCGCGCGAGCTGGCCAAATATATCGCCCACAAGGGCTCGATCACCGTCGATGGCACCAGCCTGACCGTCAACGCGGTCAACGGTGCCGAGTTCGAGCTGACCATCGTGCCGCACACCCTGGCCGAGACCATCATGGTCGACTACCGGCCGGGCCGGCAGGTCAATCTCGAGGTGGACCTGCTGGCGCGTTATCTGGAGCGCCTGCTGCTCGGCGACAAAGCCGCCGAGCCGAGCAAGGCCGGCGGCATGACGGAAAGCTTTCTGGCCGAACACGGCTACCTGAAGAATTAAGGAATCGCCAGCATGGCTCTTAACAGCATCGAAGAACTGATCGAAGACATTCGCGCCGGCAAGATGGTCATCCTGATGGATGACGAAGACCGCGAGAACGAAGGCGACCTGATTATCGCCTCCGAGTGCGTCAAGGCCGAGCACATCAACTTTATGGCGCGCTTCGCCCGCGGCCTGATCTGCATGCCGATGACCCGCGAGCGCTGCGAAACCCTCAGGCTGCCGCTGATGGCACCGCGCAACGGTTCCGGCTTCGGCACCAAATTCACCGTCTCCATCGAGGCCGCCGAGGGCGTCACCACCGGGATTTCCGCCGCCGACAGGGCACGCACCGTGCAGGCTGCGGCAGCCAGGAACGCGGTAGCCGACGATATCGTCAGCCCCGGCCATATCTTCCCGCTGATGGCCCAGCCCGGCGGCGTGCTGGCCCGTGCCGGCCACACCGAAGCAGCTTGCGACCTGGCGCGCATGGGTGGTTTCGAGCCGAGTGGGGTTATCTGCGAAATCATGAACGACGACGGCACCATGTCCCGGCGTCCCGAGCTGGAAGAGTTCGCCAAGGAACACGGCATCAAGATCGGCACCATTGCCGACCTGATCCACTACCGCCTGATTCACGAGCGCACCGTCGAGCGCGTCAGCGAACAGCTCCTCGACAGCGAGCTGGGCCAGTTCAACCTGGTTACCTACCGCGATTCGGTGGAAAACGATGTGCACATGGCCCTGACCCTGGGGACCATCTGCGCCGAGGAGCCGACCCTGGTGCGGGTGCATAACATGGACCCGCTGCGCGACCTGTTTATGGTCAATCAGCCGGGGCGCTGGAGCCTGCGTGCGGCCATGGCTGAGGTGGCCAAGGATGGCAGCGGCGTGGTGCTGCTGCTGGGCAACCCGCTGACCGGCCCGGACCTGCTGGCGCACCTGGAACGCCAGCTGGGCGGCGAGACCAAGGTCGCCAACCCGACTACCTACAGCACCGTCGGTGCCGGTTCGCAGATCCTCCGCGACCTCGGCGTGCGCAAGATGCGCCTGATGAGTTCGCCGATGAAGTTCAATGCGATATCCGGTTTCGACCTGGAAGTTGTAGAATACCTGCCCGCTGAATAACCACCGCCGCGCTATTGCGCTTGGACATACTGCGTTGCAAACAGGCTCGGCTTGCTCATTTACACTCGTAAAGTCCGCAGCCCCGCCTGTTTCCGCCTTGCCTGTCCTGTGCTCGCTACGCGCTGTTCCGTTGGGCTATAACTTTTTTGCCCTCTGGCTCTTTAACGCTATATGAGAATTGTTTTATGACCCTGAAGACCATCGAAGGTACTTTTATCGCCCCCAAGGGCCGCTTTGCCCTGGTCGTCGGCCGCTTTAACAGCTTCGTCGTCGAAAGCCTGGTAAGCGGCGCAGTTGACGCCCTGGTTCGCCACGGTGTGAGCGAAAGCGACATCACCATCATCCGTGCCCCGGGTGCCTTCGAAATCCCGCTGGTGGCGCAGAAGGTCGCCCAGCGTGGCGATTTCGACGCCATCATCGCCCTCGGCGCGGTGATCCGTGGCGGCACCCCGCACTTCGAATACGTGGCGGGCGAATGCACCAAGGGCCTGGCCCAGGT
>JBFJZW010000105.1:0-13030 GCA_041621875.1 Pseudomonas sp. | reverse complement strand
TGCTGCGTTAAAAACAGGCTCAGAATGCTCATGTACAAAAGTACACTCCGCTTCCTCGCCTGTTTTTGCCTTGCAGGACTCTAGCTCGCGAAACTTTAAACAGGTTCTATTTACGCAACTCCACTAGGCAAGGGACTAGACCATGCACTTCACCATTCAACGCGAAGCCTTGTTGAAACCTCTGCAACTGGTCGCTGGCGTCGTGGAACGTCGCCAGACCCTGCCAGTGCTCTCCAATGTGCTGCTGGTGGTCGAAGGCCAGCAGCTGTCGCTGACCGGTACCGATCTGGAAGTCGAACTGGTCGGGCGCGTCACCCTGGAAGAACCCGCTGAGCCCGGCGAGATCACCGTACCGGCGCGCAAGCTGATGGACATCTGCAAAAGTCTGCCGGCGGACGCCTTGATCGATATCCGCATCGACGAGCAGAAGCTGCTGGTCAAGGCCGGGCGTAGCCGCTTCAGCCTGTCCACCCTGCCCGCCAATGATTTCCCCACTGTCGAGGAAGGCCCGGGTTCGCTAACCTTCAGCCTGGTGCAGAGCAAACTGCGTCGCCTGATCGAACGCACCAGCTTCGCCATGGCCCAGCAGGATGTGCGCTACTACCTCAACGGCATGCTGCTGGAAGTGCAGACCGGTATCCTCCGCGCCGTGGCCACCGACGGCCACCGTCTGGCCATGTGTTCCATGGACGCCGCCATCGAGCAGGTCGAGCGTCACCAGGTCATCGTGCCGCGCAAGGGTATTCTCGAACTGGCCCGTCTGCTCACCGAACAGGACGGCAGCGTCAGCATCGTTCTCGGCCAGCACCATATCCGCGCCACCACCGGCGAGTTCACCTTCACCTCGAAACTGGTCGACGGCAAGTTCCCCGACTACGAGCGTGTGCTGCCACGGGGTGGCGACAAGCTGGTGGTGGCCGATCGTCAGGGCCTGCGCGAAGCGTTCAGCCGTACCGCGATTCTGTCCAACGAAAAATACCGCGGCATTCGCCTGCAACTGGAATCCGGCCTGCTGAAAATTCAGGCTAACAACCCGGAGCAGGAAGAAGCCGAAGAAGAGATCGCCGTGGACTACAACGGCAGTGCGCTGGAAATCGGTTTCAACGTCAGCTACCTGCTCGACGTGCTGAGCGTGATGACCACCGAGCAGGTGCGTCTGATTCTCTCCGATGCCAACAGCAGTGCCCTGGTGCAGGAAGCCGACAACGACGATTCGTCCTATGTCGTTATGCCGATGCGTCTGTAATTCAGACCTTTAGTTAAATGTCCCTGACTCGCTTTACCGTCACCGCGGTGCGTAATCTGCACCCGGTGACCCTCTCCCCCTCCCCGCGCATCAATATTCTTTCCGGCGACAACGGCAGCGGCAAAACCAGTTTGCTCGAGGCCATTCATCTGTTGGGTCTGGCTCGCTCCTTTCGTAGTACTCGCCTGCTTCCAGTTATTCAATACGATCAGCTCGCCTGCACGATTTTCGGTCAGGTGCAGATGTCTGATGGCCGGCAAAGTAATCTGGGTATTTCGCGGGATCGTCAGGGTGAGTTCCAGATCCGTATCGACGGACAGAATGCCCGCAGTGCTGCCCAACTTGCCGAGACCCTGCCGCTACAGTTGATCAATCCAGATAGCTTCCGCCTGCTCGAAGGTGCGCCGAAGATTCGTAGGCAGTTTCTCGATTGGGGCGTGTTCCACGTGGAACCTCGTTTTCTGCCGGCCTGGCAGCGCCTGCAGAAGGCCCTGCGTCAGCGGAACTCATGGCTGCGGCATGGTACACTTGACGCCGCTTCGCAGGCGGCCTGGGACCGAGAGTTGTGCCTGGCCAGCGACGAAATCGACGGTTATCGACGGGCTTATATCCAGGCCCTGAAACCGGTTTTCGAACGCACCCTGAGTGAGCTGGTTGAGCTGCAAGGTTTGACCCTCAGTTACTACCGCGGCTGGGATAAAGAGCGCGAGCTGAATAGCGTGCTCGCCTCTACCCTGTCCCGCGACCAGCAATTGGGCCATACCCAGGCTGGCCCCCAACGGGCCGATCTGAGGTTACGCCTGGGGGCACATAACGCCGCCGAGATTCTCTCCCGGGGGCAGCAGAAATTAGTTGTGTGTGCCTTGCGCATTGCGCAGGGCCACTTAGTGAATCAGGCCAAGCGCGGCCAGTGCATCTATCTGGTGGATGACTTACCGTCAGAACTGGATGAGCAGCACCGTCGCGCACTGTGCCGATTATTGGAAGACTTGCACTGCCAGGTGTTTATCACCTGTGTAGACCATGAATTGTTGAGGGAAGGCTGGCGCACGGATACGCCAGTTGCCATGTTCCACGTGGAACATGGTGGCATCACCCAGACCCACGACCACCGGGAGTGAAGGCATGAGCGAAAACCAAACGTACGACTCCAATAACATTAAGGTCCTCAAGGGCCTGGATGCCGTACGCAAGCGGCCTGGCATGTACATCGGCGATACCGACGATGGCAGCGGTCTGCACCACATGGTGTTCGAGGTGGTCGACAACTCGATTGACGAGGCCCTGGCCGGGCATTGCAGCGATATCACCATCACCATCCACCCGGATGAGTCGATCAGTGTGAGTGACAATGGCCGCGGTATTCCTGTGGATATCCACAAGGAAGAAGGCGTTTCCGCCGCCGAAGTGATCATGACCGTGCTGCACGCTGGCGGTAAGTTCGACGACAACTCCTACAAGGTCTCCGGCGGTTTGCACGGCGTGGGTGTCTCTGTGGTTAATGCCCTTTCCGAGCACCTGCTGCTCACGGTGCGCCGCAGCGGCCATATCTGGGAACAGACCTACGTACATGGTGTGCCGCAAGAACCCATGCGCATTGTCGGCGACTCCGAAACCACCGGTACCCAGATCCACTTCAAGCCTTCCGCGGAAACCTTCGCCAATATCCATTTCAGCTGGGACATTCTGGCCAAGCGTCTGCGCGAACTGTCGTTCCTCAACTCCGGCGTGGGCATCATGCTCAAAGACGAGCGTAGCGGTAAGGAAGAGCTGTTCAAGTACGAAGGCGGTCTGCGCGCATTCGTCGAATACCTGAACGTCAACAAGACCGCGGTCAATCAGGTGTTCCACTTCACCATGCAGCGCGAAGACGGTATTGGTGTGGAAGTGGCGTTGCAGTGGAACGACAGCTTCAACGAGAACCTGCTGTGTTTCACCAACAACATTCCCCAGCGTGATGGCGGTACTCACCTCGCCGGCTTCCGCTCGGCGCTGACGCGCAACCTGAATGCCTATATCGAGCAGGAAGGCCTGGCCAAGAAACACAAGATCGCCACCACCGGCGATGACGCCCGTGAAGGTCTGACCGCGATCATCTCGGTCAAGGTACCGGACCCGAAATTCAGCTCGCAGACCAAGGACAAGCTGGTTTCCAGCGAAGTGAAGACCGCGGTCGAGCAGGAAATGGGCAAGCACTTCTCCGACTTCCTGCTGGAAAACCCGGGCGAAGCCAAGGCCGTGGTCGGCAAGATGATCGACGCCGCCCGTGCCCGTGAGGCCGCGCGCAAGGCTCGCGAGATGACCCGCCGCAAAGGCGCGCTGGATATCGCCGGGCTGCCGGGCAAACTGGCCGACTGCCAGGAAAAGGACCCTGCCCTCTCCGAACTTTACATAGTGGAGGGTGACTCCGCGGGCGGCTCTGCCAAACAGGGCCGTAACCGCAAGACCCAGGCCATCCTGCCGCTCAAGGGCAAAATCCTCAACGTCGAGAAAGCCCGCTTCGACAAGATGATTTCCTCCCAGGAGGTCGGCACCCTGATCACCGCTCTGGGTTGTGGCATTGGCCGCGATGAATACAACATCGACAAGCTGCGTTATCACAACATCATCATCATGACCGACGCCGACGTCGACGGCTCGCACATCCGTACCCTGCTGCTGACCTTCTTCTTCCGTCAGCTGCCGGAGCTGGTCGAGCGCGGCTACATCTATATCGCCCAGCCTCCGCTGTACAAGGTCAAGAAGGGCAAGCAGGAGCAGTACATCAAGGACGACGAGGCCATGGATGAATACATGACCCAGTCGGCCCTGGAAGACGCCAGTCTGCACGTCAATGAGAGCGCCCCCGGCCTGTCCGGTGGCGCACTGGAGCGCCTGGTCAACGATTACCGCCTGGTGATGAAGACCCTCAACCGCTTGTCCCGTGTGTACCCGCTGGAGCTCACCGAGCACTTCGTCTACATTCCGCGCGTCGAAGTCGAGCAGCTGGCCGATAAAGAAGCCATGCAGCAATGGCTGGGCCTGCTCGATGGTCGTCTCAGGGGCATGGAGAAGTCCGGCCTGATCTACAAAACCAGCCTGCACGAAGACCAGGAGCGTCACCTCTGGTTGCCGCAGGTCGAGCTGGTTTCCCATGGGGTTTCCAGCTACATCATCTTCAACCGCGACTTCTTCGCCAGTAACGACTACAAGACGGTTACCACCTTGGGCGATCAGCTCAACAGCCTGCTGGAAGAAGGGGCTTACGTGCAGCGCGGCGAGCGCAAGAAAGCGGTAACGACCTTCAAGGACGCACTGGCCTGGTTGATGGCGGAAAGCACCAAGCGCCACAGCATCCAGCGCTATAAGGGGCTCGGCGAGATGAACCCGGATCAGCTCTGGGAAACCACCATGGACCCGGAAGTACGGCGCATGCTCAAGGTGCGTATCGAAGACGCCATCGCCGCCGATCAGATCTTCAACACCCTGATGGGCGATGCCGTAGAACCGCGTAGGGACTTTATCGAGACCAACGCGCTGGCGGTGTCCAACCTGGACTTCTAAGGTTGGCGCTGGCGTTTAAGCGCCCATTGTTCTGCTGACAAAACCCCGGTTGATCGAAAGGTCTACCGGGGTTTTTTCTTTTGGCCATGTCTCTTTGTGGAACTCCGCTGCGCTTAGCGCCGGCGGATAACTCGCACAGAAGCCTCAAGCCGGGGCCAAGGCCTGCCAAAAATTACCGATGTTCCACATGGAACATCGGCAAGCGTCGGGCCGTTTCAATTGAAAAGCACGCTGGGCGCTGCGTATACGAAAAGCAAAAATCCGGTCCTTTTCGAGGGCCGGCTTTTCTCTGCGGCTGGAAACTTATGCACTTAATGGCGTCAGCTGCTGCTGAAGAAAAATACCTTATTAATCATCAAATTGGCTGAACAGCTAGGTCGATCCAGGTATTTGACACACAGCTTATCCACAATTTGCCTAGACGGTTCCATTGCGCTCGCCAGGTACTTCACGGCTATCTATACCCAGGTCGATAGAGCCATCCCCACGCCGCCCTATCGGAGGGGATGGTTTCCAGGCTTAAGCCACCGGCACCCACCAGTACCTGACGAAGTGGAAGAAGATCGGTGCGGCGAAACACACCGAGTCCAGACGGTCGAGCATGCCGCCGTGGCCTTCGATCATATGGCCCCAGTCCTTTACCCCGCGGTCGCGTTTGATCGCCGACATCACCAGGCCGCCGGCGAAGCCCAGCAGGTTGACGGTCAGGGCCATCAGGACGGCCTGCCAGAAATTGAATGGAGTGATCCAGCACAGCAGCGCGCCTATCAGGCAGGACAGGCTAACGCCGCCGACAAAGCCTTCGACGGTTTTCGACGGCGACAGGCTTGGTGCGATCTTGTGTTTGCCGAACAGCTTGCCGCAGACGTACTGCAGCACATCGGATAGCTGCACCACGATGATCAGCCAGGCGATCAACAGCAGGTTGCGCCCTTCATAGCCGGGGATGTCCAGGGTCAGCAGCGCGGGTACCGAGGAGATGCAGTACACCGCGATCATCAGCCCCCACTGCACCTTCGACGCGCGTTCGAGAAAGCGCGTGGTGTCGCCGCCCAAGGACGCCAGGATCGGCAGCAGCAGGAACAGGTAGACCGGGATAAAGATGGCGAACAGACCGTACCAGTCGAGGGCGATGAGCAGATACTGCATGGGCAGGGCGAAGTAGAAGGCCGCGACCAGTGCGGGGTAGTCGCTGCGCCTGGTGGGCGTCAGGGTCATAAACTCGCGCAGGGCGTAGAACGAGACGAAGTAGAACAGCAGGATCACGCCCAGATTGCCGAACAGGAAGGCGATGCCGATCACCAGCACCATGACCCACCAGGCGTTGATCCGTGCATTGAGGTTGTCGATCACCGGGTTGGGGCTGTCGCCACTGCGCCACTTGAGGAAATAGCCGATGGCCGAGGCGAGCAGTAACAGCGCGCCGATACCGGCGAACAGCTGCAGGGTGTTGTTTTCCATCTCAGGCCTCCTCGGGCGCTAGGGCCAGCAGGGCGTTACGGGCGCGTTCGAGGAAGGCCTGCTTGCCCTCATCTTGCAGATGCTCCAGCGGCGTACCGAAACTCAGGGTGCACAGCAGCGGCAACGGCAGCGCCCTGCCCTTGGGCATGACCCGGTTGAGGTTGGCGATCCACACCGGCACCAGTTCGATCTCGGGGCGCAGGCGGGTCAGGTGGTACAGGCCGCTCTTGAATGGCAGCAGGCCGTCCTCCAGATTGCGCGTGCCCTCGGGAAAGAGGATCAGTGAGTCGCCCTGGTCCAGGGCATCGAGCATCGGCTGCAATGGGTTGTGCTCAGGCGTGGCGCGCTCGCGGTCGATCAGCACGCCGTTGAAGACCTTGTTGATCAGGTAGCGGCGCAGGCCGTCGCGCTGCCAGTAATCGGCTCCGGCTACCGGCCGGGTGCGGCGTCGAAGTTCATCGGGGAGCGAGGCCCAGAGCAGAACGAAATCGCCGTGGCTGCTGTGGTTGGCGTAGTACAGCCGCTGCACCGGTTGAGGCGTGCAGCCGAGCCACAGCGCGCGGGCACCGGTGAGCAGGCGCGCAGCCGAGGTGATGACGAAGGCGGTCAGGGACGCGAGCATGGAAACTCCTTATCCAGTGATTGAAAGCCAGGGCAGGCCCAGCACGACCAATAGGGCCAGCAGCAATTGCGCCAGCAGCCAGAGCACTTGTTGGCGTAGCAGGCGCAGCGCGCCCAGGCTGCGTTCGTTCCAGCCGCGTGGGGATTGATTCGCCGGTTGCAGCTTGAGCTGGGCGAGGGTCTGGTCGAGATCGGCGGTGTGCATGGCCAACTGATCTACCCGGCCGGCAAGTTGCTGGACAGCTCTGCATCCAAAGCCACCCGCAGCGCCCAGTATTTCTGCCCCAGACCCAGTGCCAGCAACAGCGCGCAGAACAGCGCGGTCAGCGGCTGCGCCGTGGTACCGAGCAGTGGTGCCAGGCCGATCAGCAGGGCGACCAGGCTGAGGGCGCTGGACAGCTGATCCAGCGCCCTGCCCCGACGCAGCAGGCTGGCCAGGGTGAACAGCTGCATTTCAGTAGCCATGGGCGGCGGCTCCGGCAGGCATGCCATTGCCGAGTTCCAGCATGCCCTGCAGTGCCTGTTGGTGGGCGTTGCTCAAGACCACCTGAGGCCGCGCCCGGCGCAGCTGTGCCAGGGCTTCGGGCACAGTCTTGCAGCGCCCGCTGTGCAGCAACCAGGCGGCTACCGCCGTGGCGCTACGCGAATAGCCCAGAGCGCAATAGACCAGCAGGCTGCCGTGGCTGCGCAGCGCCTCGATGGCCTGCGCGGCTTCTCGGCAGGCGGCCGGGCTGGGCACGCAAAGGTCGAGCAGCGGCAGCGCGTGATAGGCATTGGCTTGGGCGCTGGCCGGTAGCTCGGCACAGAGATCGAGCTGAGCCTGGAACTGCTCGGCCTGGCCTGGGGCCGGAATGCGCCCGAGCCAAATTCCCGGTTCGACTTCATCGGCGTGTGGCTGGGCGCGGGTCCATAGCCGTGAGTTGAACCAGGCGGCAGCCAGATAGGGCGCGAGCAACCAGCTCGCGGCGCTGCTCAGTCGACCATCGGCCGCCTTCTGAAAGCCCGCCGCGCCGAACAGCAGGTAGTTAAGCGCCACCAGCAGCAGGGAGAATGCCGGCCAAAGCAGCCATAACCAGACACCACTAAGGTTTACTGCCAGGGCACTGAGCAGCGCCGCACCCAGGCTGTAACGCAAGGCCAGGCGCAGACGCTGCGGGTCGCGGGTCAGCTGCCAGGCCAGCAGCGGGCTGCGGCCCTGCAGCGGCCACAACCAGACGCACAGCCAGCCGGCCAGAACCCCGGTGGGCACATCGATAAAGTGGTGCTGCCAGGTGGTGAGCACCGATAGGCCGATCAGGGCCATCCAGCCATGCAGCAGGCCACGCAGCCACAAGCCATGGGTATGCCGGGCGAACATCAGCCAGATCACCACCAGCAGGGCGATATGCAGGGAGGGGGCCTGGTTGAAGGGCTTGTCGAAGCCCATCAGCACATCGAACATGCCGCCGAACAGGCCATCCAGCTCGGGCCGCTCGAAGGTGAAGCGCAGCGGCCAGAGCAGGAAGCAGGCAATGCACAGCACCTGCACGCTCAGCAGGCGCAGGCCGTGGCGATCCATTTCCCGGCGGGTCGCCGGCAGCAGAAAAGACAATCCATAAAGCAGGTCAATGGACCAGTAAGGCACGATAGTCCACGGCCATAGCGGCATCTGGCTTTCCCAGGCAAACACCAGGGTGCCGACGTCGTCGCGCTGGCCGCTCAGCCAGTTGGCGAAACCGTAGCTGGCGAAGAACAGCGGTGCCAACAGCAGCAGCCAGAGCACGCCGCGCTTCCACAGCCCGGCTTCGCGGCTAAGGGGGATGGCATCCATCAGGACACCCGCTGCGCCAGGGAGACGCTGAAGATGCCCCACTCGTCGATGCGCTGGGTCAGCTTGCGAAAGCCTGCGGCCTCGACCAGTTGATCCATCTCCGCCTGGCTGCGCCGACGCATCACCCAGGCTTCGCCGCCGCGGTGGCTGGTCAGGGCGCGGGCGATCAGCTCCAGCTGCGGGTGCCAGGGTTGCCCGGTGTACACCAGATAACCGCCCTCTTCCACCGCTGCGGCCAGCCCGGCCAGCGAGTCGCCGACCATCTGGTTGCTGCCGAACAATTCATACAAACCTGAGACCACCGCCAGGCTTGGCTTGGGATCGAGCGCGGCCAGATCGGCACGGTCGAAGGCATCGCCTTTGACGAAGCGGGCGATATCGCTCAGGCCCTTGTGTTCGATCAGTACGCCGCCGTCGCGCACGTTGATATCGCTGTAATCGCGCAACAGGATCGAGTCAGGCTTCTGCTCCATGCCTTCCAGGGCTTCGAGAATGTAGCGGCCATGGCCGGCGGCGATATCGACGATGCGTACGCCACGGCCCTGCTCGCGTAGCTTGGCCATGGCCAGGCGCAGCAACTCTTCGGCGTGCAGTTTGCGCTGGCGAATGCCGCGCCAGCCGATGGAGTTGAGATAGTTCTGATCGATCAGCCTGCCGATGGCCGACTTGCCACTCGGTTGGTTGCGGTAGACGTAATCCAGGGTGCTGCCGGAATCGAAGCCGGTGTCGAAACCCAGTTTCACCCCGTCGGCCAGGCTGCTGCCGAGCCTCAGACCTGCCCGGGTGGCGCGCCAGTAGAGGTCACCGAGGGAATTAGGCGGCAGCGGTGCGGCCAGGCTTTCCGATTCGGCGCAGGTCGCGCCAAGGCGGTCGGCATCGAGCAAGGATGGACGCGCTACCGGCTCCTCGAAACAGCGCAGGAGAAAGCGCCGGGCGCGTTTCAGGGCGTGGCTGCGGTCGCGTTCGCCGAGGGTGTCGTGAAAGAAGCCGGGGAGGATGTGCATCTCCTTGCGCAGGCTGCCCAGGCGTTCGAAGAACTGCTGCTGGGGTTTGCGCTGCACCACGAAGTCGGCACCCGAGATCAGCAACTGGGTGGGAATCTGGATCGCCTGGGCGTCGGTAACCACCCGCTCGGCGGCGTCATACAGGCCCAGCAGCATATTCACCGAGATCGGCCGGGCGATCAGCGGGTCGTTATTAAAGGAGGCAATCCGCTCCGGGTCATGGCTCAGGTACTTGGCCTTCACATAGCTGTTGACGAAGAAGTTGCCGCGCAGCGCCCGCATCAGCCGCAAACCGAGTCGGGCAAAGGGTACGTAGAGCTTGACCTTGAACGCCGGCGAGGCGAGCACCAGGGCGCGGATCTTCGGTGCATAGTCATGGGCCCAGGTGGCGACCACCACCGCGCCGACGCTCTGCGCCAGCACCGCGATATCCTCCGCTGCCAGGTCGTGGTGGCTGGCGATATGGTCGATAAAGGTCTGCACATCGCGCACGCTGGTGGCGAAGCTCGGGCTGTCGCCGCGCTCGCCTGGCGACAGACCATGGCCGCGGGCGTCCCAGGCGAAGAAGTCGAAATCGGCCATCTGCAGTTCATCGACCAGATGGGCCATGCGCCCGCCGTGTTCGTGGCCGCGGTGGAACATCACCACCGCGCGCTTTGACGCGGCACCTTCGGCGTTGCTGGCTGGCCAATGGCGGTAGAACAGCTCTACGCCGTCATGGGTGGTAAAGCTGAGTTCTTGGGCTTCGCGCATCGAGACATCCTTATTTCGAATCAGAGGGGGGTTGCCGCTTCGGCCAGACCCTGGCGCACGCGGTTATAGAGGGTGTAGAGCAGCAGGGCGAGAATCACCGCGAGCAGGCCGTTTATCCAGTGGGCCGGCAACAGATCACTGGCCACGCCGGCCCCCAGTACGCCGAAACAGAAGGCGCGGTCGCTCTTGCCCATGGGCCCGTCGTAACGGCGCGAGGCACCAACCATGGGCCCGAGTACGCCGGCGTATTCGCTGATCAGGGCCAGCAGTACCAGCAGCACCACCAGCAGCGGCGAGACCCCGGGCAGCAGGGCGAAGGGGAGAAACAGGGCGCTGTCGGCGATCAGGTCGCAGAGTTCATTGAGGTAGGCCCCGAGCCGCGACTGTTGGCCGAACTCGCGGGCCAGCATGCCGTCGACGGCATTCAGCGCCATGCGTAGCAGCATCCACAGGGGGATCAGGGCAAACAGCCAGGCATGCTGATAGAAAGCCGCCAGGAGGATGCCGAGTAACAGGGACACCACGCCCGCAACCAGGGTCACCTGGTTGGCGGTAACGCCCCCTTGGTAAAGGCGCTTGACCCCGGGGCGCAGCAGGTTCTGAAAAGCTGGCTTGAGCTGATAGATGGAGAGCATGCCGAAGAATTCCCTTTCACTGCCATGAAGTTCCGCTCCAGCTTAGCCGTTTGCCCGCCGGGCAGCTGGCCAAGACTGTGCGCGAATGCAGGATTATCGCGTTGAAGCGAAAACTTATCCCCGTTTCAGGCTGTCCTTGCCTGGTTTTAAACTCGCGGCACTCGGTCGCTTGCGTCGGCTAGCGGCCGTTTTACTTCATCGTTGCATCGCCTGTGGGCAATCTGCTTAAACGGCTTCGCTGGTTTTGCAGGGTTGGGTTTCGGGACCCAGGGCACCGATCTCCCGTTGCGCCTGGCTGACCCATTCGAAGGCCCGGTCATTCAGTTCGGCGATGGCGCGTGGGCCCGTGCCTTCGGCATACATTGGCGGGCCGATAATCACCTGAACGGTGCCCGGGGTCTTGCGCCAGCCCAGCTTGGGCCAGAACTCGCCGGCATTGTGCGCAATTGGCAGCACCGGCAGGTTGGCATTGACCGCCAGGGACGCGCCGCCACGGCTGAATTTGCCGATCTGGCCGGTTGGAATACGGGTGCCTTCGGGGAACACCAGCACCCAGGCACCCTGCCCCAGGCGCTTGTGGCCCAGTTTGGCCAGCTGCTTGAGCGCCGCCTTGGGGTTGCTGCGATCGATGGCGATGGGTTTGAGCATGGCCATGGCCCAGCCGAAGAACGGTACATACAGCAGCTCGCGCTTGACCACCTGGCTCAGCGGCTCGAAGAAACCGCAGAGGAAGAAGGTTTCCCAGGTGCTCTGGTGCTTGGCGAGGATCACGCAGGGGCGCTCGGGGATGTTTTCCAGGCCCTTGATCTCGTAGCGGATGCCGACCACCACCTTGGCCAGCCAGGTGGCGCAGCGGCACCAGTTCTGCACGACGAAGCGGTAGCGCGCGCGAAACGGCAGGAAGGGTGCGACGAAGACGCTGAGGGTGCACCAGAGGAAGGCGCTGGAAGACAACAACAGATAGAAGAGAAAGGTTCTAAGGGTCTGCACTGTCGACATAGGAGACTTTTACCGTCGCAGGCCAGGCCTGCTTATAAGTGGAGAAGACGAGCGGCAACCGCCGTCAGATCATCGAATACCAGGGTACCCGCTGGCAATGTCTTGCCCAGGGTCCGTTCACCTTTGCCGGTCTTTACCAGAACAGGCTGACAGTCGACGGCCTGGGCGGCGGCCAGGTCACTGCTGCTGTCGCCGACAAACCAGACACCGTGCAGGTTCACGCCATAGTACCCAGCAATCTGCTCAAGCATCCCGGGTTTCGGTTTGCGGCAGGCGCAGCCATCGTCCGGGCCGTGGGGACAATGCACGATCAGACCCAGTTCGCCGCCCTGCTCGGCCACCAGCTCGCGCAGACGCGCGTGCATGGCCTCCAGGGTGGCCAGGTCGTAATAGCCGCGGGCAATTCCCGACTGGTTGGTGGCCACGGCCACCGTCCAGCCGGCCTGCGACAGACGGGCGATGGCCTCGATGGCCCCGGGCAAGGGGAGCCATTCGGCAACGCTTTTGATATAGGCGTCGGAGTCGTGATTGATCACGCCGTCGCGGTCGAGAATCAGCAGTTTCATAGCGGCAAGCTCAAAATCCGTAGGATGGGTTAGCCGCAAAGCGGCGTAACCCATGCTGTTGTGATGGGTATCGCTGCGCTCAACCCATCCTACGTGGCGTGCTTAGCCGAGTACCGAAATGTCGGCAACACCGAGGAACAGACCGCGCAGCTTGGCCAGCAGCGCATAGCGGTTGGCCCGCACGCTGGGGTCTTCGGCGTTGACCAGTACGGTCTCGAAGAAGGCGTCCACCGGCTCGCGCAGATTGGCCAGCTGGCTCAGGGCCAGGTTGTACTGGCGCGCCGCGGCCAGCGGTTGCACCGCTTGCTCGGCCTGCTGGATGGCGGCGTTGAGGGCGAACTCGCTGGGGTTGTCGAAGTGATGCGCGTGCACGCTCGCCGCGACTTGCCCTT
>JBFJZW010000104.1:0-13081 GCA_041621875.1 Pseudomonas sp. | reverse complement strand
GTTCATCCGCGTCGGCATGGACGTGCGCTGGGACGGCGCGACCATGAGCGTCGACGACATGATCAACGAAGGCGTACGCCGCGCCTACAACCTGCCGGAAAACGTCCTGCGTGCCTCGATCCTGGCCGACCCGGCCGGCGCGCGTAAGAACACCAAGGACAACACCCCGGCGGTGATCCACTATTCCATCGTCCCCGGCGACAAGGTGGAGGTGGACGTCGCGGCCAAGGGCGGCGGCTCCGAGAACAAGTCGAAGATGGCCATGCTCAACCCGTCCGACTCCATCGTCGACTGGGTACTCAAGACCGTGCCGGAAATGGGTGCCGGCTGGTGCCCGCCGGGCATGCTCGGCATCGGCATCGGCGGCACCGCCGAGAAGGCCGCGGTAATGGCCAAGGAAGTGCTGATGGAGCACATCGACATCCACGAACTGCAGGCCCGCGGCCCTTCGAACCGTATCGAAGAACTGCGCCTGGAACTGTTCGAGAAGGTCAACCAGCTGGGCATCGGTGCCCAGGGTCTGGGCGGCCTGACTACCGTGCTCGACGTCAAGATCATGGATTACCCGACCCACGCCGCCAGCCTGCCGGTGTGCATGATCCCCAACTGCGCCGCCACCCGCCACGCCCACTTCGTCCTCGACGGAACCGGCCCGGCCGAGCTGGAAGCGCCGGACCTGTCGGCCTACCCGGAAATCGTCTGGGAAGCCGGCCCGAGCGCGCGCCGCGTCGACCTCGACACCCTGACCCCGGAAGACGTGCAGAGCTGGAAGCCGGGCGAGACCGTACTGCTCAACGGCAAGATGCTCACCGGCCGCGACGCCGCGCACAAGCGCATGGTCGACATGCTCAACAAGGGTGAAGAGCTGCCGGTGGACCTCAAGGGCCGCTTTATCTATTACGTCGGCCCGGTCGATCCGGTGCGCGAAGAAGTCGTCGGCCCAGCCGGCCCGACTACCGCCACGCGAATGGACAAGTTCACCCGGCAGATCCTCGAAAGCACTGGCCTGCTGGGCATGATCGGCAAGTCCGAGCGCGGCCCGATTGCCATCGAGGCGATCAAGGACAACAAGGCCGTGTACCTGATGGCCGTCGGCGGTGCCGCCTACCTGGTCGCCCAGGCGATCAAGAAGTCGCGCGTAGTGGCCTTCGCCGAACTGGGCATGGAAGCCATCTACGAGTTCGACGTAAAAGACATGCCGGTGACAGTGGCAGTCGACACCCAGGGCGAGTCGGTGCATATCACCGGCCCAGCCATCTGGAACAAGAAGATCCACGACAGCCTGGCGGTCGAGATCAAGTAAACGCTACACCGTTACCCCGCAAACCCGGCCTAGAGCCGGGTTTGTTGTTGATGGGCCTTGCGCCGCCGTAAAACACCGAGCCCTCAGCGTTGATTAAGCCGAGCTTAAGCTTCGCTGTCCATCCTGTGCACACATCACTCAAGGTGCAGGAGAAGGACTGTTGGCCATGGCTAAAACACCGCCCATCGAACTCGAATTCTCACGCAAGTACGACCACACCCACGCCTATAACTATCTGCAGAAGCACAGACATGGTGTTGCCCGCCGAGCATCTCACTGGCGCGACGAACAACTGGCCCGACGCGCCCTGAAGCTGGCAGGCGAACCCGCAGTGGTACTGGACCTACCCTGTGGTGCCGGGCGGTTTTGGCCCCTACTGGCCGAACAACCGCACCGAATCATCTTCGCAGCGGACAACTCGGCCAACATGCTGGCAGTCGCCAGAGCCTCGCAACCCGCGAGCCTCCTCAAACAGGTGCAGAGCTTTCAGACCTCGGCATTCGCCATAGATATGCCGGCGGACGCTGTCGACAGCATCTTCTGCATGCGCCTGCTGCACCATATTTCCGACCCGGCGCATCGCCTGAGCATGCTTCGCGAGTTCCACCGCGTAAGTCGCGACAGCCTGATTGTCTCGCTCTGGGTAGATGGCAACTACAAGGCCTGGAAGCGCAAGCGTCTGGAACAGCGCCGGCCCGCCAAAGCCAACCAGAATCGCTTCGTAATCCCCAGAACAGTCATAGAGGCGGAGTTCGACCAAGCCGGCTTCGCCATCATCGACCATTGCGACTTTCTGCCGGGCTATGCCATGTGGCGGGTCTATGTGTTGCGTAAAAAGCCCTGACCGCCACGGCATGCGATGCTGACTCCGCTCGATTGGCCAAATACTCGGGCAGCCTTCAATCGTCCCGCATCAGCACTTCCAGCCGCTCGACCTCGAAGATCAGCTTGAAGCCAGACTCGCCCCTTACAAATCCAGCAGGCGATAGCCGATACCGGCCTCGGTGACGATAAATTGCGGGGCGGTGGGGTCGTCGCCGAGTTTCTGCCGCAGGTGGCCGACCACGACCCGCAGGTAGTGGCTGTCCTCGGCATGGCTGGGGCCCCAGATATCCTTGAGCAGTTGCTGCTGGGTCACCACCCGGCCGAGATGGCGGGCGAGCATGGCCAGCACGGCATACTCCTTGGGCGTCAGCGCCACCTCGGTGCCGGCCAGGCTGACCCGCCGGTAGGCGAAGTCGAGTGCAAGCGCCCCGCTGCGCACCACGGCCTCCTGCTGGCTGCCGCCAGCAGCCTGACGCAGCAGGGCGCGAACCCGGGCGAGAAACTCCTGAATGCCAAAGGGCTTGGTGACGTAGTCGTTGGCCCCGCCATCCAGCGCCAGCACCTTCTCGCTTTCGCTGGCGCGTACCGACAGCACCATGACCGGCACCTGCGACCAGGCTCGCAATTCGCGCAGCACCGCCTGGCCGTCCATATCCGGCAAGCCCAGGTCGAGCACCACCAGATCCGGCTTGCCCAGCGCCGCCTGTGCCAGGCCATCACGACCATTGCCGCCTTCGAGCACCCGGTAGCCCTGGGCGCTGAGGCTGATGCGCAGGAATTTGCGGATCTGCGCTTCGTCATCGATAACCAGAACGCAGGGTTGCACGCTGCTCATGCCGACTCCTCTTCCATCAGGGGCTGTGGATGCAGCGGCAGATGCAGGGTCAGGCTGGCACCCTGGCCATCCAGGCCCGCGCCGACGCTGACCCGCCCACCGTGCGCGCCCACCATGCCCTGGCAGATCGCCAGGCCCAGGCCGGTGCCTTGCCCGCCCCGGTCGCCGCGCGCGGCGGTATAGAACATATCGAAGATCTTCTTGCGTTCGTGCTCTGGAATCCCCGGCCCCTGATCGCTGACGACAAGGCGCAGCTCGGCCTCGTCCGCCTCCACACCGATGCGTAAACGCCCCTGGGGCGGCGAAAAGCGCGCGGCATTTTCCAGCACATTGACCAGAGCCTGCTCGATCAACGCGGCATGGGCGTAGAGCAGCGGCAGCTCGGCCGGTACCTGAATCTCGACCTGCAAAGGTGCCAGCACCGGCCGCAGGCGCTGCACCGCGCCGGCGACGATATCCGCCGGGGCCACCCAGTCGCGCTCCAGCTTGAGGCTGCCATGGCCCAGGCGGGTCATGTCCAGCAGGTTCTGGATATAGCGGTCGAGGCGCTCGGCCTCATCGCGCGTGCCTTCCAGCAGCTCGCGGCGATCCTCCAGGGGGATCTGTTCGCCGAGCGCCAGCAGGCTGTCGATGGAGCCGCGCATGGCGGTCAGGGGCGTGCGCAGATCGTGGGACACCGAGGCCAGCAGGGCGCTGCGCAGCTCCTCGGTCTGGCCGTGCAGGCGCGCGGCCTCCAGGTCGGTGGCCAGTTGCGCCCGCGCCAGGGCCTGGGCCAACGGCTGGCCAAGGGCGGCGATCAGCCGACGCTGCTCCGGGGCCAGCGCGCCGCCATCCCGGGGGCTGACGCCGAGCAGGGCCAGCGGGCCGTCTTCGCCCACCAGGGGCCACCACCACCAGCGCCCGGAGGGCAAGGTGGCGCTGCCCAGGCCCGCGGGTTGCTCATGCTGCCAGGCCCAGTCGGCGGCGGCGCGTTCCTGCTCGGCAAGCGGCCGCTGCAGACCGGCCTCGACTTTCCACTCACCGTCACGGCTGCGCCCCAGCAGGCTGATATCCACCTCGCGCCACAGCGCGAACTGCTGCATGGCCGCCGCCAGCACGGCCTGGCGGTCGGTGGCGGCGGTGAGCTTGCGCGACAGTTCCAGCAGCGCCGTGGTTTCCGCCTGGGTCTGGCGCAAGGCCTGCAGCTGGCGGCGCTGACGGCTGGCCAGGTTACCCGTGAGGCCGGCCACCAGCAGGAAGAACAGCAGGTTGAGCACATCCTCCTGGCGGGCGATGCTCAGGGTCAGGGTCGGATGGATAAACAGAAAGTTGTAGGCCAGAAACGACATGCCGGCGCAGAGCAGGGCCGGGCCCAGGCTGCTGCGCACCGCCACCACCAGCACGGCGGCGAGAAAGATCAGGGAAATATTCGGTAATTCGAGAACGCGCGACAGGCCCAGCGCGACCAGCGCCGCCAGCAGGGTGGCCAGGGGGGCCAGCAGGTAATCATGCCAGGCCAGTGGCTGGCGGCGACGGCGCGCAGGAGCGCGGTCGGCTTCGGTGTCGAGGACGCTGATTTCCAGGCCCTGGCCCTGAGCGAGCAAACGCTCGGCCAGGCCGCGACCAAGCCAGCGCCGGCGCAAGCGCTGGCGGCTGCGGCCCACCAGGATCAGGCTGGCGCGGCGCTCGCCGGCATGCTCGATCAGGGTGCGCGCCACCACCTCGCCGCGCAGGCTGACCACTTCGCCGCCGAGGCGCTCGGCCAGTTGCTGGGCGGCCTGCAGGTAGCCGAGGCTCGCTTCGTCGCGTTTGCCGCCGGTCGCCACATGCACCACGGACCAGGGCAGGTGCCTACGCTCGGCCACCTGACAGGCATGCCGCACCAGGCGCTCGGCCTGCCCATCGCCGTCTATCCCGACCAGCAAGCGGCCACGCACCGCCGGCGCGGCGCGGCCCTGCAGGCGATAGCGCCGATGCAGGTCGGCATCGACCCGGGCGGCGGCAGTCTGCATCGCCAGTTCGCGCAGGGCGGTCAGGTTGGTCTGGCTGAAGAAGGCGTCGATGGCCGCGCGCGCCTGCTCCGGCACCTGGACCTTGCCTTCGCGTAGGCGCTCGAGCAGCTCCCGCGGCGGCAGATCGATCAGGAGGATTTCATCGGCCTCCTGCAGCACCCAGTCCGGCACGGTCTCCGCCACCTGCACGCCAGTAATGTCGCGCACCCGGTCATTCAGGCTCTCCAGGTGCTGCACGTTGACCGTGCTGTAGACGTCGATGCCGGCGGCGAGCAGCTCCTGCACATCCTGCCAGCGCTTGCTGTGACGGCTGCCGGGGGCGTTGCTGTGAGCCAGTTCGTCGACCAGTACCAGCCTGGGCGGATTGGCCAGGATGCCATCCAGATCCATCGCCTCGCTGGCCGCGCCCCGCTGCTGCGGCAGGCCGGCGAGCAGGGCCTCGGTTTCGCCACGGCTGTGGCTGGCCACCACCCCGACGCGCAGGTCGACGCCCTGGCGCAGCTGCGCATGCGCCGCCTGCAGCATGGCGTAGGTCTTGCCGACGCCGGCGGCCGCACCGAGAAAGACCTTCAGCCGGCCGCGCCCATTCCGGGGCAGGTCATCCAGCGGGGCGGCGGCGCGTGGGGCATCACTCATGCAACTGACTCGGTATTGATCGATGGCGAATTGTCGGCCTGCATACGCCTGAGCGCCAGCAGATTGCAGCACGGCGACATTCTCCGGGAGCCTGGCGTAAAGGTTCGATACGCCAGGCGCGAAGGCGCGTAAAAAAACCGTAAATTTTCGCCGGGCAGCCCGCCGGGCAACAGCGGGCAGGCTTGAATCGGGGGTAGCATCGGCTATCTGAACCTGCCCCTGGCAAGCGCCCGTGGCCCCAACCTAGACGGAAAAAACTAGCTGCTTTAACCACTTCGAGAAGCATCAGCATGCACGCAAGTCCTCGCTCCGGCCTGCCGCCACTGGCGACCGTCAAATGAAATTACTGCTTCATCCCGCCAGGGTTGTCGCGCTGGTGTTCCTGCTGGCGATACTGCTCGGCAGCATCCTGCTGATGCTGCCGATAGCCCACACCGAAGGCAGTGCGGTGCCCTGGGTGACCGCCTGGTTTACCGCGGTATCGGCCGTCTGCGTGACCGGGCTGGTGGTGGTGGACACCGGCACTTTCTGGTCGCCCTTCGGTCAGGCGGTGATCCTGCTGCTGTTCCAGCTGGGCGGCTTCGGCATGATGACGGTGGCCACCCTGCTCGGCCTGATGGTCAATCGCTCCTTTCGCCTACGCACCAAAATGGTCGCCCAGTTCGAGTCGCGCTCATTGGGCCTGGGCGACATTGCCAGCGTGGCCCGACTGGTGCTGGTGGTGACCCTTGCCATGGAGTTGCTCATTACCCTGCTGCTGACCCTCAGGTTGCACCTGAGCTACGACCTGCCCTGGGCCGAGGCGGCGTGGAGCGGCCTGTTCCATGCGGTATCGGCATTCAATAACGCCGGTTTCTCGATTCATCCCGACAGCCTGATGCGCTATGCCAGCGATGCCCTGATCCTGCTGCCGGTGATGACGGCGATTGTCATCGGCGGTATCGGCTTCCCCGTCCTGCATGACCTGCGCAACCGCTGGCGCGATCCCCGCCACTGGTCGCTGCATAGCAAACTCACCCTGGCGGGCACGGCCATCCTGCTGCTGGGCGGCTTTTTCAGCCTGCTCCTGTTCGAGTGGTCCAACGCGGCCACCCTCGGCCCCATGCCAGTGGCCGACAAAGTGCTCTCGGCGGCCTTTGCCTCGGTTTCGGCGCGGACCGCCGGGTTCAACGCGATCGACATCGCTGCCCTGACCCACGAAAGCTGGGCGCTGCACTACTTCCTGATGTTCGTCGGCGGCGGCAGCGCGGGTACCGCCGGGGGCGTCAAGGTCGGCACGGTCGCCATCCTGGTCTTGCTGGTCATCGCCGAGATACGCGGCCACAGTGACAGCGAGGCGTTCGGCCGCCGAGTCGGTGCCTCGGCGCAGCGGCGGGCCATTACCGTGCTGGTGCTGGGCAGCGCCATGATCGTGCTGGGCTCCCTGGTGATTCTGCGCGAAACCGACTTCCCCACCGACCAGGTCATCTTCGAAGTTATCTCGGCGTTTGGCACGGTCGGCCTGTCCACCGGCATCACCGCCGATCTTCCCGAGTCGAGCCAGCTGATGCTGACGCTGCTGATGTATGTCGGCCGGGTCGGCACCATCACCCTTGCGGCATCGCTGGCCCTGGGCGAGCACCGCATGCCCTACCGTTACCCAGAGGAGCATCCAATTGTTGGCTAAGTTTCTGTTTACCGAACAGTTCGCCTTTTCCAAGGGCGATAGCGTGGTGGTGATCGGCCTCGGCCGCTTCGGCAGCTCCGTGGGCCAATCCCTGATGCGCCTGGGCCACGATGTCATGGGCATCGACCGCGACGCTGAACCCGTGCATGAGTGGGCCGACCTGCTGACCCATGCGGTCCAGGCCGACTCCACCAACCTGATGGTCTTGCGCCAACTGGGCGTCGCCGATTTTGCTCACGCCATCGTGGGCATCGGCACCGACCTGGCCGCCAGCCTGATGACCATCATGACGCTGACCGAACTGGGCATCAAAGATATCTGGGTCAAGGCCCTGACGGCCGAGCATGGGCAGATAGCCCAGCGGATTGGCGCGCACCATGTGGTCTACCCGGAGGCGGATATGGGGGAGCGGGTCGCGCACCTGATTACCGGGCGAATGATCGACTTTATCGAGTTCGATGACGGCTTTGCCATCGCCAAGATCCACGCCCCGCTGCCCAGCCACAACAGCACCCTCGTTGACTCCAATATCCGGGAAAAATATGGCGTCACGGTGGTCGGGCTCAAACGCGCCAATGAAGACTTCCAGCATGCCACGCCCAGCACCCTGGTCCTGCCGGGCGACCTGCTGATCGTCTCCGGTTCGACCCATCTGATTCAGAAGTTTGCCGGCCGCGCGCACTAGCGCTATTCCCCGCCAGCGTCTGGCCCGGAGGGCCGACCAGTCTGGTCAGTCGTCTCGGGTCAGCACTTCCAGCAGCTCGATCTCGAAGATCAGGTTGGAATTGGGTTTGATATGGGGCCCGAACTCGCGGTCGCCATAACCCAGGTGCGCGGGTACGAAGAGCTTGCGCTTGCCGCCGACGCGCATGCCCATCATGCCGATATCCCAGCCCTTGATCACCCGGCCGGTGCCGATCACGCACTGGAAGGGCTTGCCACGATCGTAGGAGGAGTCGAACTTGACGCCGCTCTCCAGAAAGCCGTTGTACTGGGTGGTGATCAGCGCACCTTTGACCACTTCCTTGCCATCACCCAGTTGAATATCCTCGATCACCAGTTCGTTGCTCATCACTCACCTCTTCTTGTCCCCCACCGACCTGCGGCGGGGTTGTTGAATATTACTCGCCAGCCGGTTCCAGCACCGCCAGCAGCTCGGATAGCCGCGCCTCCAGTTGCGCCAGCTCGGCGGCGGCTATCGGGGCCAGCAGCCGCGCTTCGTTGGCCACATGCGCGGTTACCGCGCGGTCGATCAGCTCCAGCCCGGCCGGGGTCAACTGCACCAGCATGCTGCGCGCATCGCTGGGGTTGGCTATACGACTGACCAGCCCGGAGGCTTCAAGTTGCTGCAACTGCCGAGTCATGGTGCCGGAGGTGACCATCAGGGTCGAGAATAGGGTAGTCGGGGCCAGGCGAAAGGGCTCGCCGGAACGGCGCAGGGTGGCCAGCACATCGAACTCCCAGGAGGTCAGGCCAAAGCTGCCGAACAGCTTGTCCAGCTCGCGCCGCAGCAGCGCCGCGCAGCGCCCAACGCGGCCGATCACCCCCATCGGGCTGACATCCAGATCAGGCCGCTCGCGGTGCCACTGCTGAAGAATTGCATCGACCGCATCCATCTGTCGCTGGACTGTCATTGCTGTACCTCTGAAAATTTATCTTGAATCCAAGACAAGTTGCTATTAGCCTCGCATTTTATCTTGAATGCGAGACAAGTGCATGGACAGTTCAGCATCGCGTAGCACCTGGCTGGATGTGTTGATCACCGCCCTGGCACCGGTCATCTGGGGTTCGACCTATATCGTCACCACCGAGATCCTGCCGCCGGACCGGCCCTTTACCGCGGCACTGCTGCGCGCCCTGCCGGCCGGCCTGCTGCTGGTGCTGTACAGCCGCTACCTGCCCCGGCGCAGTGAATGGCCGCGCTTGCTGGTGCTGGCGGCGCTGAATATCGGCTTCTTTCAGGCACTGCTGTTTGTCGCTGCGTACCGTTTGCCGGGTGGCTTGGCGGCAGTGGTCGGGGCGATTCAACCACTGCTGGTAATGGGCCTGGTGTGGTCGATGGATCGCCAGCGACCCGCGTCCGTGGCGGTCGCCGCCAGCGTGGTCGGTATCGCCGGGATGGCCGCCCTGCTGCTCGCGCCCGGAGCCAGCTGGGACCCGATCGGGATTGCCGCCGCCTTTGTCGGCACCGCCTGTATGGCCAGCGGCACCTACCTGACGCGGCGCTGGCGGCCGACTGTGCCACTGCTGGCCTTTACCGGCTGGCAGTTGCTGATAGGCGGTCTGTTGCTGCTGCCGGTGGCCTGGCTGATCGACCCGCCGCTGCCGCAACTCAGCCCGCTGCAGTGGCTGGGCTACGCCTACCTATCGCTGTTCGGCGCGCTGCTGGCCTATGTGCTGTGGTTTCGCGGCATCGCCCGCCTGGCACCGGTGGCAGTGTCTTCACTGGGCTTGCTCAGCCCGTTGGTAGCGGTGCTGCTGGGCTGGGCATTGCTCGGGCAGAGCATCACCGGCGTGGCGCTGCTGGGGTTGATTGCGGTGCTGGGCAGCATCCTGGCGGTGCAATGGGCAGCGGCGTCAGCCCAGGCGAAAAGCACCGCAGCCGCACCAACCAGGCCGGCAGCTGCCGCGCCCCATGCTAAAGTCGCGCCCTGAGCAACCACGGCAAAGGGCGACAACTAGCGATTATGCAAATCCCGGCATTTACTGGCGAACTGGAAGACTGGAGCACCCTGAACAGCAGCATCGGCTTCCCCGAGCTGCTGATCGGCAATGGCGCAAGCCTGGCGGTATGGCGCAAGTTCGCCTACTTCTCGCTGTTCGACGAGGCCCAGACCACGCGCAATCGCCCGCTTAGCGCGACCGAGCTCAGCGTGTTCCGGGCCCTGGATACCAGCAACTTCGAGCAGGTGCTCAGTGCGCTGAAGAACAGCATCCGGGTCAATGCCGCGCTGACCATCAACTCTTCCTCGCCGCGCCATCGCTACTTCGCCATCAAGGAAGCGCTGATCCACGCCGTGCGCGCGGTGCATATTCCCTGGAGCCAGATGCAGGCCACCAGCCTGGCGCGGATCAACAGCGCGCTGAGCCAGTATCAGACGGTCTATTCCGGCAATTACGACCTGCTCAACTACTGGGCCGTGATGCAGGCCCCGGAGGCGTTTGAGGATATGTTCCGCGGCGCGGATTCGACCTTCGCCCCCCGCGACTGCCAGCGCCAGGGTAACGCCACGCGCCTGCTCTACCTGCACGGTGGCATGCACCTGGTGAAGAACATCGACGGCAGCACGCGCATTCTCAACTCATCGGAAAGCACCCTGCTGGCCAGCTTCGCCATCAACCAGCTGGGCGACATCCCGCTGTTCATCAACGAAGGCAGCAGCGCGGACAAGCTCAAGGCCATTCGCAGTTCCGACTACCTGTCGTTCTGCTACAGCCAGCTGGCGCAACCCAAGGACAGGCTGTGTATCTTCGGCCACAGCCTGGCGGCGCAGGATCAGCATTTGATCCAGGCCTTGCAGCAGGCCGGGCTGAAGACCCTGGCGATCTCGATCTACCCGCACAACCCGGCGTTTATCGCGCAGCAGAAGCAGCACTACAGCAGCCTGTTCGCCGAACAGAATGTCGAGCTGCGCTTCTTCGATGCGCTCAGCCACCCGCTGGGTGATCCCGCGTTACGTATCGCCGCCCCGGCTGCGCAGTAACCGCTACTGACTGATCGCCCGCACCCGGCTTAACTCGGCCGGCGCACGGCGCTGGCTAAGGTAGCGGGTACAACTGACGCGCAGAAACGAGGCGAAATTCACCACCTCGCCGCGGTAGTCCATCACCTCGTCATACAGCTTGGCGATCAGCTGATTGGTGGTCATGCCATCGACTTCGGCGATCTCGCGCAGGATGTCCCAGAACTGGTTCTCCAGGCGCAGGGTGGTGACCACGCCACGGATGCGCAGCGAGCGGGCACGGGATTCATAGAGAATCGGATCGGCTTTGACATACAGCTCGCACATGGCGGCTCACCTCCCTGAATGCGGGGCCTGACTGGCCCCCGCAATTTATAGCGTGATCTGCGTACCGAGCAGGCCGAGGAACGCCGCCAGCCAGCTGGGATGCGCCGGCCAGGCCGGGGCTGTGACCAGATTGCCCTGGACATGGGCCTGGTCCACGGCGATATCTATATAGCGCCCACCCGCCAGGGTGACTTCCGGGCCGCAGGCCGGGTAGGCGCTGCACTCGCGACCTTTGAGCACGCCAGCGGCAGCGAGCAACTGGGCACCGTGGCAGACTGCGGCAATCGGCTTGCCGGCCTTGTCGAAGGCCTGCACCAGTGCCAGCACCTCAGCGTTCAGACGCAGGTACTCCGGGGCGCGGCCGCCGGGAATCAGCAGGGCGTCGTAATCGTCGGCCTTGACCTGAGCGAAATCGAAGTTGAGGGCGAAGTTGTGCCCGGGCTTCTCGCTGTAGGTCTGCTCGCCTTCGAAATCGTGGATGGCGGTACGCACGCTCTGCCCGGCGGTCTTGTCCGGACACACCGCATGCACCTGGTGACCGACCATCAGCAGTGCCTGAAACGGCACCATCACTTCGTAGTCTTCGACGTAGTCGCCGACCAGCATCAGGATCTTCTTCGCTGCCATGTGCCTGCTCCCTTTCTGAGTTGAGATGCACAGAGTGTTGTTCAGATCAGCCCGAAACGGGTAATAACCCGGTACTACAGAGCAAGCGATGGATAGACGGTCGGTAGGGTGCGCCGTGCGCACCGATACAGGCTGCGGGTTCCTGATGCGCGCGGTGCACCCTACACGGCAGGCTCCTACTCCAGCACTTCCTCATCACGCAGCAGCACATAGGTGCAGCCGCTGTCGTCTTCCAGGTAGTCGTGCACATAGAACATCACGACTTCACCCAGACCGGGCTGGGCCGCCACGTAGTCACCGATGTCCACGGTGAAATGGTCCTTGGAGCCCGGCTTGGCTTCGCATTCGATGCGCGCATTGACGAACAACTCCGGCGCGCTGTCGCCGAAATAGTCCTCGCGCTCCGCCGCATCCCAATCGGCCGGGGCCTCGAACGGGCCGCAGAACAGTACCTTGGCATCACCCAGATCCACTTCCTCGGCTTCCGGGTCCTGTTCATCGGCGCGGTAGACCGTGCAGTCCTGCGCCTCAGGGTTTTCCAGAATGGCCAGACGGGCCGCCAGTTGTTGCTCAGTATCCATAGGGGGCATAACTATCTCCGAGCGTTTTGGCGTTTATGAGGGTGCCTACAAACTACTGCGCAACGTTTGTAACCACCCTCGAAGGTCAGGGCAAATAAAACCTGCAGTCGTCCTGCAAATAGGGATTTGCAGGCTATGGGCTGTTGCGGTTGCAGCGCAAGCAATGAAATACGCGCAGCCCTCTCGCACAGAATATTTCGCGACGTAGAGCCTGTTTACGATCTCGCGAGCTAGAGCCATGCAAGGCAAAAACAGGCGAGGAAGCGGAGTGTACGAGTTGTACATGAGCATTCCGAGCCTGTTTTTAACGCAGCAAGGCCGACGCGCAGCAGATCGTAAATAGGCTCTTAATTTGGCGTTAAGACTAGGAGTCGAAACTCGCACCCAAGTTCTCAGATGAGGTTCCTGTTATGGAGCTGCCTTGGGTGTATCAAAACACGGCACTTGCACAGATCGGCCGCGAGCAGCCGCTCAGCCTCTATCTGGCCCACGCCGCCAGCCCGCGCCGCGCGGGGATTGAAGCCTTTATTGGCGAACGCTTCGCCGCTCAGCATCAGGCGCACATCCGCCATTTCATGCCCTGCCTGCTCAGCCTGGAAAACAGCAG
>JBFJZW010000103.1:0-13242 GCA_041621875.1 Pseudomonas sp. | reverse complement strand
GCTGCCATTTATGCGCCAGGAGCAGTACGACCGCCTGCTCTGGAGCTGCGACTTTAATATCGTGCGGGGTGAAGATTCGTTCATTCGCGCGCAATGGGCAGGGCGACCACTGCTATGGCATATCTACAAGCAGGCCGATGATGCCCATCTGGACAAGCTTGAAGCGTTTCTGGCGCTCTACAAGGAAGGGCTCTCAGCCGAGGCGCAGACGGCGCTGACTGATCTGTGGCAGGCCTGGAATTGCGATGCGCCAGTCGCAGAAAGCTGGTCGCGCCTGCTGGAATATTGGCCAGAGCACGCCACGCATGCGCAAGACTGGTCTCTGCGACGGGCCTCTCAGGCTGATCTTGCCGCGGCGCTGGTGCAGTTTTACCTAAATTGGCTATGATACGCGGCCAAGAATTCTGTAATTCCATCCAAACCCGGATATTCGTATGAAAACCGCACAAGAAATGAAGCCCAACAGTGTGGCCCTGATCGACGGCCAACCTTGGCTGATCCAGAAAGCCGAATTCACCAAATCCGGTCGTAACAGCGCCATCGTCAAGATGAAGTTGAAGAACCTGCTGAGCGGTTCCTCGACCGAAACCGTTTACAAGGCCGACGACAAGCTCGAGCCGGTTATCCTCGATCGCGTAGCAGTGACCTACTCCTACTACAGCGAGCCGAACTACGTCTTCATGGACGAAGAGTTCAACCAGTACGAGCTGAACAAGGACGACCTGGAAAGCGTAATGCCGTACATCGTCGATGGCATGACCGACGTCTGCGAAGCCGTATTCTTCGAAGGCAAAGTGGTTTCGGTTGACCTGCCGACCACCATCGTTCGCCAGATCACCTACACCGAAGGTTCTGCCCGTGGCGACACGTCCGGCAAGGTGATGAAGCCAGCCAAGCTGAGCAACGGTACCGAGGTCAAGGTTGCCGATTTCTGCAACATCGACGACTGGATCGAAATCGATACCCGTACCGGCGAATACAAATCCCGCGCTAAAGCCCCGGTCTAAGACTGGCTTCAGTTGCGAGCAGAAAGCCCGGCCTCAGTGCCGGGCTTTTTTATGGCCTGCCATCCATGGCGGCCACCCTGCGGGTCGTCGCTGCGCGACGCTAAAAATGATTCCCGATCATTTTTTCTGCCTGCCGTCTGGCTTTAGCCGCGGTTCAGGCCGCTTTGCAGCGCCAGATCCCAGGGCGCGACCGGGCCGAAGCGGTTCTTCAGGAACTCCAGCAACAGGCGGCTGCGCGAGTCGGTTTCCCGTTCCAGGCGCAGGGCGTAGATGCCGCTGGGCTCAGGGGCGGGCAGGCCGCTCTCGCAGAACAGCGGCAACAGCTCGCCGCGCAGCAGGTAGTCGCTGATCAGCCAGGTGGGCAGGTGGGCGATGCCCAGGCCGGCGAGGGCGCTGAACAGCAGGGCCTCGGCGTTGTTGGCGGTCATGCGCAGGCGTTTGGGCCGGCACAGCTGCAGCTTGCCGCCTTGTTCGAAACGCCAGGCATAGGGCGGGGCCAGGCCGTCCCAGTCGAGACCGTCATGTTCCAGCAGCTCGTCGGGGCTGCGCGGTACGCCGCGGAGCGCCAGATAATCCGGGCTGGCGCAGACGATCCGTACCATGGGCGACAGTGCAGTGGCGACCAGGCGGGTGTCGGCCAGCGGACCGATGCGCAGCACCAGGTCGACCTCGCCCAGGTGGGTGCCGTGCAGGTCGACGAAGCTGTCAATCAGGCGCAACTGCACATCCAGGCCCGGGTAGGCGAGCAGAAATTCGGCAATCGCCGGGGCCAGATGACGGCGGCCGAAGGGGGCGGGGGCATCGATGCGGATCAGGCCCTCGGGGGCGCTGCTCAGCGACACGGCTTCGGCGCGGGCCAGGTGCAGCTCGGCGAGAATGCGCCGCGCGCGCTCGGCAAAGGCCAGGCCGGCCGGGGTGACCCGCACCGCGTGGGTGCTGCGGCTGAACAGGTTGCTGCCCAGGGAGCGCTCCAGGCCATCGATGCGCCGGGCCACGGCCGAGGGCGTCAGGGGGTGGCGGCGGGCGGCGGCGGAAAAACTGCCGGTTT
This sequence comes from Pseudomonas sp., assembly GCA_041621875.1. GTDB lineage: Bacteria > Pseudomonadota > Gammaproteobacteria > Pseudomonadales > Pseudomonadaceae > Aquipseudomonas. The sequence continues at coordinate 11,187 of JBFJZW010000103.1, read as the reverse complement.
CCAGCACGTCGAGAAACAGGCTGAGCTGATCGGTCAGGGCATCGGGGTTCATGGCTGGGCTCGGTTGTGCGTTGTAGGCATAGCCATTGTGCGTTGCTGTGCGTTTCCCTGCCAGCGGCCAGTGCTTAGGCTGACCGCTGATTATCTGGAGTGCCCCTATGACATTGCTCGACTTTGCCCTGAATCTGCTGCTCGGCCTGGCGCTCGGCACTCTGGGCGGGCTGTTCGGCATCGGCGGCGGGCTGATTGCGATTCCGGCTCTGGGTGTGCTGTTCGACCTGGATCAGCAACTGGCCCAGGGCACCGCCCTGGTGATGGTGGTGCCCAATGTGCTGCTGGCGTTGTGGCGCTATCACCAGCGTAACCGTATCGACCTGCGTCATGCTCTGGCGCTGGCCCTGAGCGGCCTGCTCTTCGCCCTGCTCGGGGCCGGCTGGGCGGTGACTCTGGAAGCCGAGCGTATGCGCATGGGCTTTGTCGGCTTTCTTCTGGCGTTGGCGCTGTACAACCTGTCGCGCCTGTACTGGCGGCCGGCTCCGGCCCTGACTCATGTGCGCTATCCCTGGCCCTGGCTGGGCGTTCTGGGCAGCGGCGCGGGGTTGCTTGGCGGCTTGTTCGGGGTGGGGGGGGCGGTGCTGGCCGTGCCGGTATTGACCGGCCTGTTCGGCACCACCCAGGTGGTGGCCCAGGGCTTGTCCCTGGCCCTGGCGGCACCAAGCACCGGGGTGACCCTGGCCACCTATGCGCTGCATGGTCATGTCGACTGGCTGCTGGGACTGCCCCTGGCGCTGGGCGGGTTGCTCAGCATCAGCTGGGGGGTAAAGCTCGCCCATGCCTTGCCGGAGCAGGTGCTGCGCGGCCTGTTTACCGCCTTTCTGTTGCTCTGCGCGCTGCTGCTGGGGGCTAAAGCCTGAAGCCTTCGACGATGTGCTCGGCCAGGGTTTCGGTCACCGGCGACTGGGTGCGCGCATTGCGCAGCAGCACTATGCTGGCCGAGGGCATGGCCGGTAGGCCTTCGGCTTCGCCGATGATGCGCAGGTCGGGGGTGATCAGGCTTTGTAATTGCGCGGTGATTGCCAGGCCGGCGCTGACCACCGCCATGATCGCCGACAGGCTGGGGCTGGTGTAGGCGATGCGGTATTGGCGCTCCATGGCGTCCAGCGCATTGCAGGCCCAGGAGCGGCAGAAACACTCGGCATTGAACATCGCCAGCGGCAGCGGCTCCTGCTCGTGGGGGCAGAAGCCCTGGGCTTCGGCCCAGACGATGCGTTCCTGACGCAGTAGCAGGCCAATTTCGGTGCCCGGCTCGCGGGTGACGATGGTCAGGTCCAGGTCCTGGCGCTGCAGCAGGTTGTACGATGGCTCGCAGTGCAGCTCCACCTGCACCAGCGGGTAGGCCTGGGCGAAGCGCGAGAGAATGCCCGGCATAAAGCGCATCAGGTAGTCATCCGGGGTGCCGATGCGCACCGAGCCGACCATATGCGGCTCGCGCATGCTGTTCATCACCTCGCCATGCAGCTTGAGGATGCGCCGGGCGTAGCCGAGCAGCACCTGGCCTTCTGCCGTCAGGCTGACCTGGCGGCCGTCGCGTTGGAATAAGGGGCGCTGGATCACGTCTTCTTCCAGGCGTTTCATCTGCATGCTGACCGCCGATTGGGTGCGGTTGACCATCTCCGCGGCACGGGTAAAGCCGCCATTGTCGGCAATGGCGACAAAGGTCCGCAGCAACTCGCTGTCGATACTCGGGTAACTGGCCATTCATCAATCTCCGAGATGAGATGCATAAGAAACATTCGTTGGATTGATCATAAGCCCAGCGCGAGACTGTCGCCAACCCCACAGGAGGGCGACGAGATGAAAGGTCAAAAAGGTTATGTACTTGCAACAGTCTTGCCCCGGCAGCCAAGCCTGGGCGCATGGTTCGGCAAGCTTGGGCGGCAGCTTAAGCGCTGGTATCAGCTGGCCGAACAGCGTCGGCAGTTGGCGACGCTGGATGACGCCGCGCTCAAGGATATCGGTTTGAGCCGTGGCGATGTAATGCAGGAAGTCGAGCGGCCATTCTGGGATGATCCGCTGTCGCGTTGAGTGTTCGGTTGAAGGAGTTTGTATGCCAGGCGCAAGCAGGGTGTGCGCATGAGTGGTATGCGCAAGGGGGCGGATGTATTTCTGTTTCAACTGATGCTGTTGTTGTGCGCCATCTGGGGCTTGCAGCAGGTGGCGATCAAGCTGGCGGCGGCGGATATCGCGCCGTTGCTGCAGGTGACGCTGCGCTCGGGCATCGCCGCGCTGCTGGTTGGCGCGTTGATGGTCTGGCAGCGCGGTTGGCAGGGCTGGCTGGGTTCTACCTGGGGCGGCGGTGTGCTCGCAGGCGTGCTGTTCGCTCTGGAGTTCTTCTTTATCGCCCTGGGCCTGCAGTACACCTCGGCCTCGCATATGGCGGTGTTTCTCTACACCGCGCCGATCTTTTCCGCCCTGGGCCTGCACCTGCTGCTGCCGAGCGAGCGTCTGCGCAGGCTACAGTGGCTGGGTATTGGCCTGTGTTTCGCCGGCACCGCGGTGGCCTTCGGCGCGGGTATGGACTGGGCGGCGCTGGATCGGCGGATGCTGCTAGGCGATGCCCTGGGACTGCTGGCCGGCATGGCCTGGGGCGCAACCACCGTGGTGGTGCGCGGCTCGCGCCTGTCGGAAGCACCGCCGACCCTGACGCTGTTCTATCAGCTGGGGGTTTCCTTCGTGCTGTTGCTGGGCTATGCCGCGGCGACCGATCAGCTCGGGCCGATCCGCTGGACGCCGATCAGCGTCGCCAGCGTGCTGCTGCAGGGCGTGGTGGTGTCCTTTCTCAGCTACCTCGCCTGGTTCTGGCTGTTGCGGCGTTACCTGGCGTCGAATATGGCGGTGTTCTCCTTTATGACTCCGCTGTTCGGGGTGAGCTTCGGCGTGTTGATCCTCGATGAGCCCTTGAGCCTGAACTTTGTTGCTGGTGCGGTGCTGGTGTTACTCGGTATCGTCCTGGTCAGCAACCATGCCTGGGTGGGCAAGCGCCTCAGTCTCTGGCGCTACGCTGAACGATAGAGACAAGGAGAAGAACAGCATGGCCCTTTACCAACTCGCACAACTGAATATCGCCAGCATGTTGCAACCGCTGGAGTCGCCGGGCATGGCGGATTTCGTCGCCAACCTGGAGCGGATCAATGCCCTGGCCGAAGCCTCGCCTGGTTTTGTCTGGCGGCTGCAGGACGAGGCGGGGGATGCCACCGCCATTCGCCCCTTTGGCGAAGAGGTGCTGGTCAATCTGTCGCTCTGGCGCGATGTCGAGGCGCTCAGGGACTATGTGTATAAATCCGCCCATGCCGAGATGCTCAAGCGCCGCGCCGAGTGGTTCGCGCGCATGGGCGAGGCGCATATGGTGCTGTGGTGGGTGCCGGCCGGCCATCTGCCCAGCGTCGAGGAGGCCGCCGCACGTCTGCGCTTGCTGCGCGAGCAGGGGCCGAGCGTGCAGGCTTTTGGTTTTCGGCAGACCTTTTCGCCCACTGATATGCAGGCCTTTGCCGTCGATCACGCTTAAACCATTGCCGCCATGACCGACTCCCTGTCTCTTGCTCAAGCTCGCCGCCTGGCCTTGCGTGCCCAGGGCTTCGGCCGCGCGTTGCCAGGTGTGGTCGGCCACCGCCAGTTGCTCGCACAGATCGACAGGCTCGGCGTGCTGCAGATCGATTCGGTGAATGCCTTGGTGCGTTCGCACTATCTGCCACTGTTTTCCCGCCTCGGCGTTTACGATCGAACGCTATTGGAGCAAGCGGCCTGGAGTCAGGGGCGTCGTCGCGGCTTGTTCGAATACTGGGGGCATGAAGCCTCGTTACTGCCGTTGTCGTTCTATCCGCTGCTGCGCTGGCGCATGCAGCAAGCGCGCAATGGCGAGGGCATCTATAAGCAGCTGGCGCGTTTCGGCCGCGAGCAGCAGCCATTAATTCAGCGGGTGTTGCAGGCGGTCCGCGAGCAGGGCGCATTGGGGGCCGGCAGCCTGGGCAAACCGGCGGCGGGCAGCAGCGGCTGGTGGGGCTGGAGCGCGGAAAAGCATGCGCTGGAGTGGTTGTTTGCCGCCGGCGAAGTAACAGTGGCCGGGCGGCGCGGTTTCGAGCGTTTATACGATTTGCCGGAGCGGGTCTTGCCGACTGCCGTGCTGAGTGCGCCCGAGCCGGATAGCGCCGAGGCCCAGCGCCGCTTGTTGCTGCACGCGGCCGAGGCATTGGGGGTGGCCACGGAAAAGGACCTGCGCGATTACTACCGTCTGGAGGCCTGCGATAGCCAGGCGCGGCTGGCCGAGTTGCTCGAAGCCGGCGAGCTGCAGCGGGTGCAGGTGCAGGGGTGGGCGCAAGCGGCCTATTGCCGGGGCACGCCGAAGATACCGCGCAAGGTCGCGGCCAGCGCCTTGCTGTCGCCCTTCGATTCGCTGATCTGGGAGCGGGCGCGTACCGAGCGGCTGTTCGACTTCCGCTATCGCCTGGAGATCTACACCCCACAGCACAAGCGGGTATATGGCTACTACGTGTTGCCGTTCCTGCATCGCGAGCGTCTGGTGGCGCGCCTGGACCTGCGCGCCGAGCGGGCCCAAGGTTGCCTGGCCGTGCATGCTGTGCATGTGGAAACGCCAGGGCTGGATGAGGAGGGGCTGGCAGCGCTGGCGTACAACCTGCACACCTTGGCCGACTGGCTGGGTTTGAGCCATGTTCGGCTCGGCTGCAGCAGTGTCGCGGCTGCGCGCCTGCGGGTGCAATTATCCTGAGGCGGCAGATTACCGGGCCGGCAATTGTGTACGGCTTCCGCTACAATGCGCGGCGAATTTGTCTTGCCCGAGAGCCCGCCCATGTCCGCCTGCCAGACCCCGATCATCGTTGCCCTGGATTTCCCGACCCGTGATGCCGCCCTGGCCCTGGCTGCCCGGCTCGACCCCGCGCTGTGCCGGGTCAAGGTCGGCAAGGAACTGTTCACCCGTTGTGGCCCGGAGATTGTCGGCGCGCTGGCCGACCGGGGCTTCGAGGTGTTCCTCGACCTGAAATTCCACGATATCCCCAACACCACCGCCATGGCGGTGAAGGCGGCGGCGGAAATGGGCGTGTGGATGGTCAATGTGCACTGCTCCGGCGGTCTGCGCATGATGGCGGCCTGCCGCGAGACCCTGGACCGGCTGAGCGGGGCCAAGCCGTTGCTGATCGGCGTGACCGTGCTGACCAGCATGGAGCGTGAAGACCTGGCCGGCATCGGTCTGGATCTCGAGCCGCAGGCGCAGGTGCTGCGTCTGGCCGGCCTGGCCGCCGAAGCCGGGCTGGATGGGCTGGTCTGTTCCGCCCAGGAAGCTCGGGCCCTGAAAGCCGCTCACCCGGCGTTGCAGTTGGTAACCCCGGGGATTCGTCCGGCCGGCAGTGCCCAGGACGACCAGCGGCGTATTCTGACGCCGCGTCAGGCTCTGGAAGTGGGCTCCGATTACCTGGTGATCGGCCGGCCGATCAGCCAGGCTGCCGATCCGGCCCAGGCGCTGGCCGCCGTTGTGGCCGAACTGGCCTGAGGCGTCAGCCCGTTCTTTATTCGACTTGATCAGGTTTTTGCCATGCACCCTGCTGCCGAAGATTCGCCCCTGGGTAAATCCAGCGACTATATCGCGACCTATACGCCGTCCCTGCTGTTCCCCATTCCCCGCGCCCCAAAGTGGGCCGAGCTGGGTCTGAGTGCCGAGAGCCTGCCGTATCAGGGCGTGGATTTCTGGAACTGCTTCGAGCTGTCCTGGCTGCTGCCTTCGGGCAAGCCGGTGGTGGCCATGGGCGAGTTCGCGATACCTGCCGACTCGCCAAATATCATCGAATCCAAATCGTTCAAGCTCTATCTCAATTCGCTGAACCAGACCGTGTTCGCCGATAACGCCGAGTTGCTGGCAGTGCTGGTCAAGGACCTCTCGGCGGCGGCGGGCAAGCCGGTTGGGGTGCGCCTGCGCAGCCTGGCCGAGGTGACGGCCGAAGGCGTGGTGACTGCGCCAGGCACCTGTATCGACGAGCTGGATGTGACCATCAGCAATTACGCCCAGCCGATGCCCGAGCTACTGCGCTGCGACCCGGCGCGGGTGGTGGAGGAAAGCCTGCACAGTCATCTGCTCAAATCCAACTGCCCGGTCACCGGCCAGCCGGACTGGGGCACCCTGGTGGTGGAGTACCGTGGTTCGGCACTGGATCACGCCAGTTTGCTGGCCTATCTGGTGAGCTTCCGCCAGCACGCGGATTTCCACGAGCAGTGCGTGGAGCGGATCTTTCTCGACCTGCAGCGCCTGCTCAAGCCCGAGTGGCTGACGGTCTATGCGCGCTATGTGCGCCGCGGCGGTCTGGATATCAACCCCTATCGCAGCAGCGCAGCCATCACACCGGAAAATCGCCGGCTGGTACGCCAGTAACGAAAACCCCAGCCAAGTGCTGGGGTTTTTCTTGGCTATGTAGCCGTTACGTGTTGACCTCTGTGGACTGCAAGATGATGTCTAGGGTGCCCTGATTTGTAGGGTGGGTTAGCGACGCCAGCACCGCCCGAAAAGCCACCCGCGAAAGTGGCGCGGCGCGTAACCCACCAGCCAATGGAACGCGTTGCGCCGATGGTGGGTTGCGCTGCGTCAGGGTGACGTGATGCTTGGCAATCCCCACATGCGGCTAACCCACCCTACGCAACCTGCTTGCAGCAGGTAATTGGTACATAACCTTTTTCTTGGCGTTGGGCTTTAGATCCCCATATTGGCCAGGCTCTGCATGATATTGCGCAGGGTGCCGGCCAGGGTCGGATGGCTGACTTCGAAGCGCTCCACGGCCAGGTTGACCCCGTCGATCAGGGTTGCGTCCGGTGCGGCGGCGGCCTGGCGAGCCAGTTGCAGTTCGATCTCCTGGGTCAGGACAAAGAGTTCGGCGCGTTCCTCTTCGCTGAGCGGCGGCTCTTCCGACAGTTGATCGCGCAGGTCTTGCAGTTGTTGCTGCAGGCGGCTTGCGGGCATGTGGTTCTCCCTTCTTGGTACACCAATCGATAGACCTTGCGCCGGGGCGCAAGGTACGTGCATGTGTCCAAGGGTAATCCAAGCGCCGGGGCTTTGCTTGCTTTGGATCAACGCGGTTGCCGCCGCTGGGCCGGGTAATGCGCGCCAGCGTCCCGCGGTCAGGGCTTTTCGCCTTTCTGCCGGCGCTGCGTGAGGTCGTCCAGGCAGGCAGGCAGATCGCTCAATTGATCGATCACCGAGTGCATGCCCAGGCGATAGAGGGCCAGGGTGGCCTGGCTGCGCAACCGATCGCGCTGCCCCGAGGCCAGGCTTTGCCAGTCTGCCAGTGCCTGCCCGCAGAGGGGGCCGCAGATGGCCAGGCCGACGGTCCAGAGCCCGGCCCTCAGGCCGGCCTGGAGCAGGCGCGGTTCGCCGCTGATCAGTACGCCGCCGTCGAGGCACTCGACCTGTAACTCGATCAGGCTCTGCCAGATGGCGTCGGGTGCGGGCCAGGGGCGCTCGTGCCGCTGTGCTGCCGTGGGCAGCCAGTCGGGCAGGGCGCTGGCCAACTGGGTGCTGGCATCCCGGGGCAGTTCGTCGAGCCAGGCGCAAGGCACGCCTTGCTGGCGCAGCTGCGCGAGCATGGTCAGGGCTCCCGGGGTGGCTTCGGCGTGCTCGCTGGCCGCCGCACTCAAGGCGTTCTGGTAGGCCAGTTGTTCATGGGCTCGCGGCGGGCGGCCGAGCAGCTGCTGCAGGTCGCGCTGCGGGCCGGCATCCGGGTAGAGACGTTGCAAGGCCAGTGGGGCCGTGCGTGCGCCGAAGTCGACCAGGCAACCGGATAGGCCGAACAGCAGGGCGCTGAAGCGGGGCGGGGCGGGGCGGGGAATAGGGTCATCGGGCTCGTCCTTGTCTTCCGGTGCAGGTTAAGGCAGACAGATGACAGGCCGATGAACCTTGAGTGGCTGGAGTGCTCGGTTGGATGGGGCAGCGGATTTTCCTGCACTTGGTTGATCCGCTATGCTGCCGCCACCTGGCTAAAGTCTTATACTGCGCGCCTTTGAATGGCTGCCAATGGGCTGCCCACTACTGCTGTCAAGGAGAGGCTGTAATGCATGTGATCGCTGCGAATTGGATTGAGCGGCTGGGCTGCCTGGCTGTTTGTGCCGGCCTGGCACTGCTGCCGGCACTGGCACAGGCCAGTGAAGAAGACCCTTGGCAGGGCTATAACCGCTTTATGTTCCGCATCAACGACAATGTCGATGCCTACACCCTCAAGCCCTTGGCCAAGGGCTACCAGGCGGTCACCCCGCAGCTGCTTGAGGATGGCGTGCACAACATCTTCAGAAACATCGGCGATGTCGGCAACCTGGCCAACAACGTGCTGCAGGGCAAGTTGCACGATGCCGGGGTGGATAGCGGGCGTCTGATCTTCAACACCACCTTCGGTCTGTTGGGCTTCTTCGATGTGGCCACCCAGATGGGCCTGCAGCGCAGCGATGAGGATTTTGGCCAGACCCTCGGCGCATGGGGGCTGGGCAGCGGTCCCTATGTGGTATTGCCTCTGCTGGGGCCGAGCACCGTGCGCGATGCCATCGGCAAGATTCCCGACAGCATGCTGACAGCTCAGGCCACGATCGATCACGTACCGACGCGCAATGTCGTGCATGCGGTCAATGCCGTGGATCTGCGTGCCAGCCTGCTCTCGGCGGAGAAGCTGGTCAGTGGCGACAAGTACATCTTTATTCGCAATGCCTACCTGCAGAATCGCGAATTCCGGGTGCGTGACGGCGAGGTCGAAGACGACTTCTGAGTCGACGGCAACAAACGCAAAAAGGCGGCTGAACAGCCGCCTTTTGCATGTTCGGCATCTGGCTCAGGTCATCGAGAGGATCGCCAGCCCCAGGGCCTGACGGCCATCCTCCAGGGTGTTGACCCGTACCACTTCGGCCTGGGCTTCCAGCCCGCGCAGCTCGTTATGGTCGGAGGCAATATGCACCCTGACCTTGTCGCCCAGGCTCAGAGCGCTGTCGGCTTCCAGCTGCATGCCGGTGCTGGACAGGTCGAGGCACAGCGCCGGGAGTTCCTTGCCCGCATAAAGCAATGTGACCGGTGCTTCCAATCGCATACGAATGTAATCGCGCTTTTCACTGTAAGCATGATCATTTTGGCTCATGGGCATTTTCCTCTTATTATCGGGGCTGTCCTGCAACTCTTATAACCTTGGCCGATTTCGGGTGTAAAGGCGAACAGCGACAATCGGCAGCCGCTTGAATCGAGGGGCGGATGGGAGTACCGTCTGCGCCTTGATGCAAGCTGAGTTCGCGCGTTCTGGGCAATCCCCCTGACGCATAAGCCAACCCATACCCGGCGCAGTTTGCCTGGATACCCCATGCACAAAACCAGTGCCACGCTACTGATAATCGATGACGACGATGTAGTGCGCGCGAGCCTCGCGGCCTACCTGGAAGACAGTGGTTTTCATGTGCTGCAAGCCGCCAATGGCCTGCAAGGCCTGGAGGTCTTTCACAGCGAGAGCCCGGATCTGGTGATCTGCGACCTGCGCATGCCCCAGGTCGATGGTCTCGAGCTGATTCGCCGAATCAACGCCCTGCAAGTGGAGACGCCGGTCATCGTGGTCTCCGGTGCCGGGGTGATGAGCGATGCCGTGGAGGCCCTGCGTTTGGGGGCTGCCGACTACCTGATCAAGCCCCTGGCGGATCTGGCGGTACTCGAACATTCGATTCGCCGCGCTCTGGATCGGGCCAATCTGCGCCTGGAAAATCAGCGCTACCGCGAAGAGCTGGAAACTGCCAATCGCGAGCTGCAGGCCAGCCTGCACCTGCTCCAGGAAGACCAGAATGCCGGTCGCCAGGTGCAGATGAACATGTTGCCGGTGACCCCCTGGCAGGCCGACGGCTTGAACTTCGCCCACCAGATCATCCCGTCGCTCTATCTATCCGGCGATTTCGTCGATTATTTCCGCGTCGACGACAGCCGCATCGCCTTTTACCTGGCCGACGTCTCCGGCCATGGCGCGTCCTCGGCCTTTATCACCGTGCTGCTGAAGTTTATGACCACTCGTTTGCTCTACGAGTCGCGCCGCGCCGGTGGCTTGCCCGACTTCAAACCGTCGGAAGTGCTCGGTCATATCAACCGTGGCCTGATCAACTGCAAGTTGGGTAAGCACGTGACCATGCTCGGCGGGGTAATCGACCTGGAGCACAATCGTCTGACCTACAGCATTGGTGGTCATTTGCCGCTGCCGGTGCTGTACAGCGAAGGCCAGGCGCAGTACCTGCAAGGTCGCGGCCTGCCGGTGGGACTGTTCGTCGAAGCCGACTACCAAGATCGCCAGATGGAGCTGCCCCAGTCGTTCAGCCTGACGCTGCTGTCCGATGGCATCCTCGACCTGTTGCCTGGCGACACCCTGAAAGAGAAGGAAGCGCTGCTGCCGGAGCTGGTCAGTAACGCCGGAGGCACCCTGGATGGCTTGCGCAAGGCCTTTGGGCTGGCCAATCTGGGCGAGATGCCGGATGATATCGCCTTGCTGGTGTTAAGCAGGAACCTTGCATGAACCCTGGGATAAGCCCCGGTAGAATCCAGTTCGCCGAACAAGACGGAACCTTCGTGTTGAAGTTTGTCGGCGAAGTGCGCCTGACCCTGTGTTCGGCTCTGGACGCTACCATCGAAAAGATCTTCACCGCGCTGAATTTCTCGGCCATCGTGATTGATCTGACCGAGACCCGCAGCATCGACAGCACCACCCTCGGCCTGCTGGCCAAGCTGTCGATCCTTTCGCGGCAGAAGATCGGCCTGCTGCCCACTGTGGTTACCACCCACGAGGACATCACCCGCCTGCTGCAGTCCATGGGTTTCGATCAGGTATTCAATATCGTCGATACCCCGGTGCCGTGCCCTGAGTGCCTGGATGACCTGCCGTCGCAGGATCAGTCGGAAGAGGTGGTGCGGGCCAAGGTACTGGAAGCACACCGGATTCTGATGGGCCTGAACGACTCCAACCGCGAAGCCTTCCACGATCTGGTCAGTGCCCTCGAACATCACTGATGTTGGTCAGAACAATAAACGGGGCGCTTTTAGCGCCCCGTTTGCATTCAGGCCGGACGCGTCAGCAGTTTTTCCAGCTTCTCCTGGTCGCGGGCGAACAGGCGAATGCCCTCTGCCAGCTTTTC
>JBFJZW010000102.1:0-13330 GCA_041621875.1 Pseudomonas sp. | reverse complement strand
TGGAACGCTTCAACAACCTGCCGGCGGTGAAGATCATCGGCAGCGCCGCGCCCGGCTTCTCGACCGGACAGGCGATCGCCCGCCTCGAGCAGCTCGCCGCCGAGTCCCTGCCCGCCGGGTTCAGTCTCGACTGGAGCGGCGCCGCTTATCAGGAGAAGAAATCCAGCGGCACCTCGGGGCTCGCGCTGGGTCTGGGCGCGCTGATGGTGTTCCTGATCCTGGCCGCGCAGTACGAGCGCTGGACCCTGCCGCTGGCGGTGGTCACCGCGGTGCCGTTCGCGGTGTTCGGGGCGATTCTCGCGGTGTGGCTGCGCGGCATCGAGAACGACCTGTACTTCCAGGTCGGTCTGGTCACCCTGATCGGTCTGGCGGCGAAGAACGCCATCCTGATCGTCGAGTTCGCGGTGCTCAACCGGCAACAGGGCATGGGCATCTTCGAGTCGGCGCTGGAGGCATCGCGCCTGCGTTTCCGTCCGATCATCATGACCTCTCTGGCCTTTATCCTCGGCGTCGTACCGCTGGCGATCAGCAGCGGCGCAGGCTCGGCCAGTCGTCACTCGATCGGCACCGGGGTGATCGGCGGCATGCTGGCGGCGACCTTCCTGGCGATCTTCCTGATCCCGATGTTCTACCTGCTGGTGGAGTCGCTGGCTGCGAAGCTCGGCAAGGGACGCAAGACAGCCGAGGCGCTGGTGGAACCACCGCAATAGTCAGACTGTAGCCCGGACCTGGTCCGGGCTACGGCGGTTCCCATGGCCTGCGGTCAATGGGGCAGCCCCGATCAATCAATGGCCTTGGCCAATCTGCCTGGACATCCATGCCGTTACGTATTCTGTTGATTCTTGGCGCGCTGAGTGCCTTCGGGCCGCTGGCCATCGATTTCTATCTACCGAGTTTCCCCACCCTGGCGCGGGTGTTCGCCACCGATGTCGAGCATGTGCAGCTGTCGCTGTCGGCCTACTTCGCCGGTCTGGCCATCGGTCAGCTGATCTACGGCCCCCTGGCCGATCGTTTTGGTCGGCGCAAGCCGCTGCTGGCCGGGGTGCTGCTGTTCAGCCTGGCTTCACTGGCCTGCGCCCTGGCCCCGAGCCTGGAGTGGCTGATCGCTGCGCGCTTCGTCCAGGCCCTGGGGGGCTGCGCCGGCATGGTGGTGTCGCGGGCGGTGGTGCGCGACCTGTGCGACCCGATCAATTCGGCCAAGGCATTCTCGCAGCTGATGCTGGTGATGGGCCTGGCACCCATCCTGGCACCGCTGGCGGGCGGCTTGCTGCTGAGCACCCTGGGCTGGCCGTCGATCTTTATCTGCCTGACCCTGTTCGGCACCCTGTGCCTGTTGGCCGTGGCCCTGTGGCTGCCGGAAACCCTGGCCAAGGACGCGCCGCCCGCGCCTTTGCGTGGGGCCCTGGGCGAGTACCGACGGCTATTCGGCGACTGGCCGTTTCTCGGCTATGCCCTGACCGGCGGTTTCGCCATCGCCGGGATGTTCGCCTATATCGCCGGCTCGCCCTTCGTCTTTATCGAACTCTACGGGGTGCCGGCCGAGCACTACGGCTGGCTGTTCGGCAGCAATGCCCTGGGCTTTATTCTGGTGGCGCAGCTCAATGCCTGGCTGGTGGCGCGCCACGGGCCGGGCTACTGGCTGCGCATTACCGTATGGTTCTACCTGGGCGCGGCCCTGGTGCTGGTGCTGGTGGCAAACGCCAGGCCGCAGATGCTCTGGCCCCTGCTGATCCCCCTGTTCGCCTGCATCGCCAGCCTGGGCATCCTGCTGCCCAATGCCTCGGCCTGCGCCATGGCCGGGCAGGGCCGCCATGCCGGCAGCGCCTCGGCGCTACTCGGCAGCCTGCAGTTCGTGATTGCCGCCAGCGCGGCGGCCATGGTCGCGTGGCTGCATGACGGCAGTGCCTGGCCGGTGGCCGTGGTGATCTTCGGCTGCGGCCTGCTGGCCGTGCTGTTTTCGCGGCTTACCCGGTGGGCCGAGCGGCGCGCCGGCTCGGCCGACTAAGGGCACGTTGGCGTTCTGCGCGCGACCTCGGGTAAAGGCTCGCGGGCAAGCCCGCTCCTACAAAAGCGCTCACCTCCTAGGTTATGGGGACCTGGCCTTTTAAAGCGCGCTGTCAGCTGGCGATGCGCTGCCGCTCCCGTGGCAGGCTATGAGGGGCTTGCAGGCGTGCCTGCAGGGTGGCGACGAACTGGCGGGCTTCGGCTTCGCTGCGAAAGGTCACGCGGTGCTGATCGAGACGTACCTGCCAGCAGCCCTGGGGCTGGTTTAGCGGCTGTATTACAAGATTCATGGGCGCTTTCTCCGCTACGGGGACCCCCAGTCTAGTCGGCGAATATGAACGTTCCCTGACCTGCATCAATTGTCCGCCCGGCAACCCGCCGTTGGTCCGATAGTGCGCTCGCTCAGTAATTGCACTGCTGTACGGCGAGGCCGGCCAGGCGGGTGAACTCGGTGACCAGGGCAATATCCTCCTCGCTCGGCCGTGCGCTGTGGCGGTAGTAGATGCCGAAGGTGCCCAGCACCTGACCGCTGTCATCCTTGAACGGCAGCGACCAGCAGGCGCGTAGCCCGGCGGCTTCGGTCAGGTCGCGAAAGTCGCGCCAGTAGGGGTGCTGGCCGAGGTCTTCGGCGATCACCAGTTCGCCGCAGCAGGCCGCATGCCCGCAGGAGCCCACTTGCGGTGCGGCCTGCAGACCGTCGATGGCTCGGCAATAGTTCTCCGGCAGGCTGGGCGCGGCCCCGAGATGCAGGCGTTGCTGCGGGTCCAGGAGCATGATCGACACCTGCATATGCGGATTGAGGCCCTGCAGCCGTCGGCTGATATTGTCGAGGATATGCGCCAGTGGGCGGCGCGCCAGCAGCTGATCGAGTACCGCATTGCGCGCGACTTGCAGCTCCTGGGTCTGGAAGCGGCCGTGGATATCGTGCAGGCAGCCGCGCAGGCTGCTATCCGGCTGGCTGCGGCTGAGCTGCAGTTCGACCCTGCGCCGTTGCCCACTGCGGGTCAGCAAGCTGTATTCGCTGCGCAGACTGGTCCGCTCGTCCTGGGTCAGGGCGCTGATCTGCTCAGCCAGTTTTCTGCCGTCTGCGTCATCGAGAAACTGGCTCAGCGGGCGACCCAGGCTTTCATCGGCCCGATAACCGCTGAGCTTCTCCCAGGCCGGGTTGTAAAAGGTCAGGTGGCCGTGGGGGTCGGCGAGGAAGATCACATCGCTCAACTGCTCGACCAACTCGCGAAAGCGCTCTTCACTGGCCAGCAGGTCGCCGTAGACCTGCTTCTGTTCGCTGAGATCGATGTCGATGCAGTACAGCTCCAGCTGGTCGCGGCTATTGCGCAGCATCGAGTGGCTGGAGTAGACCCACACCGGGCTGCCGTCCTTGCGTTGCAGGCGCAGCTCCGCGGCGGGAATGGCGGGGCCGCCGAGCAGCCAGCTCTGGATGGCGGCAGCCACCTGGGTGCGCGAGGTGGGCGGGATGATCAGGTCTTCCAGGCGCTTGCCCATCGCCTCCTGCAGGCTGTAGCCATATAACTGGGTGCTGGCCTGGTTCCAGTAGATCACCCGGCGCTCGCGGTCGTAACCCTGCACGGCGATACGCGGGGTCTGTTCGAACAGCTGGCGAAAGCGCTGTTCGCTCTCGCGCAGGGCGCTTTCGTCGCGCTTCTGGCTGCTGATGTCCTGCAGGGTGCCGAGGATACGGCCCTGTTCGTTGACTTCGCCGTGCAGCAGCAACCAGGTGGCCTGCAGCCTGTGCGGCTGATACAGGCGGGCGCTGTGGATCAGGGGCTTGCGCTCGTGCAGCAGCGCCTGCAGGGCGCGTTGCGCCGCGGGGCGATCGGCCGGGTGCAGCCAGCTGAGCAGGCGTTCCAGGCTGCACTGGCGGTTGTCGACTTCCTCGTCCTGGTCGTGGCCGAGCAGGGCCAGGGCTTCCGCTGTCCAGGTGAAGCAGGTGCTGTACTCCCAGCTGCCGAGGCCGGCATGGCGTTGCACCTGCTGCAGCAGGCTGGTGCTGTGGGTCAGCTCTTCGATCAGCCGCCGCTGGGCCTGGCGGTCGCGGTAGCTGATGACGAAAATCAGCAGGGTGCTGAGCAGAATAAACAGCATGCCCTTGGTGGTTTGCAGGCCTGCCGTCAGCTCGCTGTTCTTGACCATTGCGTGCAGCAGGCTATCGCTGCCGAAAATCCACAGGCTGCTGAACAGGCTATATACGCCAGCCAGGCGCAGTGGACCTTGAAGTTCGGGTCGCATCCCTTACCACCGCCTATGCAAAAAGGCTCTGGAGCCTGTTTTCAATGTCGCCCGGCGTTGCCCGCCAGGGACGGCAGTCCATCATGTTAGCGGGCCTGTAGCGGAAAAGTCGCAGCGCAGGGTGTCACCGTGAGATAGAGGCAGTTTAGCTCGCGGCGTAACAATTGCCTGCAAAGGGGGCTGCGGCAATCGGTCAGGGCGTCGCGCTTGGCGAGGTGCTGGCGTACTGCTAGAGTCGCGGCAATGAAACCGACCCCGACTCACCGCACGCTGCTGGCCTGGATGCTGTATTTCAGCGTGCTGTTCAGTGCGTTCGCCTGCAGTATCGGCCATGGGCAGATGGCGGGTTTGCAGCTGAGCGGTCTGGATGGTCAGTACTGCTCCTTCGAGGGCAACTTCGGTGCCGCTGCCGATCTGGACGGCTCCGGCGTTGTTGCACCCAATCCCGCCACTGGCTCCGGCTGTTCACTCAGCTCCAGTTTCAGCGCGATCATCCTGGCGGCTTTTTTCGGCCTGCTCGGTCTGCTGGTGGCCAGTCGTGCGGCGCTGCCGGCCGTTTTCCTGATCCTTCTGCCTGTCCGCTATCTCTGGCCTTCGGCCAACCCGCGCGCGTCCCCGCTTACTCCATAGCCATCCGGCACCCTGCCCGGATATTCCTGCCGTTGCCGCGCCCGCTAGCCCGCGCGGGGCCGGTATATGCAAGCTATCGGAGTCGACTTATGAGCCAACCCGCGCGCTCTTTCTACAACCTGGCCTGGCGCTGGCATTTCTATGCCGGGCTGTTCGTGATCCCGTTTCTGATCCTGCTGTCGCTGACCGGGATCATCTACCTGTTCAAGCCGCAGCTCGATCAGCTGATGTATGCCGAGCTGCTGCAGGTGCCGGCGGCCGCGCAGCAGCTCAGCGCCGAGCAGCAGCTGGCCGTGGTGCAACAGGCCTATCCCGAGGCTGCGATCAGCCAATACCTGCCGCCGGTGGCCGAAGGCCGCAGCGCGCAGTTCGTCGTCGAGCAGGACGGGCAGAGCCTGAATCTGTTTGTCGACCCCTACCGCGGCACATTGCTGGGCAGCCAGGATGCGCAGTACAACCTGCAGGCCATTGCCCGCCAGCTGCACGGCGACCTGATGATCGGCACCCTGGGCGACCGCCTGATCGAACTGGCCGCCGGCTGGGGCATCGTCCTGGTGGTCTCCGGCCTGTACCTGTGGTGGCCGCGCGGACGCTCCGGCGCGGGTGTGCTCTGGCCTCGGTTGAGTGCCCGTGGCCGGCTATTGTGGCGCGACCTGCACGCGGTAACCGGCTTCTGGGGCTCGCTACTGCTGCTGTTTATGCTGCTTACCGGGATGACCTGGACCGGCTTTTGGGGGGCGCAGTTTGCCGGGGCCTGGAACCACTTCCCGGCGGCGATGTGGGATGAGGTGCCGCAGTCCGGCACGCTCACCGGCAGCCTGAACAACAGCCGCCAGCAAACCGTGGCCTGGGCGGTGGAAACCACGCCGCTGCCGGCCTCCGATCCGCATGCCGCGCATCAGGGCCACGCCGCCAGCACGGCGGCAATTACCGCGCCCCAGGTCAGCCTGCAGCAGGTGGTCGACACGGCCAGCGCGCGCGGCGTGCAGCCGGGTTACAGCATCACCCTGCCCAAGGGCGAGACCGGGGTGTACAGCATTGCGCTGTTCGCCGATGACCCACGCAATGACGCGACCCTGCATATCGATCAGTACAGCGGCGCGGTACTGGCCGATGTGCGCTGGCAGGATTACGGCGCGGTGGCGAGAACCGTGGAGACCGGGGTGAAGTTGCACGAGGGCAAGCTGTTCGGCCTGGCCAATCAGCTGCTGATGCTGCTGGTCTGCCTGCTGATTCTGCTCAGCGCGATCAGTGGCCTGATCATGTGGTGGCAACGTCGCCCGGCCGGCACGTTTGGCGTACCGCCGCTGCGTCACGATCTGCCGCGCTGGAAGAGCGCCATCGTCATCATCGGCCTGCTCGGTGCGGCCTTCCCGCTGGTGGGGGCGTCCCTGCTGCTGATCTGGGCGCTGGACTGGCTGCTGTCGCATTTGCCCGGGCAGCGCCTGGCCAACGCCGGAATGGAATAACCGGCGCGGGCCCGGCCCGCGTCAATGCTTCGTCTTACCACGTACGTCTGGACTGTCAGTCCTCTACAGGAGAACACCATGTTGCTGAAGAAGACCCTGCTGATCGCCGCACTGCTGAGCCCCAGTCTGTTTGCCAGCGCCCATGACTACAGCGTCGGCGAGCTGCATATCGAGCACCCCTGGTCGCGGCAAATGCCGGCCGTTGCACCCACGGCTGCCGCCTATTTCGTGGTGCACAACAAGGGCCCCGAGGACGATCGACTGCTCGGTGTCGCCACTCCGCATGCCGGCAAGGCTGAGATGCATGAGCACATTCATGCCGATGGTGTGATGAAAATGCAGCAGGTGCAGCACGTGGCGATTCCCGCCGGCGGCGAAGTGCAGTTCGCCCCCATGGGCTACCACGTGATGCTGTTCAACCTGCAGCAGCAGGCCAAGGATGGCGAGCGCTTCCCGCTGACCCTGACCTTCGAAAAGGCCGGCGCGGTCGAGGTGGAAGTGGCGGTGCAGAAGGAGGCACCCGTGGTCGAACCGGCCCATGGCGAAGGGCACGGGCACTGATCGTTAGCAGGCCGTTGAAAAACTACCTACGTTGCCGATACTGCGTTAAAAACAGGCTCAAAATGCTCATTTACAACACGTAAACTCCGCTTTTTCGCCTGTTTTTGTCTTGTCTCGGCTGCCTCGCCTACATTTTTCAACGGCCTGTTAGCCCCGCTGCTGCGCAGTGGGGCGAAATCTTTTTCGCGATCTATCCCGGAATTGACTTTCATCAGCTGTCCCGCGCGCCGCCCTGGCCATACTCGGTGCAGGATTCTTGAGTTGCCGTGATGCCCCGCAATCGCTCCCTGACCGGCCACTACCGCGCGAGCTGGCTGGCCCTGTTGGCCATGCTGCTGCTCAGTGTCGGGCCGTTAGGGTCGCAGCTCGGCCAGCCGGCCGAACCGGCCTGGCTGACCGAGCTGGCCTGCGCCGAGCACACAGACAGCCAAAAGCGCCCGCTGGATCACGAAGCACTGTGGGCCAAGTGCGGCTATTGCACCCTGCTGCTGAGCAGCCCGGCCACCGCTTGCGCCAGCCCGACCCTGGCGCTGGCGACTACTGCACCTGCGGATCGGCATGCTGCGCCGGTGCGCAGCGGGGCTGCCCGCTCGGCCATCTTCCCCGGTTCGCGCAGCCGCGCCCCGCCTGTTTATTCCTGAGCCTTATCGCCCTGTTGCCTGTGTCACTGCCGCCTGAGCGGCGCTGGCCATTCCCTGGTGTTGTCTCGATTTTGGAATAAACATGTCTACTCCTTCGCTATTGATAAGCGCCGTACCTTTTCGTCTGGCCCCGCTCTGTATCAGCCTGCTCTGGGCTGCGCAGGTGCAGGCCGAGCAAGTGCCTGAGCCGTCGCTGCTGGAGCTGCCGCCCCTGGTGGTTACCTGGGTCGTGCAGCGCTCGCCGGTCACCGTGGTCACCGACCCCAAGCAACCGCGCCAGCCGGTGCCCGCCGCCGATGGTGCGGACTACCTGAAGACCATTCCCGGCTTCAATGCCATCCGCAGCGGCGGCACCAATGGCGACCCGCTGTTCCGTGGCATGTTCGGTTCGCGCCTGAATATCCTCAGCGATGGCGGCCTGCTGCTGGGGGCCTGCCCCAATCGCATGGACGCGCCGACGTCCTATTTGTCGCCGGAAAACTTCGACCGCCTGACCGTGATCAAGGGGCCGCAGAGCGTGCTGTGGGGGCCGGGGGCCTCGGCGGCGACCATCCTTTTCGAGCGCGACACGCCGCGCTTCAACGAGCTGGGCGGGCGAGTCGATGGCAGCGTGCTGGTCGGCTCCAATGGCCGCTTCGACCGCCGTCTGGACGCCACGGCCGGTGGCAGTCAGGGTTATATCCGGGTGCTCGGTAACACAGCTCAAGCCGATGACTACAGGGACGGTAATGGCGATACGGTGCCGTCGCGCTGGGAAAAGTGGAACGGCGATGTGCTGCTCGGCTGGACACCCAATGACGACAGCCTGATCGAACTCAGCGCCGGTCGTGGCGATGGCGAGGCCCGCTATGCCGGGCGGGCCATGGACGGCAGCCAGTTCCTGCGCGAAAGCCTCGGCCTGCGCGTGCGCCTGGACAACCTCGGCGAGGTATTCCGCGGCCTGGAAGGGCAGGTGTATTACAACTATGCCGACCACGTGATGGACAACTTCAGCCTGCGCAGTCCCGACCCGCAGAGCGTGATGGCGATGATGCGTAACCCCATGGCCAGCAACGTCGACCGCCGCACCCTGGGTGGCCGCCTGGTCGGCACCTGGGACTGGCAGGCGGTTGAGCTCAAGGCCGGGGTCGATGCCCAGCGCAACGAGCACCGCAAGCGCGCCTCCAGCTTCAATATGCTGACCTCGGCCTACAGCGACTATGACCAGTTCCGCTGGGACAAGGATGCCGCCTTCCACAATTACGGGCTGTTCGGCGAGCTGACCTGGCAGCTCAGCAAGCGCGAACGTTGGGTCGCCGGGGCACGGCTGGACCGCGCCTCGGTCAAGGACTACCGGCAGACCCTCGGCAGCGGCATGACCCTGCGCGCCAACCCGACTGCCGAGCAAACCCGCAGCGACACCCTACCCAGCGGCTTTCTGCGCTACGAGCAGGACCTGCTGCGCCTGCCGGCTACCTGGTATGCCGGCCTCGGTCACACCCAGCGCTTCCCCGATTACTGGGAGCTGTTCTCCGCCAGCCCCGGGCCGATTGATTTCGTCCAGCCGATGCAGAGCCTCGACCCGGAAAAGACCACCCAGCTGGACCTGGGCATCAACTACAGCGGCAAAAAGTTCGAAGCCTGGGCCTCGGCCTATGCCGGCCAGGTGCGCGATTACATCCTGTTCAGCTATGGTCCGGGGATGATGCCGGGGCATGTGCGTTCGCAGGCCAGCAATATCGACGCGCGCATCATGGGCGGCGAGCTGGGCCTGAGCTATCGCCTGGACAGCAATTGGAAGACCGATGCCAGCCTGGCCTACGCCTGGGGCAAGAACAGCTCCGATGACCGCCCGCTGGCGCAAACCCCGCCGCTGGAGGTGCGCTTCGGCCTGGCCTATGAACAGCGTGACTGGAGCGCCGGGGCCCTGTGGCGGGTGGTGGCGGCGCAAAACCGGGTGGACGAGGGCAAGGGCAACGTGGTCGGCAAGGACTTCGACAGCAGCAGCGGCTTTGCTGTGTTCTCGCTCAACGCCGCCTATCGCCTGAGCCCGCAAGTGAAGGTCAGCGCCGGCATCGACAACCTGTTCGACAGGGCCTACAGCGAGCACCTGAACCTGGCCGGCAATGCCGGTTTCGGCTTCGCCATGGACGATCCCCAGGCCTTTAACGAACCGGGCCGCACCCTGTGGACCAAGCTGGATTTCAGCTTCTGATCCGGCCAACAGCGTTTGCGTAGGAGCGGGCTTCGCGGGCATGGCCCGCTCCTACGGTATTGCGTCCGCCTTAAACCAGCCTTGCATCCAGGCTATTCTGCGCCAGCCGCTGGGCCTGCTCCTTTGTCATGCCCAGGCTGTCATGCAGGGCGGCGAAGTTCTCGGTGACGTAGCCGCCGAAGTAGGCCGGGTCGTCGGAGTTCACCGTCACCTTCACCCCGCGTTCGAGCATCTGCAGAATATTGTGCTGGCGCATATCGTCGAACACGCAGAGTTTGGTATTCGACAGCGGGCACACGGTCAGCGGGATCTGTTCGTCGATGATGCGCTGCATCAGCCGCTCGTCTTCGATGGCGCGCACGCCGTGGTCGATGCGCTCGATCTTCAGCAGGTCCAGCGCTTCCCAGATGTATTCGGGCGGGCCTTCTTCACCGGCGTGGGCGACGGTCAGCAGGCCTTCGCTGCGCGCCTTGTCGAATACCCGCTGGAACTTGCTGGGCGGATGGCCCATCTCCGAGCTGTCCAGGCCGACGGCGATAAAGGCATCGCGAAATGGCATGGCCTGTTTCAGCGTGTCGAAAGCGGCTTCTTCGGGTAGATGACGGAGGAAGCTCAAGATCAGCCCATGGCTGATACCCAGCTGCTTCTCGCCATCGACCAGCGCCTGCTTGATGCCGCGCAGCACCACCTCGAAGGGTATGCCACGGTCGGTGTGGGTCTGCGGGTCGAAGAACGGCTCGGTGTGGATGACGTTCTGCGCCTTGCATTTCTGCAGATAGGCCCAGGTCAGGTCGTAGAAATCCTGCTCGGTGCGCAGCACATCGGCACCGGCGTAATACAGATCGAGAAATTCCTGCAGGTTGTTGAACGCGTATGCACCGCGCAGCGCTTCGACGTCGTTCCAGGGCAGGGCAATCTTGTTGCGCTCGGCCAGGGCAAACAGCAGCTCGGGCTCCAGCGAGCCTTCCAGGTGCAGGTGCAGTTCGGCCTTGGGCAGGGCATTGAGCCAGTCGTACATGGTCAGGTCTCGTTATCAGGCGTGGTCGCGACAAAGTTTAACCGCAAGGACAGGATTTCGCTGCGTCGGGCTGCGTCGGGCTGCGTCGGGTGGACATCGCTTTTTATGTCCACCAGGCGGGCGGCGCGGTGCCACAGGTGGTGGATGAAAAAAACGTCATCCACCCTACGGTTTAGCTGGCCTGTTCTTCGCGCCGATAAGCATAGGTATCGGCAAAGCGCGACAGCAGGTACTCGGCGCTGGTCACTGGCGGATATTTGGGCGGGTTGCTGGCGTCCGAGCAGTTGGGCAGGCAGCTGATTTCGGTATCCGGGTGCGGTTCGGCGAAGAACGGCATGGCGTAGCGATCCACCCCCAGCGGGCTGATCACCCGATGCGGGGTCGAGGTGTAGCGGTCGTTGCTCCAGCGCGCGAGCATGTCGCCGATATTCACCACAAAGCTGCCGGCAATCGGCGGCGCGTCGATCCACTGGCCATCGCGGTGGCGCACCTGCAGGCCGCCGGCGTCATCCTGGTAGAGCAGGGTGATGCAGCCGTAATCGGTGTGCGCCCCGGCACCTTGCTGTTCGGCACTGCTGGCGGTGTGGCGCGGCGGGTAGTGGATCATGCGCAGCACGCTGATCGGCTCATGGAAACGGTTGTCGAAGAAGTCGCGCTCGATCCCCAGGGCCAGGGTCATGGCGCGCAGCAGGGTCTGCGCCAGCGCCTGCATATCGCCGTAGTGCTGCTCCATCAATGCAGTCCAGCCGGGCAGGTTCGGATGACGATTGGCCCCGCGCAGCGGCTTGCCGGCCAGCACCTCCGGATGGTTGAGGTCCATATGCAAACCCATATCGAAGGTTTCCTTGAGATCGCTGGGTTTGCTCGGGTCCAGCTGTTCGGTGGCAATCGCCCCATAGCCGCGATGATGGGCGGTCTGGGTGATATCGATCTTGAGTTTTTCCTCGGCCGGCAGAGCGAAGAAGGTCTTGGCAGCCGCTAGTAGTTCGGCGATACGCGCCGGAGTGATCGGGTGGCCGGTGATATAGAAAAAGCCCCACTCGCGGCAGGCGCGGTCGATCTGCTCGGCCACGGTGGGCCTGGCGGATTCGTCGCTGCTGTAGAGCGGGGCGATATCGATAATCGGTAGGCTGTGCATAGAGGCTCCGGGTGGGCGTGCTGCGAGTCTTCTCGTACCCAGGGCAGCGAAAAAGGACGATGCCGGGTTAGGGCACCGTCCTTCTGATGCGGTTCTGCCGGAGGGCAGGGACGGCATCGGTGAGTGAATGTTACTTCGGTAGTTCAGCCTTCACGTTTTCCACGTAGTAGTTCATCGACGCCAGTTCGGCGTTGGTCGCGGCTACGCCGGCCGGGATCTTCTCGACGCCGTTCTGGTCCTTGATCGGCCCGGTGAACGGGTGGAAGGCACCGCTCTTGATGTCGGCGATGATCTGCTCGGCTTCGGTTTTGACGTCTGCCGGCACCAGGTCACTGATCGGCAGACGGATGGTGTCTTCAGCCAGGCCGCCCCAGAAGTCTTCGGATTTCCAGTTGCCGTCGATCACCGCCTGGGTGGATTTGACGTAGTGCGGGCCCCAGTCGTTGACGATCGAGGTGAGCACGGCTTTCGGCCCGAAGTGCGCCATGTCCGAGGCGTAACCCACGGAATAGACGCCGCGGCGTTCGGCGGTCTGGATCGGGGCCGGGCTGTCGGTGTGCTGGAACACCACGTCGACGCCCTGGTCGATCAGCGCGTTGGCGGCGTCGGATTCCTTGCCCGGATCGAACCAGGAGTTGACCCACACCACCTTGATCTCGGTGCCGGGGTTGTACTTGTCCAGCGCCAGCTGAATGGCGTTGATATCGCGGATCACTTCCGGGATCGGGAAGGAGGCGACGTAGCCGATCTTCTTGGTCTTGGTCATCTTCGCCGCGAGGAAGCCGCCGACATAACGACCCTCATAGGAGCGCGACAGGTAGGTGCCGAGGTTCTTGTCCTGCTTGTAGCCGGTGGCGTGCTCGAAGGTCAGCTTGGGGAATTGCTTGGCCACTTTCAGCGTCGGGTTCATATAGCCGAAGGAGGTGGTGAAGATCAGGTCATAGCCGCCCTTGGCCATATTGCGGATTACCCGCTCGGCGTCCGCGCCTTCCGGCACGTTTTCCACATAGCTGGTCTCGACCTTGTCGCCGAGCTGCTTGATCACCGCCTGGCGGCCTTGCTCGTGCTGGTAGGTCCAGCCATGGTCGCCAATCGGGCCGATATAAACGAAGCCGACCTTCAACGGATCGGCGGCGGAAGCGCCCAACGTGGCGCTAAAGCCAAGGGCGGCGACGAGGGCGCGCAGCAGGGGGTTTTTGCTCTTCTCGAACATGGTCGCTGGAACTCCGATATCTGTGGATGCGTTGTGGTTAAACAGCTGCCGGTTGAATTGCAAAAAGCTGACCAACTGGACAATTAGCGCTGCGCGCCGCGCTAAAACGCAGAACCCCGCCGGAGCGGGGTTCTGTGGTGGTGCGTAATGGGTTTGCTGTGCTGCCTGCTGGTGCGCAATCGCGGGCATGGTCCGCTCCTACAAATAATCTGCTG
>JBFJZW010000101.1:0-13405 GCA_041621875.1 Pseudomonas sp. | reverse complement strand
TTGCCACGGCAACAGACATTTTTATTTTTGTGGAGGCCAGACAGTAGCTCTGTGTAAAAATCATGTCAATTAAATATTTGAATCAGTACATATACTGTATGTCTGTGCATATGAACTGTTTTGTACGTCGTCTCAGAACACGAAATGCATGGGTGGCGGTATTTCAGCTATCAACTCATTCAGCGTGGTCAGCCCGGCCTGCACACGTGAGCGGCTCTGCTCCGCACCCAGGCTGATGCGCACGTACGGGTTGTTGCGATCGGTGGTGGCCAGGAACGGCTCGGCTGGGAAGATCATTACGCCTTCCTGGCGTGCGCGGCGGACGAACTTTTCGGGCTGCCAGTGAGACGGCAGTTCGGCCCAGATATGCATGCCGTTGGGGTGAGCCTTGTAGCGACAGGTGGTGAGCAGTTCGCTGGCCATCTGCTGACGTGCTGCAAATTCCTGCTGTTGAAACGCGATCATGCGGTCGAGGGTGCCGTCCTGCATCCACCAGCTGGCGATCTCGAAGGGCATCAGCGTGGCCATCCAGGTGGTGCTGCGCAGCCGGCCGATGGCTTGCTGCACCAGATGCGGCGGGGTGATCAGGTAGCCTGCGCGCATGCCTGGCAGGGTCACCTTGGTCAGGCTGGTGGCATAAAAGCTGCGCTCTGGTATCAGCGCCGACAGCGGCGGGCTGCGATCCGGTTGGAGCGCGCCATAGACGTCATCTTCCACCACCGTCAGGTCGTAGCGCCGGGCCAGCTCGGCAATTGCCTGACGGCGTTCCAGGCTCATCGTGTTGTTGTTCGGGTTGTTCATGGTCGGGGTGCAGAACAAAACCCGCGCACTACCCTGACGACAGGCAGCTTCGAGCGCCTCGGGCAGCAGGCCCTGGTCGTCGGCGGCCACCCCCTTGAGATTGAAATGCAGGGTTTGCGCCAGGGCAAGCAGCAGCATGCCCGTCTCATGCTCGCATAACACTGTGTCACCGGGTTTGAGTACCGTCGCCATGGCGATGGTCAGGGCGTGCGCGGTGCCGTTGCAGAAGAGCATGTGATCAGGGTTGGCCGGCATCTTCTGCTGGGCTAGCCAAGTACAGACCACTTCGCGGTGCTGGGTCAGGCCCTGGGTCGGATGGAAGGAGGTGATGAAGTCGTCGCGGCCCTCCCGGGCCAGGCGTTCAAGGCCCTCGCGGTAAAGCTTGACGTGGCGTGCCGTACACACCGGGTGGGCGGTAGACAGGTCGATGCCGCGGCTGGGGTCATCATGTTCGTCGGTGGATAGGTAGTCCGATTCGTGGCTGACGTGGCGGCTGCGCACAAAAGTGCCGCTGCCCACCTGGGCATAGATGGCCCCCTGTTTCTCGGCATGGGCGTAGGCGTTACTCACCGTCTGTACGCTGACTCCCAGGGTCTCGGCCAGCTCGCGGTGGGTCGGCAGTTTGCTGCCCGGCTGCAACGCACCGGCGTTGATTGCTTCGTTGAGCGCGTTGCCTATGGCCAGGTATTTGGGCTGGCCAGAGCGAATAAAGGGTTTCAGGTCGATTGTCATAGAACAATAAAATCCTTGACGACAATTGTAATGATAATAGTATGAGGTCAAATCGCTATTGACCTGTACTTGCTGCGGTTACTTTAGCAGGTTTCAGTACAATTATAAGCGCCGCGGTCACCTCGATCGATCATCGGGCCCTAAGGGCCGGGGAGGGCACATGACTAAGCAAGTGTCGCATTCACCTCAGGTCAATGACTGTCATGCATTGCCTTGTATGCCAGCCCGCCATGGCGGCGTACGCCGCAGCGCTTTGCAAGCAATTTCTCCGGTCGCAGACCGGATGAACAAAGCTCCAGGGCTCAGGGCCTCTGGAGTAGTCATGGGCTTGAACGCTGCTGCGTTCATTTTCGAGATGCTGTCATGAGTGAAATCGCTTTGAATTTCAGCCGTGAAGAGTACGCCCTACGCTTGACCAAGGTGCGTGCCGCCATGGCTGAGCGGGGGATCACGACGCTGATCGTGCATGATCCATCCAATATGGCCTGGCTTACCGGCTATGACGGTTGGTCTTTCTATACCCCGCAATGCGTGGTGGTCGGCCAGCACGGCAACCCGTTGTGGTACGGCCGCGGCATCGACGCCAACGGCGCACGCCGCACTGTTTACCTGCCGGAAGAGGACATCGCTTCCTACAGCGACCGCTACGTGATGAATCCACCGCACCACGCACTCGACTACCTGTGCCAGGAAATACTCCCGGCACGTGGCTGGATCAGTGGCGTGATCGGTGTGGAAATGGACAACTACTACTACAGCGCCACGTCGCACCAGGCGCTGCAGCGCGGTCTGCCGCAGGCGCAACTGATGGATGCCACCGGGCTGGTCAACTGGTGCCGGGCGATCAAGTCGCCACAGGAAATCGAGTACATGCGCGTGGCCGCGCGCATCGTTGAAAACATGCACCGGGCGATCATCGAAATGGTCGAGCCGGGTCTGCCGAAGAATGTGCTGGTGGGCGAGATCTACCGGGTTGCCTGTGTTGGCCACGAGGGCAAGTTCGGCGACTACCCGGCCATCGTGCCCATGCTGCCCTCCGGAAAGGATGCTTCGGCACCGCACTTGACCTGGGACGATCGGCCCTTCAAGAAGGGTGAGGGCACCTTCTTCGAGATCGCTGGTTGCCACAAACGCTACCACTGTCCGCTTTCGCGCACTCTCTATTTGGGCGAGCCATCGTCTGCTTTTCGCAAGGCGGAAGAGGCGATCAACGCCGGGCTGGAAGCCGGCTTGGCGGTGGCCAAGCCCGGCAACACCTGTGGTGATATCGCTCGTGAGCTGAACAGTACTCTGCGCCGCTATGGCTATGACCGCGGCGACAACCGCTGCGGCTACCCGATCGGACTGAGTTATCCGCCGGATTGGGGCGAGCGCACCATGAGTCTGCGCGAGAGCGATACCACGGTGTTGCAACCGGGCATGACCTTCCACTTCATGCCGGGTCTGTGGTTGGACGACTGGGGGCTGGAGACTACCGAAAGCATCCTGATCACCGAGAGCGGGGTGGAAACCCTCTGCGATTTCCCGCGACAGTTGTTTGTGAAGGCCTGAGATGAGTAGCGCAACCATGAATATTTCAGCTGAAGCGGAACTGCAGGCAAACACGCGTACAAGCGTCGCCGAGGTTCGCGCCACTACCCTTAGCGCCACCGTCGATTTTGACCGGGACGGCGTGCAGCACGGTTTTATCAAGCTGCCGTACTCCCACGACCAATCGGCCTGGGGCTGCATCATGATTCCCATCAGTGTGGTGAAGAACGGCGCGGGCCCCACCGCGCTCCTTACCGGCGGCAACCACGGCGACGAGTACGAAGGCATCACCAGCCTACTCAAGCTGGCCAATGAGCTGAGCGCCCAAGAGGTGCACGGTAGGGTCATCATCGTCCCCGCTATGAACTACCCGGCGGTGCAGAATGGCAGCCGTACCTCGCCGATCGACAAGGGCAATATGAACCGCTCCTTCCCTGGTAATCCCGCGGGGAGCATGACCGAGCGCATCGCCGACTATTTCCAGCGCCACCTGATCCCGCTGTGCGACTACGCCCTGGATATTCATTCCGGTGGCAAGACTCTGGATATTTTGCCGTTTGCAGCGGCCCACCGGTTGCCCGACCCGCAGCAGGAAGCTAAATGCATTGAGGGAGCGCGGCTGTTCGGCACCGCGGCCAGCATGATTCTGTTCGAGCTGGACGCGGCCTCGCTGTATGACACGGCGGTGGAAGCCCAAGGCAAGGTATTCGTTACTACCGAATTGCGCGGTGGCGGTACCAGTACCCCTGAAACAATGGCTCTGGCTGATCGTGGCGTGCGCAATTTTCTCAAATTCGCTGGAATTCTTGATGGTGAGCCGGAGCTGACGGATGAGCCATCAATGCAGTTGGATATGCCCGATGCCAGCTGCTATGTGCAGAGCACCCATCGCGGCATCCTTGAGCTCACCTGCAGTCTGGGTGACCGGCTGACTCAAGGTGATCTGGTTGCTCGAGTACATACCTTCGAACGAACAGGCACGCCGCCCGTCGAGTACCGCGCGGAACGGGATGGCCTTTTGGTCGCCCGGCGGTTTCCCGCATTGGTGGACATTGGCGACACCTTGGCAGTGATTGCCGACGTTGTAGAAAGTTGAAGATAGGCGGACTCAGGCGTACTTACTCTTACATAAAAAGAAGCGGAGACCTCACCATGAACACACTAAGCAAACTGAAGAAAGCGGCCCTGGCCGCAGCGATGGGCCTGGCCCTGATCGGCCAAAGCAGCCTGGCGGCGGCTGCCGAGGAATGGAAATTCGCCCTCGAAGAGATCAGCGGCAGCGTGCAGGACGCCTATGCGCAGAAGTTCAAGTCGCTGATCGAGGAGAAAAGCGCCGGTAAGATCACGGTCACCGTCTACCCCTACGGCGCCTTGGGCGAGTCGGAAGACCTCACCGAGCTGGTGGCCAACGGTGTCCTGCAGTTCACCCACGGTTCGACTGGCATCCTTGGTTCGACCGCGCCGGGTATGCAGGTGTTCTCGGTACCTTACCTGTTGTCCCAGGACAACCAGGTCAACCTCAAGCTGTTGACCGAGAGTCCGACTATCTACGGCCCCATTGCCGATAGATTGAAAACCCGCAACCTGCGTTTGCTGAGCATGTACCCGGAAGGCGATATGGTCTGGACTACTAACAAAGTGGTGCGCGAGCCCGCCGACTTCGCCAATGTGAAAATGCGCGTGATGGCTTCGCCGATGCTGGTGGAGACCTACAAGTCGTTCGGCGCAGTGCCGACGCCTCTGCCGTATTCCGAGGTCTATGGTGCCCCGCAACTGAAAATGATCGACGGCCAGGAAAATCCGATCTTCGCCATCGAGGAAATGAAGTTCTATGAGGTCAACGATGTGCTGACCTGGTCGGGTCATCAGCAGTTCACGGTCGCCGTACTGTCCAGTGAGTCCTGGTACCAAGGCCTACCGGCCGAGCAGCGCAAGCTCATCGACGAGACGGTAGAAGAGTTGGGGCCATACATCTTCGAAACTCAGGCCAAATACAACGATGAGCGCCTGGAAAAGATCAAGCAGGCCAAGCCAGAGATCCAGCTGGTGCGCTTGACCGAAGAGGAGCAGGCCGTTTTCCGCGAGGCCAGCCAGCCGATGCGCGAGAAACTTGTGCAGCTGGCCGGTCCCGAAGCGGGGGACGTACTCAAAGCCCTAGAGCAGGAAATTACCGAGTTGGAAAAGTAGTCACCCCTGTTGCCGGCGGGTTACTCCGCCGGCTTTTTTATTTGTGCTGCCTGGCCCCGGGCGGACACCTGTTCTGGGCTGGCACCCAAGATTGTGTGAACTCTGCGCACCTGGGTGCTCAGTAACACCTATGCCGATCCATCTCGTCATATATGGCGGAGGGCGGCCTTTTTTTCGACGTGGAGCGGTTTATGCGTCTGGACAGCTACGACCTGAAGATTCTGCGCATTCTGCAGAGCAATGGACGAATCACCAAATCCAGCCTGGCCGAAGCCATCAATCTGTCGATCAGCCCCTGCTGGGAGCGGGTCAAGCGCCTGGAAGAGGCCGGTATCATCCGCGGCTACGGTGCCCAACTGAATACCGAAATTCTGCTCAAACGGGCCTCGGTGATGGTTGAAATCAGCCTCAAGCAACATAACCGCGAAGCCTTCCTGCGTTTTGAAAATGCCATGCAGGACTGTCCCGAAGTCACTGAGTGCTACGCCACCGGCGGCGGTATCGACTATATCGTCAAGGTCATGGCGCGCGACATCGACCAGTACCAACGCCTGATCGACCGTTGGCTGATGACCGACCTGGGCATCGAGCGCTATTTCACCTACATCGTTACCAAGACCATCAAGCACAGCGAACCACCGCTGTTGTTGGATGGTGAAGAAGTCTAGTCGGCACTTCTGAAACCCTTCCCGAACCCGTCCGGTGTAGCCGTTTTTCCTGCCTGCTCCGGCCCGGGCAGCCGCACAGAAAAAAACCTCGGCAAGCCACCGGCAAAGAAAAAAAACACAGTCCACTCGCCCCCTTGAAGAGAAAAAGTCGCTGACCGACTAACCCTAAAGTGGGAGCCGTAAACACGCACCACGTCCTGCGCCGCGAACTCGCCGCGGCCAGGCAAGTAGAGGGGACACCGTCCATGCACATGCTTAAAGATCCACGCTTGGTTCGCCAGTTGGCTTACGTCAATGGCAAATGGATTGCTGGCCACGGGGGGCGCGATGAAGCGGTCATCGATCCGGCCAGCGAAGAAACCATCGGGCGTTGCACCCAACTCGATGCCAGCCAGGTCGAGCACGCCATCGATGCTGCGCAGGCCGCCTTGCCTGGCTGGCGCGCACTGTCGGTAGATGCCCGCGGCGTGATCCTGGGCAAGTGGTATGATTTGCTGCTGGAGAACAAGGAAGATCTGGCTCGGCTGATGACCCTGGAACAGGGCAAACCGATCGATGAGGCCCGTGGCGAAATTGACTACGCTGCGTCCTTCATTCGCTGGTTTGCCGAGGAGGCTCGTCGCGCCTACGGCGAGACCATCCCCAGTCATATCCGTAACGCCCAGCTGGGTAGCGTACGCGAGCCGATAGGCGTGGCGGCCTTGATCACGCCGTGGAATTTCCCTTGCGCGATGATCACCCGCAAGGCTGCAGCGGCACTGGCTGTGGGCTGCACCGTACTGGTCAAACCGGCCGGTGAGACGCCGTTCTCCGCCCTGGCTTTGGCCGAGCTGGCTGAACGCGCCGGCTTCCCTGCGGGGGTGTTCAATGTCATCACCGGCGAGCCGGAAATGGTTTCCCAGGTGCTCTGCGCCAGCGACAAGGTCAAGGCATTGTCCTTTACTGGTTCGACCCGAGTCGGCCGCCTGTTACTGCAACAGGCCGCGGCCACGGTGAAGAAGTGCTCGATGGAATTGGGCGGCAATGCCCCCTTCATCGTCTTGCCGGACATGGACGTCGAGGAGGCAGCCCAGGCGGCCATCGATGCCAAGTTCCAGACTACCGGCCAGGACTGCCTGGCGGCTAACCGCATCTTCGTTCATCGCTCGCTGTACGAGCCGTTTCTCGCGGCTTTTGCCCGGCGCATGGGCGAGCTGACCGTAGGCAACGGCCTGGTCCGTGGAGTCAATCAGGGGCCGCTGATCAACGCCAAGGCGGTGGCCAAGGCCCAGGAACTAGTGGACGACGCCGTAGCCAAGGGGGCGCGCCTGCTGGTCGGCGACCAGGGGCAGGCACCAGGACGCAACTTCTTTATGCCGACCCTGCTGGCCGAGGTGACCGCAGACATGCGCGTCTATCGAGAGGAGAACTTCGCCCCGGTGGCCGGTGTGCTGGCCTGGGACGACTTGGAACAGCTGATCGCCCAGGCCAATGACACCGAATACGGCTTGGCCGCCTACGTCTACGGTCACGACATGCGTCCGGTATGGCAGCTGCTGCGTGGCCTGGAGTTCGGCATGGTCAGTGTCAACTCGGTGAAGATGACCGGCCCACCCGTTCCCTTTGGTGGCGTCAAGCAGTCCGGCCTCGGTCGCGAAGGCTCGCGCCATGGCCTCGATGAGTACAGCCAGATCAAATATTACTGCCTGGGCGGCCTGCCCAGTGCCAGCGGCAGTTGAGTTGAAACCGCCGCAACATCGACCCAAAACGTATTCCATGAGGACAATGCCATGACTATCGACACCCAAAAGATCATCGAGATCGACCGCCAGAACGTTTTTCACGCCTCCACCCACCTCAAGCAGCACGCCCACGGTGAGAGCCCGGCGCGGATCATCACCGGTGCCCAGGGCATCCGCATCCAGGACTCCTTGGGCAATCAGTTCATCGATGGCTTCGCTGGCCTGTACTGCGTGAACATTGGCTACGGCCGCACTGAGATGGCCGAGGCGATCTACGAGCAGGCCAAGCAGCTGGCCTACTACCACACCTATGTCGGCCATACCACCGAGGGCATGGCCACCCTGTCCGAGCGTATCGTCAAGCTCGCCGGTCAGGGCATGAGCAAAGTCTACTACGGCATGTCCGGCTCGGACGCCAACGAGACCCAGCTCAAGCTGGTCTGGTACTACAACAACATCCTCGGCCGT
This sequence comes from Pseudomonas sp., assembly GCA_041621875.1. Classification (GTDB taxonomy): domain Bacteria; phylum Pseudomonadota; class Gammaproteobacteria; order Pseudomonadales; family Pseudomonadaceae; genus Aquipseudomonas. The sequence goes on along the minus strand of JBFJZW010000101.1, from coordinate 5,298 downwards.
AAGGAGAAGAAGAAGGTCATCTCCCGCGACCGCGGCTACCACGGCTCGAGCATCGCGTCCGGTTCGATGACCGGTCTGCCGGTGTTTCACGCCCACTTCGACCTGCCACTGGAGCGCATCAAACACACAGTGGCACCTGTCTACTACCGTCGTCCCGACGACGCCATGAGCGAGCTGGAGTTCTCCCGTTACTGCGCGCAGAAGCTGGAAGAGATGATCCTCGCCGAAGGCCCGGACACTGTGGCGGCGATGATCGGCGAGCCGGTTCTCGGCACCGGCGGCATCGTGCCGCCACCGCAGGGCTACTGGGCGGAGATCCGTAAGGTGCTGGACAAGTACGACATCCTGTTGATCGCTGACGAGGTCGTCTGCGGCTTTGGTCGCCTGGGCGTCGATTTCGGCTCGCAATATTACGAGATGAAGCCGGATTTGATCACCGTGGCCAAGGGCCTGACTTCGGCCTACCAGCCGCTGTCCGGGGTGATCGTTGGCGAACGTGTGTGGCAGGTGCTGGAGCAGGGCACGGATACCTACGGTGCCATCGGTCACGGCTACACCTACTCTGGCCACCCGATGGGCATCGCCTCGGCCATTGCCAATCTGGACATCATCGAGCGCGAGAACCTCACCGGCAACGCCCGTGACACAGGTGCCTACCTGCAACAGCGCATGCAGGCCACTTTTGCTGACCACCCGTTGGTCGGCGAAACGCGCGGCATCGGCCTGCTCGCGGCTCTGGAGTTCTCCAGTGACCGCAGCAAGCGCCAGCATTTCGACCCGAACCTCAAGGTCGGCCCGCAGATTTCCGCTGCCTGCCTGGAGGAGGGTCTGATCGCCCGCGCTATGCCACACGGCGACATCCTCGGCTTTGCCCCGCCGCTGGTGGTCACTCGTGACGAAATTGACGACATCGTGGCTCGCGCCGAGCGAGCGGTGAACAAGGTGACCGACAAGCTGATCAGCAGTGGTGCCTGGCAGGCGAAATAAGGCAACCCTCTCATGCGGCTGGGCTCATAAGAGTAGCCAGCCGCTTTGGTTATCGGTGGTTTTCTGGGGATTGGCATGCAACAAGAACTGACCCTGCACGATATCTATCTAGCGCGCCAACGTATCGCCGGGTTGGCCTTGCGATCACCGATGGTGCGCTCCGAATCGTTGTCGCGGCGCTGGAACTGCGAGGCGTGGCTGAAACTGGACAACCTGCAGCCGACCGGTGCCTTCAAGCTGCGTGGTGCCACTAATGCGTTGCTCGGCCTCGATCCGGCGCAGCGGGCGCGTGGCGTGGTGACCATGTCCACCGGTAACTTCGGTCGCGCCCTGGCCTATGCCGGGCAGCACCTGGGTATTCCGGTCACCGTGTGTATTTCGCGTCTGGTACCCAACAACAAGGTCGAGGCGTTGCGCGCCAGCGGTGCCGAGCTGGTGATCCATGGCAACTGTCAGGATGACGCCGACACCGAGGCACACCGTCTGCGCGATGAGCAAGGCCTGGCCTATATCTCGCCGTTCGACCATCCGCTGGTGATTGCTGGCCAGGGCACCTGTGGCCTGGAGATCATGGAGGAGCAGCCAGATATCGACCTGGTGTTTGCCGGCCTGTCCGGCGGCGGCCTGATAGCCGGTCTGGGCCTGGCGCTGAAGAGCATCAATCCGGCAGTCGAGCTGGTCGGCGTGAGTATGCGCGAAGGCGCGGCGATGCTTGAGAGCCTGGCTGCTGGCCATCCGGTGCAGGTCCCCGAGGTGGCGTCGCTGGCCGACAGTTTGGGTGGCGGTATTGGCTTGGACAACGCCTGGACCTTCGCCATGACCCAGCGTTACATGGATCGCGGCTACAAGGTTGATGAGACGCAGATCGCCCGCGCCATGCTGCACTTCCTGCACGAGGAGAAGATGTTGGTGGAGGGGGCGGCCGCCGTCGGTGTCGCCGCCGTCGAACAGCATCACCTGGATCTGTCTGGACGTCGCGTGGCCTTCGTGGTCAGCGGCCAGAACCTGTCAAATGAAACCTTTACCGAGGCGAGTCGCCTGGCCGGAGAGCATCCTTATGCACATCTATAAGCGCAAGCAGATCGCCGAGCGGGTCAAACTCGATCAGGCCGCCCTGGAGGCGGTCGAGGCCGGTTTCGCCGCACTCGGCCGTGGCGAGGTGGAGATGCCGCCGATCCTCAGCATGAACATCGCCGAGAGTAACGGCGAGGTCGATGTGAAGACCGCGCATATCCGCGGCTGGCCGCGTTTCGCAATAAAAATCAGCCCGGGCTTCTTCGACAATCCCTCGCTCGGCCTGCCTAGCCTTAATGGCCTGATGCTGCTGTTCTCGGCGAAGACCGGGCTGGTTGAAGCGGTCTTGTTCGACGAGGGCTACCTGACCGACATCCGTACCGCGCTGGCCGGTGCCATCGCCGCCAAGCATCTTTCGCGCACCGATGCACGCAGCGTTGCGGTGATCGGAGCAGGCCTGCAGGCAGAGCTGCAGGTGGCCGCCTTGTGCCTGGTGCGCGACATCCGCGAGGTGCATGTGCACGCGCGTGATCGAATCAAAGCCGAACTCTATGCTACTCGTATCCGGGCCCATCACGGCTTGCCGGTGACCGTGCACACCAGCGCCGCGAGCGCCTGTGCCCATGCCGACATCGTGGTCACCACCACTCCGGCTCGCGAGCCAGTATTGCGCTGGAGTGACCTTCCTAAAGGTATCCACGTTACCGCCATGGGCTCTGACAACCCCCATAAGAACGAGCTTGAACCGACTATCCTGGCCAGCGCCGACCTGCTGGTGGTCGACCGCCTCAGCCAGTCACAGGCCCTCGGCGAGCTGCACCACGCGCCGGCCCTGCAGCGTGAGGTGTTCGAACTGGGTAGCCTGATTGCGCAGGGTTGCACCCTGCGCAGCAGTGCTGAGCAGATCAGTGTGTGCGATCTGACCGGCACTGGGGTGCAGGACACCGCGATTGCCAACTATGCGGCACGTCTGCTCGAGGGGGCCTGAGATGAGCGCTTCTTTCGCCGATTTCCAGAAGCTACAACGGGTCTTCCCCTTTCAGCGTGCTGCTGATGACGGACATGTGCGCTTGGGCCTGGTGCAGCTTGCCAGTGATTTCACCCTGGAAAACGAGTGGCGTCAGTTGCTCGGTGAGCGGGTCGAGCTATACAGCACCCGCACCCCTTGTAGCCCCACCGTGACTGCCGAAGGGTTGCGCGGGCTGGCTCAGACTCTTGCCCAGTCCAGTGAGCTCTTGGTGCCTGGTTTGCCGCTGGACGTGCTGGCCTTCGGCTGCACTTCCGGGAGCATGCTGATAGGCGAACAGGAGGTGACGCGCTTGCTCAACCAGGCCCATCCAGGGGTTCCGGTCAGCAATCCCTGGAGTGCGGTCAAGGCCGCTTTGCGGGGCCTTGATGCACGGCGTATTGCCGTGCTTACACCCTATATCGGCGAGGTCAACTATCCACTCTGCCAGGGGCTACAGCAGGCTGGTCACGAGGTGGTGGCCTTCGGCACCTTTGCCGTACTGGAAGACGCCGAGATCCCACGTATCCCTGCTGCGGCGATTGAGGCCGCAGCGCTGGAGTTGCTCGCCGGGCAACGGGTCGATGCGTTATTTCTCGCTTGCACCAACCTGCGTACCCTGGGCCTGCTCGACGCACTGGAAAAACGCCTCGGCCTTCCGGTTATTTCAAGTAACCAGGCGCTGTTCTGGCACGCTTTGCAACTGGCCGGTTGCGTGCATCGCCCGCAGGGCTTTGGCAGTTTACTGGTCGACAGTTGTGGGCGGATCTGAAGGCGACCTGCACGGCACGTGGCCCCGAACGTTGAGGCAACAGGCTCTTGCCGGATGTGTTTGAGCGCAGCGATAGCCATCAATTGCCAGTCATATAAGGAAGCCAAAAGTGCAGGATAGACAGAAGGGCTTGTTGCTCACTGCTCTGGGGATGCTGGTGATATCGCCAGATGCCCTGGTACTGCGCTGGTTGGCCGGCGATGCCATGCAGATCCTGGCCTGGCGTGGTCTGCTGATGGCGTTCGGTCTCGGCCTGCTGTTGACCTGGCGCTATCGCAGCGGGCTGTCTGGGGCATTTCACCGCTGCGGTTGGACCGGAGTCGGCTGCGCGCTTTGCTACTGCTTCAGTACTCTGTGTTTCGTCCATGCCATGGGTTTGGCCGGGGCGGCCAGTACGTTGCTGATCTTCAGTCTGTCGCCGCTCATCGCTGCCGCCTTGGCCTGGATTTGGCTGGGCGAGCGCCTGGCCCTGCGGACGCTGCTGGCGATTCTGTTGTGTCTGGGTGGTGTGTTGTTGATCGTCGTCGATGAGTCACCGGGCAGCAGCCTGGGTGGCAATCTGTTGGCGCTGGTGGCTGCCACGTTGCTGGCCGGCAACTTCACTCTGGCACGTAGCCAGCCGGCGGTGGACATGAGCCCGGCATTAATCCCCGGTGCGCTGCTAGTGTCGCTGCTGGGGTTTATCTTTGGTGGCACCCCGGATTTTACCGTGCAGCAGTGGTCGGTGCTGGCACTGATGGCCGGCGTGCTGCTGCCACTGGCGTTTATGCTGATTCAGCTCGGTCCGCGTTGGATCAGCGCCACCGAAGTTGGCTTGTTACTGCTATTGGAAGTGGTGCTGGGACCCTTGTGGGTCTGGTGGCTGCTCGACGAGGCCCCTAGCGCCCAGGTCTTGCTGGGTGGCAGCATCATTCTTCTGGCGCTACTTGCACACAGCCTGCTTAGCTGGCGAGGTGAGGCCGCACCTGTAGCGGTCTAAGCAGCTATATCTGGATGGTGCGCAGAAACTTTTCCTTGAGTGCGCTAGCGAGAGTATTTCAAGCACTTTGAGCTGACCGATATCATCGATGCATGGGCACAATTGACGATGGCAGCGGTTCTTCAACAGTTTAAAAGTGAGGGTAGGCATTAGCGCTCTCGCTTGTGACTTGGGCCGGCGATGCCGGCCCAAGCCCAGCGCTTATAGTGTCAAGGACAGCTCCAGGAGCTGTTGCTCACTACACTGCCGCGAGCAAATCCGTTGGTGAATATTTCCGGCTTCGGCGCGCCTGCAGGAGGGCGGCAAGAGTGGTAAAACGGGCATCAGGCCTTCATCGCTGCCATCAGGGCACCGCTGCCCATCAAGTCTGGCTCTCACCGCTTGTGCTTGCGACTAGTCATGGGGTCTCTGCTCCACGTGGGCCAAAACAGTATCTGTCTGGCCCTCGCCAGCGTGATCATCTTCGCTTGGTGTGTTGAGACTGTGCTCTTTGAACGCCTGTGCGACAGTGTTACGCAGTTGCTCGTCGTCCCAGGGTTT
>JBFJZW010000100.1:0-13585 GCA_041621875.1 Pseudomonas sp. | reverse complement strand
CTCAGGACAGGCTGGACAAGTAATCGTCAAAAGCAAATTCGCGAACCACCTCAACACTACCGTCGAGTTGTTTCACCACGATGGACGGCATTTTCAGGCCGTTAAACCAGTTCTTCTTGACCATGGTGTAACCCGCTGCGTCGATAAACGACAGACGATCGCCGATGGCCAGCGGACGATCGAATTGGTACTCGCCGAAGATGTCGCCTGCCAGGCACGACTTGCCGCACACCATATAGCTGTACTCGCCGTTGCAGGGTTCCATCTTGGCGTTGAGCCGGTAGATCAACAGGTCGAGCATATGCGCCTCGATGGAGCTGTCGACCACGGCCAGATGCTTGCCGTTGTACAGGGTGTCGAGCACCGTGACTTCCAGGGAGGAACTCAGGGTGATCGCTGCCTCGCCGGGCTCCAGATAGACCTGTACGCCGTATTTCTCGGAGAAGGCCTTGAGCCGTGCGCAGAATTGATCCAGCGGATAGTCATCGCCGGTGAAGTGAATGCCGCCGCCGAGGCTGACCCACTCGACCTGCTCGAGCAGATGACCGAAGCGTTCCTCGATGGTGCTGAGCATCTGGTCGAACAGCTCGAAGCTGGCGTTCTCGCAGTTGTTGTGGAACATAAAGCCGGAGATCTTATCCATCACCGCAGCGATCTTTTCCGGGTCCCACTCGCCGAGGCGGCTGAATGGGCGCGCCGGGTCGGCCAGCAGGTAATCGGAGCTGCTCACCTGCGGGTTGACGCGCAGACCGCGCGCCTTGTCGGCCGACACCTCGGCGAAGCGCTCGAGCTGGCCGATGGAGTTGAAGATGATCTTGTCGCAGTTGGCGAGCATCTCCTCGATCTCGTCGTCGGCCCAGGCCACGCTGTAGGCGTGGGTCTCGCCGGCGAATTTCTGCCGACCGAGCTTGAGCTCGTACAGCGACGAGGAGGTGGTGCCGTCCATATACTGCTGCATCAGGTCGAACACCGACCAGGTGGCGAAGCACTTGAGCGCCAGCAGGGCCTTGGCCCCGGAGTGCTCGCGGACATAGGCGATCTTCTGCAGATTAACCAAGAGCTTCTGCTTGTCGATGAGGTAGTACGGCGTCTTGATCATCTGCGTGTCTATGCCCCGAGTGCTGTGCAAGGTCGGCCGGCAGGAAATCGGCAGAGCCGACCCCCTCCCCAAAAAAGTGGAGGCGAATTGTGCCGATAACCGACGCATATCGAAAGAGCCGTGGGGATATTTCGTCGATCAGACGACCGCTGGTGACGCTTTATCGCACAGCAGGTCGAGTATCGCGGCAACAGGCCCGTCGACAGTATGCCTGCCAGGATGGCCGGCAACCATGGCACAACGATGACAGGCGGTTAACAGTCAGATAGCGCGGCAGTTGACCGGGACTGCCAGCTGGCAGGGGCTCTGCGCCGCCGGCCTCGGCGCAGAGCCGATCAGGGCGCGGCGAAGATGTACAGGTTGCCCTGCAGGCGCACATCGCCGTTGGTCTGGTAGGTCAGCAGGTCGGTCTGCTGGAAACCCGCACCACCGGACGTGGCGCTATTGGAGCCGGCCAGGGTAAAGCGGGCATTGTCGAAGCTCGCATCGGTCAGCCCCAGGCGCATGGCCGAAGCATTGAAGGCCGCGCCATCACCGTCGTAACCGCTGTCGATGGTGACGATATCGAAACTCATCCCCTCGAAGCTGAAGGTGCCCTGGATATTGTCCAGCACGATAAAACCGCTGCTGTTGGCCGGCTGGATCGCCACCCGCGTGCCGCAACCACCCGGGCAACGGGTCTGCGCGGGATTGGCGGCAAAGCTCAGGCTGGCGCTGATACTCAGCCCCGCCTGCCCGCTTATCCCCTGCAACTCATCCTCGGCCAACGGTCGCAACTCGGCCAGCACAGGCCCCGCCATCAATAGCAGGACAAACCCTAGGTAGGTGTTGCGCATGCTGGCTCTCCTCATCGCGGCAGGTTCACGGTGCGCATATCCAGATAATCCACGCGCATACCGCGCACGACTTGCGAGCCCAGATCGACACCGCCCAGGTTCAGGTTACCGATGCTGACATTGCTCTTCGGCACCTGCTGGTAGAAGGCCTGGTGGTTGTTCCAGGTGACGCTGGGCAGGGACAGGCGCAGCTCGCCGCCGGCCAGCACCGACAGGTTAAGCGGCTGCAGGCTGGCCTGGCCGAGGTTGATATCGAAATACAGGTTCTTGGCCACGGCGCGATTGGCATCGGTGCAGACGCGGCAGCCGCCGATGACCAGCTTGTCGGCATACATCTGCAGGCTGGCCTCGCCCTGCAGACCGGTGCTGTCGCCCCACAGGTTGAGGTAGGCCCCGTTGAGGGTAAAGCCCTCCAGGTGGATGGAAAAGAAATCGCTGCGGGTGGTGGTGGCACCTTTGATGATATTGCCGTTGCCATCCATGCTGTAGGCGGTACTGGGCAGGTTGAAGGTGGCCTCGATGCCGACATCCAGGCCCTTGAAGCGGGTACCGCCGTTCTGCAGGGTGGTCGCCACCAGGACCACCGAGGTGCGGTTGTCCTTGGTCTTCTGGATACGCCCGACCACACAGGTCGGTGCCTCGGCGGTGGGCACCCCGCACAGGCCGGAGAACTCGTCGAAATCGGTGGCCCGCTGGTTAAGGCTGTAGCCGTGACGCTGGGTATTCCAGGCCTCGCCCAGGGCTTTCTGCGCGGCAGCCAGCTCATCGAGCTGGGTCTGATAGCTATCGACCGAGGCGTTATAGGCGTTCGCCGCCGAGTTGATGCAGGCGCAGCCGTATTTCTCACCGAATGCCGGCTTCGAAAAGAACAGGTCGGCGGTTGCCGGAGCCGCGGCATAACGGGTTTGCATGGTGCTGTAGGCACCCTGAACATCGGCGGTTTCCGTGGCGACCTGGGCCCGGCGCTGCTCGACCAGCAGCATGTCCTGATCGATGCCGCTCTTCAGGGTCAGAAAGCCGACGCTTTGATAACGCGCCAGAAGCGCATTGCGGGTCGCCTCCAGGGCCCCCAGTTCGCTGCCGATGGCCGCCTGGGCCAGGGTCGGATCGGTGCAGCCGGCCTCGCCGTACAGGCAACCCTGATAGTAGGACCACAGACCGTACTGGCGGGTATTGTTGAGCGGATCGTCCCAGGTCGGCGTGGTCAGCTGCAGGGCCTGGGTGCCGCTCGGCAGGGTCGGCGCGGCAGCCCCACTGACCACTTTCAGGGTAAAGGGGTGTAGCGGCGTCCCCACTTGCGCCGGGCTGTCCAGCGCCCCGCGCTGGCTGCCGTCGCCCTTGATATAGGCCCGTTCAAGGTCGACGGTCAGGGCATTGCCCTGGCTATCCTTGAGCCCGCTCACCTGGGCGCTGGCACTGCCCTGGTCGTAGTAGAAGTTGTCCAGAAAGAAGCCGACCCCGGCCCCGCTGACTTCGCCCAATTCGTGATCGTCCAGGGCCTCCATAGCCGTGCTCAGCCCCGGCAGAGCCAGCAAGGCAAACAGCGCTCCCCACAGATGGCTGTTCATGATCAGCAGCCCTTGGCCAGGCCGCCGACACAGGTCGGTACGCGCGCGGCACCGTTGAGGGCCTCGTACAGCGATACGACAAAGGGATAGAGGGCGTTCGCGCCCTCGCCCGACTTGGCGAAGTTGGCAAAGGCCCCGGCCTGGGTGGCGACGAACTTGTTATTCGCCGAGGCCAGATCCTGCCAGGGTACGTTCTGGTTCTGCAGGGAAAAGAACACGCCCCGTGCACCGCCGATGTCGAGATTGGCCTGGGTGCGGTCGCCGACGAAAATGCTCTTGTAGTTGAGCAGGGGGAAGCAGGCGGGCAGGCCCGAGGCGGTACAGTCGCCGTTGTTGCTGGCAATCGCCGGCAGCAGGGGCTCGAGCAGAGCGTTGTCGGTATGGAAGGACGCGCCCTTGGGCACGCCGATATGGGTCGCCCGGTTGATCGGTTGACCGTTGATCGTGGTTTCACCGGTGCCGTTCTTGACCAGCTGGATATCGCTGAAAATCTCGGAGTTGCCGGCCAGACTGAGCGCCAGGCAGTTGAAATTGAAGGTGCAGGTAAAGGCGTTGAGATTGTTCTGCTGCATATAGAACTCACGGGCGGTCGACGCCGACCCGGTGACCAGGCCCTGCATATTGCCGGTCAGCGAGTGAATATCGCCGGACAGGTCGCCCCGGGCGCGGCCGAATCCCAGGCGGATGCCCGCTACCTCGCGAATACCCTGGCCGTTGACCTTGAAGGCAAACTCCAGGTAGGGATCACGCACCTGAAACGGCACCACGGTGGCACTGCTGGAGTTGGCGTTATCCACGCGGCCCAGGGCGAAATTATCGATGCGGATATCCGCAGGCTGATTGGACACGGTGTTCGGCTGGTTGCGCGAATAGTTACCCAGGCGCAGTTCGTCGATATTGGTCAGCAGGTCGATCTCGGCTCCCAGGTTGACCCGGGTGTACTCGAAACCGCCGTAGGTCAGGCCGTCGAGGGTCACCAGTGCCTGGCCGGTGATCTCGGCCAGTTCGCTGTCCGCCATGGGCCTCAGTTCGGCCTGGGCCGCGCAGACGAACAGGCTGCCGCAGAGCAGGGTCAGTACGGACTTGAGCGGATGGCAGGTCGGACGCATGACGAGTTCCTTATTCTTATGGCGGCGGCGTCCAGCGGACACCAGCCCTTGATAGCCACTATAAAAAGCCCACGTACAGAGCGGGCCGACCCATAGTCGAGAAAACCCGGGGAAATCGTCTTGCGGCCAGCTCTGGCCTGTTACCCATCGTCACACCGACGGTTACAGGGAACGTGGCAAGGCGACAGACGATGACTGACACTCAAGCCTAGCCCGCACCATGCAGTACAATCGGCGTTTTTGCAAAATGCCCGCGGAGCGGATGCCCCGATGATTGATCCCAAGCGCGTACTGCGCGCCCTTGCCGAACACTGGACGTTGCTGGAGCCGCTGTGCGAGCGCTTCGATGCCGGCACCCTGAGCCTGGTGGAGCTGCGCAAGCAGCTTGCCGCCCAGCTGCCCGAAGGCACGCCAACCGATGTCACCGCCCTGCTCGACCAGTGGATCCGCCTGGATATCCTGGTGCCGGTGGCCAAGAGCCCCAATCGCTTCGAGCTGAATGCGCAGATCCACGACTTCCTCGCCTACCTGCGCCGCGAACACCGCCTGGGCCTGTGCCTGGAAATCGAAGCCTACCTGCGCCATCTGGAGCGCCTGGCCGGCTATATCAAGGACGCCTTCGAGGTGCGCGACGCCGCCGATCTGGCGCGCCAGCTGCGCCTGCTGGATATGCGCGTGCGCGACGTCTTGAAGAAGCTGGCCAACGACGAACAGGCCCTGGTCGCCGTGGCCGAACGGGCCAAGACCAGCGACCGGCAGATTCCCCTGCGTCAGCGCTACGCCGAGGTGCTGGCCACCTGGGACGAGTACGTCGAGCCGATGATCCAGCTGGTCGCCGCCGACGGTGCCTTCGAGCAGGGCGTGTACCGCGTCGAACATGTGCTGCTGCGCCTGCTCGGCGAGCAGCAACGCCTCGGCCAGCTGGTCGACGACGACCTGCTGCTGCGCACCCACGCGCGTATCCTGGAAATGCAGACCACCGCCCAGCTGACCCTGCGCCGTGCCCGCGAACTGCTGCTGCCGCTGCGCGAGGAAGCACGCCGGCATAACGCCGTGACCCGTGGTGCGGCACTGGCACTGGCGGCGATCCGCAAGAAGGGTCTGGATGCGGTACCGCAGGCGTCCCTACCGCTGTTCAGTCGTCCGCAGAGCACCTTTCTCGGCACTGCCTCCCAGGTCGAGGCCTATGTCTACGCCCTGGCCCGTTTCGAGCCCAAGCCGGCGCAGTTCCCCAAGGCCCACAGCAGCCGCAAGGGCGAAGCGCCCCGCGCGCCACGCACGGCGCGGGAGATGATCGAGCGCTGCGAACAGGCGTTGCCGCTGCCGGACCTGATGGTCTGGCTGCTGGAGCAGGAGCCCGAAGGCGCTACCGACGAATTGCTCTACTGGTTCTCGCGCCTGTCCCGCGATGGCCGTTTCCAGCGCGAGCGCCTCGAGCGCCGCGACTACCTCACCCGCGAGCATCAGGTCAGCCTGAGCTCCTTTGCCCTGATCAAGCCGGCCGGGACCACCCTATGAATATCGACCTGAAAGAACTGACCCAGCTCGCCCCGATCTTCCGCGAGCTGTTCAAGGGCTACCACATCAGCCGCAGCAACCCGGAGCTCTACACCCAGCTGGCCGGCCAGCAGGACCAGTACCGCGGCCTGTTCAAGGCTCTGGGCTATGAGCTGACCTGCGACAGCCGCGGCTTCTACTATTTCGTCCCCGAGCAGATGGGTGCCCAGGTCAACAAGACCGCCCAGCGCCTGGCGCTGTTCACCTTTATTCTGGTCGAGCATCTCGCCGACCAGGGCCGCGACCCGCTGGCCGTACTCGATGGCGGCAGCCTCGGCCGCGACGAACTGCCGGCGCTGCTGGAGAAGTACCGTGACCTGTTTCTCCAGGCCGAAGTCACCACCCAGGATGAGCTGGAAGAGAAAGTCATGCGCCGCCTGACCCAGCTGGGTTTTGCCAGCGAAGACAACGGCATCTACCGCTTTCTCGCGCCGATGCATCGCTTCCTCGATGTCTGCCTCTCCGTGCAACAGGATCGCGACCTGGCCGCCACCCTGCACAGCAGCCTGCCGCTGCCGACGCCGGTGCTGCTGGATGAAGAGGCCGAAGACGAGATCATCAGTCTCGCTGAAGACGATACCGACGAATCCGAAGAAGACGCCCTGGCCCGCGCCATGGCCGAAGAACGTGACGCCCAGGAGACCCTCGCATGAGCCAGGAACGCTACGGCATCCGCCGCTTCGCCCTACTGAATACCGCCGGTTACAGCCTCGGCCTGTTCCCCCTGGAAAACCCGCTGTCGGTGTACGGGGCCAACAACCTGGGTAAATCCGCCTCGATCAACGCCCTGCAGTTCCCGATTCTGGCGCGCATGTCAGATATGAGCTTCGGCAAGTACAGCCTCGAGCAGTCGCGCAAGTTCTACTTCGCCAGCGACACCAGCTATATCCTCGTCGAAGTCATGCTGCCCCACGGCCCACACGTAATCGGCGTAGCCGGGCGCGGCCCGGGCGGAGGCTTCGGCCACCAGTTCTTCGCCTACCAGGGCACCCTGGACCTGGAGCACTACCAGAAGAACGGCACCTGCCTGCGTCAGCGCGAGCTGTTCAACGCGCTGGAACGCGACGGCATCAAGGCCTACGAACTGAAGCCCGAGGAGCTGCGCCGTCTGCTGGTTGGCGGCCACACCTCGATTCCGCTGGACCTGACCCTGATCCCGCTACGCTCGACCAGTGAGCAGAGCCTGAAGACCTTCCGCGCGCTGTTTATCAACCTGCTGCATATGAGGGAGATCACCGCCGCCAAGCTTAAGCAGCTGTTCCTCGATGCCTTCGAGCACAGCCTGCGCTCGGGCAGCGTCGACTATATCGCCGCCACCGAAGAAGCCTTCCGTGATGTGCGGCGCATGGAGCAGGACTACCAGGCCCTGGTCACCGCCGGCCCCCTGATCGAAGCCCTGGCCGCCGGCGTGGCCCAGCGCGAACAACTGCGCGGCAAGCTGCATCGCCTCTCGCCGCTGCTCGACTCGCTGCTCGGTACCTGGCAGGACTACGCCGGCGCACGCCGCGAGGAACTGGTGATCCAGGCCGAACACTACCGTGGCGAGCAGGACGGCCTACAGCAGGAACAACGCGGCGGCACCCAGGAGCTGATGCGTATGGAACGCGAAATCAGCGAGATCCAGCGCTGGCTCGGCGAGCTGTCGGTGCTGAAGAACCGTTTCGCCCTGGTCGATGACGCCAAGGTGCTGGAAGAACAACTGCTGGCCGCCAAGGATGCCCATGACGAACTGGCCGGTGCCCTGGCGCAGTCACGGCAGTTCTCTGCAGAGGATCTGGATGAGCGCCTGCGCGACCTGGAAAAGCGCCTGAAGTCGGTCAAGCAGCAGCTCGAACACGCCGACAACAACAGCTACTCACGCCTGCGCGAAGAATTCAGCCAGCAAGATGTCGACCGCCTGATGCGCCTGTTCAATGGCCAGCTGTTCAGCCTGCCGCTGGGTGAGAAAGGCATTCAGGTGGCCGAGGGCGATGCCTGGGTCAAATCCCTGGAAGCCATTCTCGACGGTTTCAAGGGCGAGCATTTCGAAGTGCCTGGTCTGTCCATCGACCTTTCGCATATCGAACCTCCGGCCCTCCAGGCCCTGGCCGACCGCGCCGCCCTGCGCGACCAGAAAGACCGCCTCGATCGCGAATACAAGCAGCTGAAAACCCAGCAGACCGTAGCCGCCGACCGCTCCGCCAGCAAGGCTCAGGCCGAGCAGTTCTACCAGGCCGTGCTGGATGCGCAGAAAGCCCTGGAAGACTTCCGCAAGAGCCAGACCCTGGCGGTTGAAGAACCACAGAAACTTGAGCAACTGGCCCAACTGGAAGCCGCCCAGGACGAACTCAAACGCGCCTCGGATGCCTTCACCGAGCGCGTGCAGCAGCTGTCCGCCAAGCTGCAACTGGTGGGCCGTCAGCTCGCCGACCTGGAAGCCAAGGAACGCACCCTGGAAGACGCCCTGCGCCGTCGCCAGCTGCTGCCGGCCAACCTGCCCTTCGGCACGCCCTTTACCGACCCGGTGGATGACAGCCTGGACAACCTGCTGCCGCTGCTCAACGACTACCAGGACGCCTGGCAGGGTCTGCAACGCATCGACGGGCAGATCGAGGCACTCTACGCCCAGGTGCGCCTCAAGGGCGTGGCCAAGTTCGACAGCGAAGACGACGTCGAGCGCCGCCTGCACCTGCTGGTCAACGCCTACGCCCACCGCCAGGATGAAGCCATCACTCTGGCCAAGGCGCGCCGCGCCGCGGTTACCGATATCGCCCGCACCCTGCGCAATATCCGCAGCGACTACGACAACCTGGAACACCAGCTGGCGCTGTTCAACCGCGAGATCAACAAGCGCCAGGTGTCCAACCTGGAGAGCTTCCGCATCGTGCTGGCACCCAATAAAGACGCGCTCAAGCATATCGACCAGATCATTCACAGCGCCGGCCAGTACGAACAAGGCGAAACCCTCTCGGTGTTCGACCTGCAGCAGAGCAGCGAGCAGGACAGCAAGAACGAGGAAGCCAAGGACTACCTGTCGCGCCTGGTGGCGGCCAACCATAACCAGCTGGGTTTGAAGGACCTGTTTGAACTGGCCTTCGAAATCACCAAGGTGCACGGCCAGCCGGTGATTCACACCGATATCGACGGTGCCGCCTCCAACGGCACCACCATGACCATCAAGGCACTGACCAATATGTACCTGTTGCTGCACCTGATGGACCGTGACCAGGCCGGCAAGGTGCGTTTGCCTTACTACCTGGACGAAGCCGCGGATATCGACGAGAAGAACCAGCAGGCGCTGATCGAAACCAGCCTGCAGCTCGGCTTCGTACCGATCCTCGCCTCGGTCAAGCCGCAGGTCTCGGCCCATGTGGCCATCGACCTGGAAGGTGGCAGCGGGCCAAATGGCATCTATATCGACGAAGCGGATTGGAAATATATCCAGCGCCGCGACAGCGCCAAGAGCAAGGCTGAAACCACAACTGCAGCAACCGAGCCAGCCTAAGGCGTAGGGTGGGTTAGCGGCGCTACGCGCACTTATGCAAACGACGAAGATCTTGCCGCGCCGCGTAACCCACCAAGCGAATGCCAGGCAGGACATCCCAAACCACAAGGGCCGCAATTGCGGCCCTTGTCGGTTATTTCTCCAGCGCTATCTTCGGTGCCCAGCGTAGCCACTCTTCGTTGACCTCGTCGTGCAGGGCAAAGGTCTGCCCAGGCTGCGCCGGTCCGCCCATCTGCGGGTTATCCGGCGATGCGAAGGCGATTCCGCCTTCCAGCAAGGCCTCCAGCGACTCGGTACGCACCTTCACCCCGCTGAACAGCCCGGCATCCACGCCGATGCCGCTGGCATTCCAGAAACGACTGCCGCTGCGTACCAGCGGCGCATAACGCGGCTCGATCAGCACATGGATCAGCACTCGATCCGAGGTCGGCCCCAGCTCGAAATCGGTCACCTTGCCCACCGGAATCTCCCGATAACTGACCGCCACCCCGGGCTTGATCGAACCCCGTCGCGCCGCACTCAGCACCAGGTGCAAACCTTGCTCAGTGGCACTCTCTGCGGCACTGGGCGGCAAGTCGCTGGCCGTAAAGACCAACTGGGTCGGCCCCGGCCTGCTCGCCGGCTGCACTTCCAGATACTGGCCGGTGACCAGGGTCTCTAGGTTGGCCGCGCGGGTCAGACTGACCTCGGGCTTGACCACCCAGAAGCGGCTGCCGGCACGGGCGATCTGCGCAGCAGCCTGGGTAATACGGGCACGCAGGATCACCGCCTGCAGATCGTCGGTCAGCTCAATGCTTTCGACCTTACCCACATCCAGGCCCTTGTAGCGAATCGCCGTACCCGGACTCAGGCCATCGCCCCGCTCGACCCGAATGGTCAGCGCGAGGCCTTTCTGCAACGCGCTGTCCTGGTTCGGATAGAGGCTGAAGCGTTGCACCCGCTTGCCGCCCTTGGGGGCCTGCAAGTTAGGGGTATCAAAGGCGATACCACCAGAAAGCAGGGTCTGCAGCGACTCGCTCTTGACCTCGACACCGGACAAACCGCCCTTGAGGGTAATCCCGCTGGCATTCCAGAATCGGGTGCTGCTATTGACCAGGTGCGCGTATTCCGGCGCGATGTGCACACCGAATACCACCTGCTTATCGTTGCGCGAGAGCTGCACACTCTGTACCGAACCGACCTGCACCTGGCGATAGAGAATCGGGCTGCCCAGTTCCAGCGAACCGCGCTGATCGCTGAACAGCACCAGATGCAGGCCAGGCGCGTCCAGGTTCAGCGGCGGGGCCTTGGGTCGCGCCTCGAACTCACGCTTGGCGGCGCTGCCCTTTTCTCCCGGGCGCACGGCGATGTAATTGCCCTTGACCAGCGCCTCCAGGCCGGTAATCCCGGCCAACGAGATCGAGGGTTTGACCACCCAGAACTCGGTACCTTCGACCAGGTACTCCTCGGTGCGTGGGTCAAGGGTCAGCTCGGCGGTGGCCCCAGTGAGGCTATCGTTGACTTTCAGGGTCTTCAAGGTACCGGCCTGGATGCCGTTGTATAGCACCGGCGTACGCCCCGCCTGCAAGCCCTCGAAGTCGCTCAGCTTGACCATCACCCGGATACCGGCCTGGGCCGCTTCAAAATCCTCATAGAGCCGGAACGGCAGGCTCGGATCCGTCGGCGGGCTGTCGATACGATGCTCCGGGGTGGCAAACGCGATGCCGCCCGCCACGATGCTGGCCAAGGACTCGCTGCGGAGCTTGAAGCCCGACAGATCGGCGTCGATGCTGATACCGCTGGCGTTCCAGAAACGCGTATGTTTGCGCACCAGGCTGGCGTAGGCCGGCTCGATAAACAGTTTCACCTCGACCACGCTCTGATCCTCGGCCAAAGCGTAGCTTTTCACCCGGCCCACCTGGATCTGCTTGTAGAACACCGGACTGTCCCTGCCCAGCGAGCCCAGACGCTCGGCCTTCAGGGTCAGGTGCAGCCCCGGCGCGGTGTCCGCCAGCGGCGGGGCCTCACTGAGGGCGGTAAATTCGCGGGTCGGCTCGCCCTCGCCCGGGCTCGCGGTAATGTAGTTGCCCGACACCAGGGTCTCCAGCCCGGTGATACCGGCCAGGCTGACACTCGGCTTGACCAGCCAGAAACGCGTGCCAGTGAGCAGATGCGGCTCGACATCCTTATCCATCTCCAGGGTCGCGATTACCCCACGACTATCGGGGCCGCGATCCAGGGCCAGAGCCACCACCTTGCCGATCGGCATGCCTTTGTAGATGACCTCGGTCTTGCCGGCCTGGATGCCCTCGCCACTCTGAAACACCACTTGAATCTCGATACCCGCCGTGCTGTAGGCACGCCAGCCCAGCCAGCCGCCAATCAGCAAGGCAATCAGTGGCAATATCCATATAGCCGACCAATTCGAAGCAGGGCGCGCCTTGGCCATCGGCAAATCATTCATGGTCGTCATCCGAGTCCGTGTTATCCCAAATCAAACGAGGGTCAAAGGTCAAAGCAGCCAGCATGGTCAGGATCACCACACTGGCAAAGGCGACGGCACCCATACCGGGCTCGATACTCGCCAGGCTACCGAAGTTGACCACCGCCACCAGAATGGCGATGACAAAAATATCCAGCATCGACCAGCGCCCGATCCATTCGATAAAGCGGTACATCAGAATGCGCTGGCGCGCCGACATCGGCTGATGACGTTGCACCGAATACAGCAGAAGTGTGATGCCCACCAGCTTGAAGGTGGGTACCAGAATACTGGCGATAAAGACCACCGCGGCAATCGGCAACATGCCGTAGTTCACCAATTCGATAACACCCGACATGATGGTGTCGGACTGCCCCTTGCCGAGGGAGTTGACCGTCATGATAGGCAGCAGATTAGCCGGGATATATAGAATCGCCGCCGTTAGCAGCAAGGCCCAGGTACGCGCCAGACTATTCGGCCGCCGTGCGTGCAACTGCCCCCCGCAGCGGCAGCAGAACTGCTTACCCGCCTCGCTCGAGAGCGGGTTGAGTTGATGGCACTCATGACAAATCAGCACACCGGCATCAATCGCCCGCATGTCCATCCTCCCCGGACAAGGCTTCCCAGATCTGATGCGGCGACATGGTCACTTCCAGCCACACCTGCACCAATAGCAAAGCAATAAAA
Source organism: Pseudomonas sp. (assembly GCA_041621875.1). Lineage (GTDB taxonomy): Bacteria > Pseudomonadota > Gammaproteobacteria > Pseudomonadales > Pseudomonadaceae > Aquipseudomonas. Next base: position 784 of record JBFJZW010000100.1, on the reverse strand, counting down.
CACAACAGGCCAAGGCCCAGGGCTATTTCGGCCAGGTCGGCCAGCTTGACCAGCGCCACCAGAATGCCCATCAGATAGACCTCGAGCATGCCCCAGTCGCGCAGGTGGTGATAGATGCGGTAGAGCAGCAAACCATAGCTGCGCCCAATATCCAGGCGAATGCTCAGCAGTACAGCGAACTGACAGAGCAACTTGAGCAGGGGCACCGCCATGCTGCAAAGAAACACCACCACGGCGATGCCCTGCATGCCGCTGTTATACAACCCCAGGACGCCGCTCCACACGGTGTCATCACTTGCCTGCCCAAGCAGATTGAGCTGCATGATCGGCAGAAAATTGGCCGGCACGTACAGCAGCAAGGCGGCGATCACCAACGCCATACTGCGGCGCACCACCTGCGGACGATGGGTGTACAGCTCGTAGCCACAGCGCGGGCATTCCACGCGCTCGCCCTGACCGGCAGGCGGCTTGCGCATCAGCAAATCGCATTCATGGCAGGCAATCAGCTGCTTCAGCTCAAGCTCGGAAAGTGACTCAGCGGGTGCCTGATCGGGCATGCACAAAACTCTGATAAGAATACGCTGGGTATCATAGCCACGCGCTGTATCAGCTGCCTATCAAAGGCTTGCCTCTGCGCATCAAGTTTTCTCGCGGCCAAAGTAAAACCCCCGACCAGTTTCCTGATCGGGGGTTTTGGTGTAGGTGCTTGACGATGACCTACTCTCACATGGGGAAACCCCACACTACCATCGGCGATGCATCGTTTCACTACTGAGTTCGGGAT
>JBFJZW010000099.1:0-13654 GCA_041621875.1 Pseudomonas sp. | reverse complement strand
GGCAAGATCAACGCCGCTGTTGTCCGCCTTGACGCGAACCTTGACGTTGTAGTCGACCACTCGTTTGACAGCTACAAGAACCTTCATGGATTCCTCGTTACTCTCCGGTGAATAAGAATGTCGCCAGAAGCGAACATGGCGGGAACTGCTAACCGGCCGGAACCGGGAGTCAACCAATAACGGCGGACACAAAACCGCCCGTATCTTGACCGCACGACCTGAGCTGGTCAATACAATGGACCGGCCAATCGTCTGCGATGTAGTAAGATTCTAACAGCCCTACAGAAAATTCAAACAAACGTTTGTATTGGCCCATCCGAAGGGTCTGGATATAATGCGCCAGCATCGCTCACGGAACGAGCTTGATCGCCAAATAAAATTAGAGTGCCCTGAGTAGGAGATAGCCTGTGGAACGCGAATTTATGGAATTCGACGTCGTCATCGTCGGCGCCGGCCCTGCTGGTTTGTCCGCCGCCTGCCGACTGAAGCAGAAAGCCGCCGAAGCCGGCAAAGAAATCAGCGTCTGCGTGGTCGAAAAAGGCTCCGAAGTCGGCGCACACATTCTGTCCGGTGCGGTGTTCGAGCCGCGTGCACTGAACGAGCTGTTCCCCGACTGGAAAGAACTCGGCGCGCCGCTGAACACGCCGGTCAAGCGCGATGACATCTACGTGCTCAGCAATGCCGAGAAGGCCACCAAGGTTCCGGACTTCTTCGTACCCAAGACCATGCACAACCATGGCAACTACATTATTTCCCTGGGCAACCTGTGCCGCTGGCTGGCCCAGCAGGCAGAAAACCTCGGCGTGGAAATCTACCCGGGCTTCGCTGCCCAGGAAGCCCTGATCGACGACAAGGGTTCGGTCTACGGCATCCTCACCGGCGACCTGGGTGTCGACCGTGAAGGCAACCCGAAAGAGGGTTACTACACCCCGGGCATGGAACTGCGCGCCAAGTACACCCTGTTCGCCGAAGGCTGCCGCGGCCATATCGGCAAGCAACTGATCAAGAAATTCGACCTCGACTCCGAAGCCGACGCTCAGCACTACGGCATTGGCATCAAGGAAATCTGGGACGTCGATCCAGCCAAGCATGAGCAGGGCCTGGTGGTGCACACCGCCGGCTGGCCGCTGGATATCGTCGCCAGCGAAAACACCGGCGGTTCCTTCCTCTATCACCTGGAAAACAACCAGGTGGTAGTCGGTCAGATCGTCGACCTGTCGTACAGCAACCCGCACCTGTCGCCGTTCGATGAGTTCCAGCGTTACAAGCATCACCCGGTGATTGCCCAGTACCTGGAAGGCGGCAAGCGCGTCGCCTACGGCGCTCGCGCCATCTGCAAGGGCGGCCTCAATTCGCTGCCGAAGATGGTCTTCAACGGCGGCGCGCTGATCGGCTGCGACCTGGGCACCCTGAACTTCGCCAAGATCAAGGGCAGCCACACCGCCATGAAATCCGGCATGCTCGCCGCCGAGGCCGTGGCTGACGCGCTGTTTGCAGGCAAGGAAGGCGGCGACCAGCTGACCGGCTACGTCGATGCATTCAAGGCCAGCTGGTTGTACGACGAGCTGTTCCGCAGCCGCAACTTCGGCCCGGCGTTGCACAAGTTCGGCCCACTGGTCGGCGGCGGCTTCAACTGGCTGGACCAGAACATCTTCGGCGGCAAGATCCCCTTCACCCTGCACGACACCAAGCCGGATTACGCCTGCCTGAAGCTGGCTGCAGACGCGCAGAAAATCAGCTACCCGAAACCCGACGGCAAGCTCAGCTTCGACAAGCTCAGCTCGGTATTCCTCTCCAACACCAACCATGAAGAGGACCAACCCTGCCACCTCAAGCTCACCGATCCGAGCATTCCGCTGGGCAAGAACCTGCCGATGTACGACGAACCGGCGCAGCGCTACTGCCCGGCCGGCGTATACGAAGTGGTCACCCAGGAAGACGGCGAGAAGAAGTTCCAGATCAACGCGCAAAACTGCGTGCACTGCAAAACCTGTGACATCAAGGACCCAGCCCAGAACATCAACTGGGTGGCCCCTGAAGGTACAGGCGGGCCTAACTACCCCAATATGTAAGAAGCAAAAAAGGCTCCCTCGGGAGCCTTTTTCTTTGCCTGCAAAGTGCGCTACGCAGGCTCGGGGCCAATAGGGAAAAACTGCCCGCCGCTCCACACACCCAACCAGTTCTTGCCATCGATTTCCCGCACCACCGCCAGCTCAACCAGTTGATAGAACACATTGCGGTGGATCAGCGCCTCGAGATTGCTGCGCACATGCACATAGGGCGCGGGCTCCTCGGTCTGGGCGTCCAGCTCGACCCGGATCGGGTGCTCGGAACCTGCCACGACCTCGTCCTCGACATTGGTGATAAAGCGCAGCACCTGCGCCTCATCCTCGCCCTCCACCTGCAAGGCGACCGCCACAAAGGGTGCGTCATCGACCTGGATGCCGACCATCTCCACCGGGGTCACCAACACATATTTATCGCCATCGCGACGGATGATGGTGGAGAACAGCTTGACCATGGGCTTGCGCCCGATCGGCGTGCCCATATAGAACCAGGTGCCGTCGCGGGCGATGCGCATGTCGATGTCGCCGCAGAATTCGGGATGCCACAGGTGCACTGGCGGCAAACCCTTGCCCTCTGCTTTGGGAATCTGTGCCAGCAGATCGCCGGCCTTGCCCGTATCACTCATCAGCCTTCCTCAATCGCTCAAACCCAGTAACCGCCGTGCATAGTCCCGCAGCGCGGGACCGATCAGCTCTTCCGGCTTGGCATCATAAAGCGTCAGCAAGCCACCGCGGCTACGAATACGCGCCGTATCGACCATATAACGGGTATTGGTCTCGATCAGCATCAACTGAATCACCCCGCGATCGGTGCCCAGACGGTCCAGCGCCTCCTGATCCTCCCACTCCTCCACCGTACCGATGCGGTCATCGGCATAGGCAAAACGGTTATAGAGCAGATAATGCGCGCCCGCCGCGCGAGCCTGCTCCAGGGCTTCTTCCAGACCTAATGGCCCGCGGGCACGGCGAACCATGGGGAAATACTCGACAAAGCCCTTGAAGGCTTCCTCGGCCACCACATTGGGCCGCGTATTGGCACCGCCCGGCGGGGCAAAATGACCCTGGGCGATATAGATGAAAGAGTCGGCCTGCAAACGCCAAGGGCTGGCCCGGCGCATCTGGCTGTGATCGAGCACACCGACATCGCGCAATTGATAGATAGCGCCATCGGCCAGATCGCTGGCCTTCATACAGCCGCCAAGCAGCAGCACACCCATTATCAGCAACAGACTACGCATCAGGTTTCTCCAGCGGCCGGTGACGGAAAACCGGCGGATAGGGCCCAGATGCAGATTTCACGCCAGCGCGACGACATCACAAGCCGCGCTGCCACTCCTGGCGCAAGCGGGCCTGCTGCGGCTGTTCGATGGCCTGACGTACCTGAGCCAGCAGGCGCTGCTTATCTGCACCGAGAGTACCCTTGAGCACCAGATAATTGGAGGCATGGTCGCTGCGAAACACCGTATCGCGCAGCTCCAGCCCTTGCAGCAGGCGTTCGACTTCGACGAACAGCTCATGCTGGCCGAGCGCCTGGAAGTCGGTGAAGCCTTCGCGAAAACGCGCCTCGCCCTGGGGAAAGCTCACCACCAGGGTCGAGAGGAATTCCGGCTGCGCCTCATTCATCAGCCGCGCCGAATTATCGGCGTGCTGTTCGCTTAGCAGCGTGCCGCCCAGGCCATTGAGGATCATCACCGAACGAGTGATACCGGCCTGCCCAAGTTTGTCCAGCGCGCTCAGGCTGGACTCATAGGTCTCGCCCTTGTTGACCCGCGCCAACACCTCGTCATCACCGGACTCGCAACCGACATAGGCCATACGCAGGCCGGCGTCGGCCAGCTCCTTGAGCTCATCCACTGACTTCTTGCGCAGATTACGCGGCAGGCAATAGCTGGAGACCCGCTGCACCTCGGGCATGTGGGTACGAATCGCCTGCAAGATGTTCAACAGACGCCGCGTTGGCAGCACCAGAGCATCGCCGTCAGCGAGAAACACCCGCTGCACGATCATCCGCTCGCCGGTCAGGCGAATCTCTTCGAGCACCTGGGCTTCATCTCGGGCGCGGAATTTCTTCTGCTCCTGGGAGTACATCTCACAGAAGGTACAGTGATTCCAGGAGCAGCCATTGGTCACCGGCAGGATCAGCGAATGGGCTTCACTGGGCGGACGAAACACCGGCTCGATATAGCTGATGGGGAAATCTTGCATGCTCTTCACTCAAGGCAGGCGGCGGTCTTAGCCACCAATAATCTTCATCACAGTCGCGCCGCCGGAGAACGCCACATCCTGCTTGTCGCCTAGAGCCTTGACCAGCAGCCCTTGCAGGGCCGGCAGGGCCTGGTGGCGCGGCTTGTCGAGCAGGTCGCCGACATAGTGACGGTTGCTCGACGACAGACAGCCATGCAGCCAGCCAGTGGAGGACAGGCGCAGGCGCGAGCAGGTGCGGCAGAACGGCACGCTCTCGTTGGCGATTACGCCGAAAAAGCCCTGCCCGGGGATTTCATAGCGCAGCGCCGTGGCATCCAGCGGTGCGGAGGCCTGGGTATAGGCATGGTGTTCGCCAATCATGCTCAACAGCTCCGGCATGCCGACAAACTGGCGCAGAAAGCCGTTGCCATCGCGAGCCAGATGGCCCATGCGCATCAGTTCGATAAAACGCAGTTCAAAGCCGTTGTCCAGACAGTAGTCCAGCAGCGGCAACACCTGATCGAGGTTCTGCCCACGCAACGGCACCATATTGATCTTGATCTGCATGCCCGCCGCCCGCGCTTGCTGCAGGCCATCGAGTACAGTCGCCAGATCGCCGCCGCGGGCAATCGAACGGAACGCCTCGGCATCCAGGGTATCCAGGGAGATATTCAACCGGCGCATGCCGCACTCCAGCAGCAGCGGCAGCTTGCGCGCCAGCAGTTGGCCATTGCTGGTCAGGCTGATATCGGCCAGACCGAGCTGGCTGACGCCACGCAAAAAGCTGTCCAGCTTGGGACTGACCAGCGGCTCGCCACCGGTGATGCGCAGCCGTTCAATACCAGCCGCCTCAATCAGATAGGCCACGCCGCGCAGCATGGCTTCGGCCGACAGCTCATCCTGCGCCGCCACCAGGCGCTTGCCGTCGGGCACGCAGTAGGTGCAGGCATAGTTGCAGGCAGCCGTTAGGCTGATGCGCAGGTTGCGAAAGCGTCTGCCCTGGCGATCAACGATCATGCAAGACTCCAGCGAAGGTGAGCGCCGAGTATAGGGTCGCCGCCAGCACAGCAGATTCGTTATCGAACAGCTGAATACCTCAGCTAAGCGGGACGTCGCCGTCGCGCTTGCGCTTGTTGCCCATACGCACGCCGATATCCATCAGAAACTGGAAGAAGCCTTCCTGATCTTCCAGCACATTGCTCCAGAACGGCGAGTGGTACAGCGCCACCGCGCCATGCACCAGGGCCCAGGCTGCGCAGTAGTGGAAGTACGGCGGCACGTCTTCCAGCTTACCTTCGGCGATGCGGCCCTTGATCAGCTGGGTCAGGCGTTCGAAGTTGGAGGCGCGGATCTTGTGCAACTCCTCGACCATCTCCGGCACCTGATTGCCCTTGACCACCTTTTCTTCCAGACGATCGAACAGGCGGTAGCGCTGCGGGTCACGCATGCGGAACTCGAAGTAGGCACGCGACAGGGCTTCCTTGTCGCGGTCGATATCGGCCGAGTGCAACAGCTCGTTCAGGTCGCGCTCGTAGTCGAGCATCAGGCGCAGGTAGATCTCCGCCTTGGACTTGAAGTGCTTGTAGATGGTGCCTTTGCCAATACCAACGGCGTCGGCAATCATCTCCACGGTCACGCTGTCTTCGCCCTGTTCGAGGAAGAGCTTCAGCGCTATATCGAGAATTTCCTGTTCGCGGCGGCGAAACTCACGGACCTTACGGGGTTCTTTATGCATAAAGGGACTAGAGGGTCGAAAATCGAAGGCGGGTATTATGCCTAACTAACGGCAAATTGCACGGATCATCCGACCATGTACGCTGTTCATGACGAGTTTCCGCAACTTCCCGGCCTGCGTTACCTCAACCACGCAGCCGTTTCACCCTGGCCACAACGGGCGGCCGAGGCCATCACTCGCTTTGCCCGGGAAAACGCCCAGAGCGGGGCCCGTGACTATCCAGACTGGCTGAAAACCGAGCAACGCCTGCGCGAACGCCTGCAACGCCTGCTCAACGCCCCTTCTTGCAGCGATATCGCCCTAGTCAAGAGCACCTCGGAGGCGCTGTCCTTTGTCGCCTTCGGCCTGGACTGGCGAGCCGGCGACCAGATTGTGATCAGCAACGAGGAGTTCCCCTCCAACCGCGTGGTGTGGGAGGCCCTCAGTCATTTTGGCGTTGAGGTGGTACAGGTCAGCCTCAAGGGCCACGCCCCTGAAGATGCTCTGCTCGCCGCCTGCGGCCCGCGCACCCGACTGCTGTCGGTCAGCGCGGTGCAATACGCCAGTGGCCTGCGTCTGGAGCTGCAGTGCCTGGGCCAGGGCTGCCAGGAGCGCGGCGTGCTGTTCTGCGTCGACGCAATCCAGCAGCTCGGTGCCCTGCCCTTCGACGTACAGAGCAGCCAGTGCGCCTTTGCCATGGCCGACGGCCACAAGTGGCTGCTCGGCCCGGAAGGGCTGGGCGTGTTCTATTGTCGCCGCGACCTGCGCGAACAGCTCAAACTGCACGAATACGGCTGGCACATGCTCGAACACCCCGGCGACTACCAGCGCACGGACTGGCAAGCGGCACGCAGCGCCAGACGCTTCGAGTGCGGCAGCCCGAATATGCTCGGCACCATAGCTCTGGAGGCCAGCCTGTCACTGCTGGAAGAGGTCGGCATGCCTCAGGTCGAAGCCGCCCTACAGGAGCGTATGCAATGGCTGCAGGGCGGCCTGCAAGCGATTCCCGGCTGCAACCTGCACAGCCCGCTGAATCCGCTGCGACGCGCCGGCATCCTTACTTTTAGCCTCGATGGCTGGAGTAATCAGGCTCTGTACCAGCAACTGAGAGATGAACAGGTGATCTGTGCCCAGCGTGGAGCGGGCATACGCCTGTCGCCACATTTCTATACGCAGGACCAGGTCATAGAGGAAACCCTGCAGCTGCTGCACCAACTGGCAACAACTTGAGGACTCAAGAACGCGGCGAGTATTCCAAATACGTTTAAGAATGCCGCCAAATGACCTGGACTATCGGCAATCTTCACCAATACTGGGGAGTACTGGTGTGCGGTGTACCCCCCAAGCGCCCCGCCAGGCAAGGTACCGTGGACCGCGTATCTTGATTTACTCCTAATGGTCTTAACCCGGACTCATCCCCCAGAGCCCGGGTTTTTTTTGCCTCGAACTCAGCGTAAGGCGCAGGGGGCCTGCGTTAGCCCACCCGAGCCAGAGGAAACAGGCGCTTGAAGTTGCTGGTGGTCTGTTCGGCAAACTGTTCGAAACCAACCCCGCGCAACGTCGCCAGGTACTCGGCCACCTCGCGCACATATTCCGGCAGGTTCGGCTTGCCGCGATGCGGCACCGGGGCCAGATAGGGCGCGTCGGTTTCCACCAGCAGGCGGTCGGCCGGAACCTGACGCGCCACTTCGCGCAGCGCCTCGGCATTGCGGAAGGTAACGATGCCGGACAGGGAAATATAGAAACCAAGATCCAGAGCGGCCTTGGCCATGTCCCAGTCCTCGGTAAAGCAATGCAGCACACCGGCCTGCGGCAAGGCGGCCTCGCGCAGCAGGGTCAGGGTATCGGCGCGGGCTTCACGGGTGTGTACGATCACCGGTTTACCGGTGACCTGAGCGGCCTGCAGATGCAGGCGGAAGGCTTGCCGCTGCAGCTCGGCCGCCTCCGGCTCATAGTGGTAGTCCAGGCCGGTTTCGCCAATCGCCACCACCCGCGGATGGTTCAGCTCGGCCAGCAGCCAGTCCAGGGCCGGCGCAGCACCGGGCTCAAGATCCAGGGGGTGCACGCCCACCGAGCAGTCGACGTCGGCATAGCGCTCGGCCAGCCCCTTGACCGCTGCGGCGTTGTCGGCGCTGACGCCAATACAAAGAAAATGACCGATGCCGCGCGCCCGCGCAGCAGCCAGCGCCGCGTCGAGCGAACCGCCATGGGCGGCCAGATCGAGACGATCGAGGTGGCAGTGGGAATCGATAAGCATGGGAGCCTCAAGCTTCGGGCCGCGAGCACCAAGCCACAAACTCAGAGCCTGTTGCTTCCAGCTTGCAGCGGGTGGTTTGTCGCTTACGGCTATTACATCGTATGGGTCGGGCGATCCGAGGTCAGAGCACCGGCCAGGTAGGTTTCGATCTTGTTGCGCGCGCTGTTGTCACCGTCATTGAACTGCACGCCGACACCCGCGGCGCGGTTGCCCTGGGCACCCTTGGGCGTGATCCAGACCACCTTGCCGGCGACCGGGATCTTTTCCGGCTCATCCATCAGATTGAGCAGCATGAACACTTCATCGCCGAGCTTGTAGTTCTTGTTGGTCGGGATAAACAGACCGCCATTCTTGATAAAGGGCATATAAGCGGCATAAAGCACGGACTTGTCCTTGATGGTCAAGGACAAGATCCCGTTACGCGGGCCCAAGTTAGGAGGCAGACTCATGCGGCATTCCTGAATGTATGACTCAATGACCGATTCTAGCCCGGTCCGGGCAGGCTTGCCCACTGCACCAGCAAGGCTTCGAGAAGCAAGACACGGTTGAGATTGGCCTTGCTCATGACTTTCTGCCGCTGCGCCAGCAGCCAGTCCTGCATCTTCAACACCTTGGCCTGCGGGGTCTTGTCCGCCAGGTACTGCACCACCTTGCGCATATCGGCATGACCAAGCCCCTCTTCATCGCGGGTCAACTGATAGCGCAGCATCAATTGCGACCACTGGCTGAACCAGTCGAACAGCAACTGCAGGGACACCGCATTCCAGCTTTCGACCAGCTGGCTGGGGGCGATCTGCTGCTTGAGCAGCTTCTTCACCCCTTCCACCACCTGCGCACGCTGGGCACTGACGCCCTGCTCATGCATCTTTACCGCCGCCAGCGGCGAACCGGCGGCCAGGAACAGCAACTCGCGATGTTCTTCGGCGCTACAGTCCGGCAACGCCTGCTGCAGCCATGCCAGGCTCATCGCCTCACTGGGCAACGGGCAGGCCTGCTGCACGCAGCGACTTTTCACCGTCGGCAACAGACGACTGGGCTGATGACTGATCAATAGCAGCACGGTATTGCCGGAGGGCTCTTCCAGACTCTTGAGCAAGGCGTTGGCGGCGTTGACGTTCATCGACTCGGTTGGCTCGACGAGCACCACCTTGCGCCCGGCCAGTTGCGCGGTCTGCACCACGAAACCGACCAGCTCGCGCACCTGATCGACCTTGATCGCCTTGTCGGCCTCCTCCGGCTCAAGGATGTAATTGTCCGGGTGGGTACCGGCGGCCAGCAGATGACAGGACTTGCATTGGCCACAGGCGTCCAGGCCGGCAGGCTGCTGACAGAGCAGACGCGCCATCAAGCGTTCCGCCAGGGCACGCTTGCCGATCCCGGCCGGCCCATGCAGCAGGTAGGCGTGGGCATGTTGCGTGCGCCCGGCCAGTTGTTGCCAGAGCGCCTCCTGCCAGGGATAGGCTTCAGCCACGGTGCAGCTCCAGCAATTCCGGCAACAGGGCATCCAGGGCATGCTGCACCTGGCTCAGCGACTGCGCGGCATTCAGAATACGGTAGCGTTGCGGTTGCTCGGCGGCACGCCGCAGGTAGGTACCGCGCACCGCATCGAAGAATTCGCGCCCCTCCTGCTCGAACCTGTCCAGTCGCCCACGGGCGGCCGCTCGCGCCAGTCCCACCTCGATCGGCAGATCGAAAATCAGGGTCAGATCCGGACGCAGCGCGCCCTGAACAAAGTCTTCCAGCGCGGCAATACGTGCAGCGGACAAGCCGCGGCCACCGCCTTGATAGGCATAGGTGGCGTCGGTAAACCGATCGCAGAGCACCACGCAGCCCCGCGCCAGTGCCGGGCGGATAACCCGCGCCAGGTGCTGGGCGCGAGCCGCGAAGACCAGCAGCAACTCGGTGTCGGCGGCCATGTCTTCGTCGTCGCTGGGGGTAAGCAGCAACTCGCGAATCCGTTCGGCCAGGGGCGTGCCGCCCGGCTCGCGGGTCAGCAGCACATCGATACCCTGAGCACGCAAGCGCTCGGCCAGGTAATCGCGATTGGTACTCTTGCCCGCGCCTTCGGGACCTTCCAGGGTGATAAACAAACCGCTCACAGACCGTCCTTACTGATTATTGGGCGCTACGGGGGCAGGGCTCGAGCGATAGTCGGCGCGCCGCTTGAGCTGGTATTCGCGCACGGCCCGATTGTGCTGCTCGAGGGTGTTGGAAAACACATGACTGCCATCGCCACGGGCGACGAAATACAGGCTGCGGCCGTCGACGGGGTTGAGCGCGGCATTGATCGCCTCGCGGCCGACCAAGGCAATGGGGGTCGGCGGCATGCCGTCAATGGTGTAGGTATTATAGGCGGTCGGCTCACGCAAGTCGGCACGGGTGATTCTGCCGTTGTAGCGCTCACCCATGCCGTAGATCACCGTGGGATCGGTCTGCAGACGCATGCCGATACGCAGTCGCCGCACGAAGACTCCGGCGATCTCGCCACGCTCCTCGGGTACGCCGGTCTCCTTCTCGATCATCGAGGCCATGATCAAGGCGTCGTAGGGCTCGCGGTACGGCAAGCCTTCGGCGCGCTGCGCCCACTCCTCGGCCAGCACCTGCTCCAGGCGGGCGTGGGCCTGCTTGAGCAGGTCGAGGTCGCTCATGCCGCGGACAAATCGGTAGGTATCGGGAAAGAAGCGACCCTCCGGATTGAGCCCGGGCAGACCGAGACGCTCCATCAGCTGCGCATCGCTCAGGTCGCTCAGGGTCAGATCGAGGCGGGTCTCCCGGGCCAGAGCAGCCCGTACCTGGCGGAAATTCCAGCCTTCGACCAGCGTCAGGCTGTACTGCAGCACCTCGCCACGCCGCCACATGCCCAGCATATCGAACGCCTTGAGGCCGGGCGTCAGCCGATACTCGCCACTGTGCAGCGGCTGATTGCGCAGATTGAAGCGCCAGTACAGCCGCAACCAGAGAGCACCGTCGAGCACGCCGTCGGCCTCAAGGCGGTTGAGTACCCCACCAGGCGTAGCGCCAGCCGCCACCTCGACCAGGTACTCGTCGGCCAGCGTCAGGGGCTGGTGCAAGGCCGTATGCTGCTGCCAGGCGATAAACGCCACAAGCAGGCCAGCCAACAGCACCGCGCCTTCCAGCAGCAGCAAAAGTTTGCGTATCACGAATCAGCAGTCCAGTAGATCGCGGGCAATAACCTGCAGTTTACGGGTGAGCGGGCCGAGCGGCCAGTCATGCGTGAGCAGGCTGCGAACCGGCCAGACGCCGTAGAGGCTGTTGCAGAGAAATACCTCGTCGGCGGCCAGCAGCTCGGCGTAACCGATCTCTCGCACCTGGCACTCGATGCCTCGCGCCGCGGCCTGGGCCAGCAACTCGGCGCGCATCACCCCGGCCACTCCGCAGCGCGACAGGTCCGCGGTGATCAACACTCCATCCCGGACGATAAACAGGTTGCTGTAAACCCCCTCGATTACCCGCCCGGCCCCATCCAGCATCAGGCCTTCGGCATGCTCGGCGTCGCGCCACTCGTTGCGCGCCAGCACCTGCTCGAGACGATTGAGGTGCTTCAAGCCGGCCAGCACAGGCTGTTCGGCCAGGCGCGTGGCGCAGGGAAACAGACGCACCCCCTGCGCAGCATGGGTGGCCGGATAACTCGGTTTGGGATTGCCCAGCAGCAGGCGCCGCGGCTGCGCCGGTTGTGGCGGCGCATAGCCGCGCAAGCCGTCGCCCCGGGTCAGGATCAGCTTGACCACGCCATCGCCGAGCTGCCGACTGAACGCCAGCAACTCGGTCCTGAGCAGCGGCAGGTCGAGCGGGATATGCAGCCGCGCACACCCCTCAGTCAACCGCACCAGGTGACGTTCCAGCAGGGAAGGCTGGCCCGCCGTAATGGCGATGGTCTCAAACAGACCATCGCCATAGGCCAAACCGCGATCCTGGACGGATAGCAGCTCGGCCGGCTGGCCGTCGATCCAGCTCAGCATCAGTCGGCGAACCGACGGAACACCAGCGAGCCATTGGTACCGCCGAAACCGAAGGAGTTGGACAGTGCCACCTCGATCGGCATGGCCTTGGCCTGATGCGCCACGAAGTCGAGATCGCAGCCCTCGTCCGGCGTGTCCAGGTTGATGGTCGGCGGAGCGACCTGGTCGCGGATGGCCAGCACGCTGAAAATAGCCTCCACCGCGCCGGCAGCGCCGAGCAGATGGCCGGTCATGGACTTGGTCGAGCTGACCGCCAGCTGGTAGGCGTGCTCGCCGAACACCGACTTCACCGCCGCCACTTCCGCCTTGTCGCCGGCCGAAGTCGAAGTGCCATGGGCATTGATGTACTGCACCTGCTCGGGATTCAGCCCGGCGTCGCGCAAGGCATTGACCATGCAGCGCGCCGCGCCGGCACCGTCGTCCGGCGGCGAAGTCATGTGGTAGGCGTCACCGCTCATGCCGAAGCCGATCAGCTCGGCATAGATATGCGCGCCACGGGCCTTGGCATGCTCCAGCTCTTCCAGCACCAGGGCACCGGCACCGTCGGACAGGACGAAACCATCACGGTCCTTGTCCCAGGGGCGACTGGCCCGGGTCGGGTCATCATTGCGGGTCGACATGGCCCGTGCAGCGGCGAAGCCACCCAGCCCCAGACCGCAGGCGGCCATTTCGGCACCGCCGGCCACCATCACATCGGCCTCGCCATACATGATGTTGCGCGCCGCCATGCCAATGCAGTGGGTACCGGTGGTACAAGCCGTGGCGATGGCGTAGTTGGGTCCCTGCAAGCCGAGGTGGATCGACAGGAAACCGGAAATCATATTGATGATCGAGCCCGGCACGAAGAACGGCGAAATGCGCCGCGGGCCCTGCTCGATCAGCGACTTGCAGTTGTTCTCGATATTGGTCAGGCCGCCAATACCCGAACCCATGGCCACACCAATACGCTCGCGATTGGCATCGGTCACTTCCAGCCCGGAATCGCGCATCGCCTGAAAGCTCGCGGCCAGACCGTACTGAATAAACAAATCGAGTTTGCGTGCCTCTTTGGCGGTCAGGTATTGCTCGACATCGAAGTCCTTGACCGAGCCACCGATACGGGTGGAAAAGGCCGAAAGGTCCATATGATCGAGCAGGCCGATACCACTGCGCCCGGCCAAAATGCCCTGCCAACTGCTCGGCACATCGTTACCCAGCGGCGACAACATGCCCATACCGGTAACCACGACGCGTCTACGCGACACAGCAATCTCCTTTATCTAGTTTGCAACGCTTGCAATGCGCTTAAAGAAAAGCCGCACACCCGAGAAGGGAGTGCGGCTTTTCCGAGTCGGGAAACGACGATTGCGTTTACGCGTGCGCGGTAACGTAGTCGATAGCTTCCTGAACGGTGGTGATCTTCTCGGCTTGTTCGTCCGGGATTTCGGTCTCGAATTCCTCTTCGAGAGCCATC
>JBFJZW010000098.1:0-13740 GCA_041621875.1 Pseudomonas sp. | reverse complement strand
GGGTTCAGCGGACGCTGCGAATTGTCCTGATTGGGCTGCCCGACATCCAGGTAGCGCCACTCATCGAACAGGTTCGGGCCAAAGCCCGTGCGCTTGATCGACTTCAAGAACTGCTTGGGGATGATCTGGTCGGTGTCGACGTTGGTGCGATCCAGCGGAGCGACCAGGCCGGTGTGTTGGGTAAAAGCTTTCATGGTCAAGTCCTCAGGCCTGGATCAATTCGCGCACATCGATAAAGTGACCGGTCACTGCCGCCGCGGCAGCCATGGCCGGGCTGACCAGGTGGGTACGCCCGCCAGCACCCTGACGGCCTTCGAAGTTGCGGTTGGAGGTGGAGGCGCAATGCTCGCCGCTGCCGAGTTTGTCCGGGTTCATCGCCAGACACATGGAGCAGCCCGGCTCACGCCATTCGAAGCCGGCATCGATAAAGATCTGGTCCAGCCCTTCCTTCTCCGCCTGGGCTTTGACCAGACCGGAACCTGGCACCACCATGGCCTGCTTGATGGTTGCGGCGACCTTGCGGCCCTTGGCCACCTCGGCCGCGGCGCGCAGATCCTCGATCCGCGAGTTGGTGCAGGAGCCGATAAACACCCGATCCAGCTGGATATCGGTGATCGCCTGGTTGGCGCTCAGGCCCATATATTTCAGGGCGCGGGTGATCGAGTCCTTCTTCACCGGGTCGCTTTCGGCGGCCGGGTCCGGCACGTTCTGATCCACGGCCAGAACCATTTCCGGCGAAGTGCCCCAACTAACCTGCGGCTTGATGTCCTCGGCACGCAGTTCGACCACAGTGTCAAAATGCGCATCGGCATCCGACACCAGGTCCTGCCACTGCGCCACGGCGGCGGCCCAATCGGCACCCTTAGGTGCGAACGGACGGCCTTCGACATAGTCGATGGTCTTCTGATCCACCGCCACCAGGCCGACGCGGGCACCGGCCTCGATGGACATGTTGCAGATGGTCATGCGCCCTTCCAGCGACAGCTCGCGGATTGCGCTACCGGCGAATTCCAGGGCATGACCATTGCCGCCGGCGGTGCCGATCTTGCCGATCACCGCAAGCACGATGTCCTTGGCAGTAACGCCGAAGGGCAGCTTGCCTTCCACCCGCACCTGCATGTTCTTCATCTTCTTCGCCACCAGGCACTGGGTCGCCAGCACATGCTCGACTTCCGAGGTGCCGATGCCGTGAGCCAGCGCACCGAATGCGCCATGGGTGGAGGTGTGCGAGTCGCCGCAGACCACGGTCATGCCCGGCAGGGTCGCGCCCTGCTCGGGGCCGACCACGTGGACGATGCCCTGGCGCACGTCGTTCATCTTGAACTCGAGGATGCCGAAGTCGTCGCAGTTCTCGTCCAGGGTCTGCACCTGAATGCGCGAGACTTCATCGGCGATGGCTTCCAGGCCACCCTGGCGCTCGGCCTTGGTGGTCGGCACGTTGTGGTCTGGGGTGGCGATATTGGCGTCGATGCGCCACGGCTTGCGTCCGGCCAGACGCAGCCCTTCGAAGGCCTGGGGCGAGGTCACTTCGTGGAGGATATGCCGGTCGATATAGATCAGCGACGAACCATCGTCGCGGCGCTTGACCTCATGCATGTCCCAGAGCTTGTCGTAGAGCGTTTTGCCGGCCATCAGCGTTTTCCTCATCAGCGTCTTTCTATGCCTGGGGCGAATGGCCCTCTGGCTTATGGGGCAATCCTATGGGCTGCCATCGAATTACTCAAATTCATATTTTTTATTCAAAGGATTCCTTGCAGGAATAGCGCTAGTCTGTAAGTCTCAAGCGGCAAGCAAGGACCCGTAGCCTTCCTCTTGCAGCTTATGGCTTACCACTTGGAGCTAGTGCGTTATGGACCTCGCCACCCTCAACGCCTTTATCGCCATTGCCGAACTGGGCAGCTTCTCGGAGGCAGCCGAGCGCCTGCACCTGACCCAGCCGGCGGTGAGCAAGCGCATCGCCAGCCTGGAACTGCAGCTCGATGTGCGCCTGTTCGACCGACTGGGCCGTGAAGTCAGCCTGACCGAGGCCGGCCGCGCCCTGCTGCCGAGGGCCTACCAGATTCTCAATGTACTGGATGATACGCGCCGCGCCCTGACCAACCTCAATGGCGAGATCAGCGGTCGCCTGACCCTCGCCACCAGCCATCATATCGGCCTGCACCGCCTGCCGCCGTTGCTGCGCGCCTTTACCCGTGCGCACCCGCAGGTAGCACTGGATATCCAGTTTCTCGACTCCGAAGTAGCTTATGAAGAGGTGCTGCATGGCCGCGCCGAACTGGCGGTAATCACCCTGGCCCCGGAAACCCGCGAACCGGTGCATGCGGTCGCGGTCTGGGACGACCCGCTGGATTTCGTCGCCGCCCCCGAACACCCACTGGCGCGCAGCAGTGCGATCAGCCTGGCCGATGTGGCCCACCATCCGGCGGTGTTTCCCGGCGGCAACACCTTTACCCACCATATCGTGCGGCGGCTGTTCGAAGCCCAAGGCCTGACGCCAAACATCGCCATGAGCACCAACTACCTGGAAACCATCAAGATGATGGTTTCCATCGGTCTGGCCTGGAGCGTACTGCCGCGCACCATGCTCGACGAGCAAGTCACCCGCCTGCCCCTGCCGGGCATCCAGTTGTCACGCCAACTGGGCTATATCCGCCACACCGAGCGCACCCTGTCGAATGCGGCGCGGGCCTTTATGAGCTTGCTCGACAGCCAGCGCGACAGCCTTGCACTGCCAGCAGACAAGAAGCTAACGTGAGGCCTAAAACGATAAAAAAGGCCCGCGCATGAGCCAAGCGTGTCAACCCGACAACGGCTGCACCACCCGATTGCCCAAAGGAAGAGTCGGCCGTGACCAAGCCTACTGACAGCCGCCCACCACTGCCCTTTATCCCGGCACTGGACCCCGCCGAATTCGAAAACACCTGGAACGATGCCCCACGCCTGCTGCGCGCCTTGAACGGGGCCAACCTGGGCACCTGGTACTGGGACATCGAAAGCGGCCGGGTCAGCTGGTCACGTGGTGCCCAGGCGCTGTTTGGCCTCGACCCCAAACACCCCCTGCAGACCCAGGTCGACTATATCGACCTGATCCCCGAAGAAGACCGTGCCGACGTGCTGCAAGTCTTCGAACAGTTCCTGCAGGGCAAACCCAGCTCGCACGCGCTGCGCCACCGTATTCTCTGGCCCGACGGCAGCCTGCACTGGCTGGAGATCAGCGGCAGCCTGCAACAGGACGACGACGGCAAGCCCCGGGTCATGGGGGTGATCCGCGATATCAGCGGGCAACAGGCCCGCGACCAGGCGCTGCGCAGCAGCGAGGAAAAATTCGCCCAAGCCTTCCATTACACCCCGGACGCCGTAGTCATCACCAACAAGGCCACGGGCCGCTTTCTCGAGGTCAATGCCGGCTTCGAGCGCCAGTTCGGCTGGAGCAGCAGCGAAACCCTCGGTCGTACCTCGCTGGAGCTGGGCATCTGGGCCAACCCCGGCGATCGCTTACGAATGCTCGAAGCCATCGAGAACAACGCCCTCAACGGCCTCGAAGTCAGCCTCTACCACCGCGACGGCAGCCTGCGCCGCAACCTCCTGTTCGGCGGTGCCATGCAGCTGGACGGTTGCACCTGCCTGGTCCTGTCGCTGCGCGACATCAGCGAACAGCGCAGACAGGAACAGGCCCTGCAAGACAGCCAGGAACGCCTGAATCTGGCCCTTGAGTCTGCCGACCTGGGTACCTGGGACTGGCATATCCCCAGCAATATGCTGTTTGGCTCGGTGCGCGCCGCGAAGCTCCACGGCCTGGCGGAGCAACCCTTTCATGACGACTTTCGCAAGTTCTTCAGCTTCGTCCCCCTGGAAGACCGCCGCGCCATGCGCGAGCACTACAACCAGCTGGTAGAAGGCAGCGCCCAGGACTACCAGGTGACCTACCGCGCCATCTACGCCAACCAGGAGGTGCACTACCTGGAAAGCACCGCCAAACTCTACCGCGACGCCCGGGGCAGACCCGAGCGCATGGCCGGCATCCTGATCGACATCAGCGAGCGGGTCCGCCGCGAGCAGCGCCTGGCCGCCTCCGAGGAAAAGTTCGCCACCCTGTTCCAGGCCAGCCCCGACCCCATCGCCCTGACCACGATACCCGACGGCCGCGTACTGGAAATCAACCCCAGTTTCACCCAGGTGTTCGGCTGGCAACCCGAGCAAGTGGTCGGGCGCACCATGCTGGAGCTCAATTTCTGGGCCGATGTCGAGGTGCGCGCCGCACTCTTCGTAAAGTTCTACCAGCAGCAGAAGCTGGATAACGAGGTCGCCGACTTTCTCGACCGGCAAGGCCGCAAGCTCACCTGCGTGGTCTCGACCCGCCCGATCGAAATCGGCAGCCAGGCCTGCATTCTCACCTCGTTTCGCGATATCAGCGCGCGCCAGCAGGCCGAAGCCGCGCTCAAGGGCAGCCAGGAGAAGTTCGCCAAGGCCTTCCACTCCAGCCCCGACGCCATCACCATCACCGAGCGCGATACGGGCCGCTATATCGAGGTCAACCTGGGCTTCAGCCGCCTGACCGGCTACCAGGCCGAAGAAGTTATCGGCCGCAGCACCAGCGAACTCAGCGTCTGGGCCGATCCGCAGGAGCGGGTGCAGATGGTGCAACGGCTTCTGCAGGACGGCCACGTCTACCATATGGAAATGCATGGTCGGCACCGCGACGGCACGGTCAAACTGGTCGAAGTCTCGGTCGAGCCGATCGAACTGAACGCCACCCCCTGCCTGCTGCTAACCGCCCGCGATATCAGCGAACTCAAGCATGCCCAGGCCCAGGTGCAGCACCTGGCCTACCACGACTCGCTGACCAACCTGCCCAATCGCGCCCTGCTGCTCGACCGCCTGACCCAGCAGATCGCCCTGCTCAAGCGTCATGAACTGCGCGGCGCTCTGCTGTTTCTCGATCTGGATCACTTCAAGCACATCAACGACTCCCTCGGCCACCCGGTCGGCGACGCAGTACTCAAGCTGGTCACCGCCCGCCTGGAAGCCAGCGTCCGCCAGGAAGACACGGTAGCGCGCCTGGGCGGCGACGAGTTCGTGGTGCTGCTCTCCGGCCTCGAAGGCAAGCGCTCGACCGTGGTACGCCAGGTCCGCGGGGTGGCGGAGAAACTGCGTCAATTGCTGGCCGAACCCATGCTGCTGGATGGCCACAGACTGCAGGTCACCCCCAGCATCGGCATCGCCCTGATTCCCGACCACGGCGACACTCCGGCCGACCTGCTTAAGCGCGCCGATATTGCCCTGTACCGCGCCAAGGATTCGGGGCGCAACTGCATCCAGCTGTTTCGCAACACCATGCAGAAGGCTGCCAGCGAACGCCTGCGCCTGGAGAACGACCTGCGCCTGGCCCTGGCCCGCGGCGAGTTCGAGCTGCATTTCCAGCCCCAGGTCGACGCCCGCAACAACCAGATCATCGGAGCCGAAGCCTTGCTGCGTTGGTGTCACCCGACCCTCGGGGCACAGTCGCCGGCCCTGTTTATCCATGTGCTGGAAGAAAGCGGGCTGATTCTCGAAGTCGGTGGCTGGGTCCTGGCCGAAGCCTGCCACGCCAGCGCCCAGCTGCTCAAGGACGGCCTGGTCGACGCCAGCCAGTTCAGCCTGTGCGTGAATATCAGCCCCCGGCAGTTCCGCCAGAACGATTTCGTCGAGCGCGTGGAAAGCAGCCTGGCCGCCAGCAAGCTGCCCGCCGGCATGCTCAAGCTGGAGATCACCGAAGGCATCGTGATCCAGAATATCGACGACACCATCGCCAAAATGAATCGCCTCAAACGCGTCGGCGTCAGCTTCGCCATGGACGACTTCGGCACCGGCTACAGCTCGCTGACCTACCTCAAGCGCCTGCCGGTGGACGTGCTGAAGATCGACCAGTCGTTCGTGCGCGACGCCACCCTCGACGTCAACGATGCGGAAATCATCCGCGCCATCGTCGCCATGGCCCGCAGCCTGGGCCTGGCGATGATTGCTGAGGGGGTCGAACAGCGCGATCAGCTGGACTTCCTCCAGCAGCAGGGTTGCCACCACTACCAGGGTTATCTGTTCAGCAGACCGGTGCCTCTGGCGCAGTTCCGCAGCCTGCTGGAGGAAAACAGCCAGCCCGGCCTGACGAAAACAACAAGGGCACCCTAGGTGCCCTTGTTTATCCACTTAACGACGGATTGTTAGCGCTGCAATACGGTGCGCTCCGCACTGATGGGAATGCGCTTGGCCTTGGCCTCCTCCGGGACGATGCGCACCAGATCGATATTCAGCAGGCCGTTGACCAGATTGGCAGCTTTGACCTCGATATGATCGGCCAGGCGGAACGACAGCTTGAACGCGCGCTGGGCAATGCCCTGGTACAGGTAGGTGACATTCTCGGCACTGGTGTCGCGCTTGCCGCCGCTAACCGTCAGCACCCCGCGCTCGACCTGCAGCTCCAGGTCTTCTTCCTGAAAGCCTGCGGCGGCGACCACGATGCGGTATTGATCGTCGGCATACTTCTCGACGTTGTAGGGTGGATAGCTGCTGCCCGCCTCGTTGCGCATGGCCGACTCGAACAGGTCATTGAAACGGTCGAAGCCAACGGACTGACGGAACAGCGGGGTCATGGAAAATGCAGTGCTCATAGTTAAATCTCCTGAAATTCAGCGAGTAGTTAATTGCGGAACCCGACTTCGGCATCCCGCATGACTAAAAATGTGGCTACTCAGGTAGATTTCAAGCCTCTGCAAAATTTTCTTACAGGGAGTGCGGCAATGAACAAGGTCATGCTGATTACCGGTGCCAGCCGCGGCATAGGCGCAGCCACTGCCAGGCTCGCCGCCGCTCGGGGTTATGCCCTGTGCCTCAACTATCACCAGCAACAGGCCGCTGCGGATGCCCTGGTGACCGAGATCACCCAGGCGGGCGGCCAGGCCATCGCCGTGCAGGCCGATGTAGCCGATGAAGGCCAGGTGATGCAGCTGTTCGCTCGCCTCGACCGGCACTTTGGTCGCCTCGACGTACTGGTCAACAACGCCGGCATGCTGGAGACGCAGATGCGCCTGGAGAAGATGGACCTGGCGCGCTGGCAGCGGGTGTTCGCCACCAATGTATTCGGCAGCTTTCTTTGCGCCCGCGAGGCGATCAAGCGCATGTCCAGCGCCCACGGCGGGCAGGGTGGCAGCATCGTCAACCTGTCATCGGTGGCCGCCCGCCTCGGTGCGCCGGGCGAATATATCGACTATGCCGCCGCCAAAGGCGCGATCGACAGCATGACCCTGGGCCTGGCCAAGGAAGTCGCCACCGAAGGGATCAGGGTCAACGCAGTACGCCCCGGGGTGATCGACACCGAGATCCACGCCAGCGGCGGCGAACCGGCGCGGGTCGCCCGGGTCAGCCAGAGCGTGCCCATGGGCCGTGGCGGCCTGGCTGAGGAAGTGGCCGAAGCGATCCTCTGGCTGGCCAGCGAGCAGGCGTCCTATACCAGCGGGGCGCTGCTGGATGTCAGCGGCGGGCGCTGAGTATTCAGCTTATGCACCAGGTCGATTCGATGTAGATCCTGTGTTCCGACGCAGTCTCGCAGAACGTAGGAGCGGGCCATGCCCGCGATAAATTTGCCGAGCATGCCCTATTCGCGGCCACCCAGCCGGCGGACAAGCCTTCGGCATCTCCGCCCTACGATATGGCAGGCCCTGTGGATAGCCACAGGATCGATTGCTAGCCTGTACTCAACCGCTCTATCGACGGGACTTCGATGCCAAGCAAGGCATCGATACGCAAGCAGTCGTTCTCGCGGCGCAGCAGGTTGAACAGCTCGGTGGCCTCCGGGTAGCTGCGGGTCAGCATCGCCAACCATTGCTTGAGCCGCCCCGGCGCATAGCGCGGGGAAATCTTGCGCCGCGCCTGCAGCCAGAAATCAGCAAGCAGGGGTTGCAGTTCGGCCCAGCCCACGACGACAACTGCCTGCCCGGCCCTGGCGGCGGCAATCTGCCGAGCCAGGTCCGGGCGCGCCACCAGGCCGCGGCCGAGCATGATGTCTTCGACCCCGCTGACCTCACGGCAGCGCCGCCAGTCATCCAGGGTCCATATCTCGCCATTGGCGAACACCGGCACCTTGACCGCTTCCTGCACCCGCGCCACCCACTCCCAGTGCGCTGGCGGCTTGTAGCCCTCGACCTTGGTCCGCGCGTGCACCACAATCTGCGCCGCGCCGCCTTCGGCCAGGGCCTGGGCGCATTCCAGGGCATCGTCCTTGTGCTCGAAACCCAGGCGCATCTTCGCCGTTACCGGAATATGCGCGGGGACCGTGCGACGCACCTCGCGAACGATGGCATGCAGCAGCTCCGGCTCCTTGAGCAGCACCGCACCGCCCCGGGACTTGTTCACCGTCTTGGCCGGGCAGCCGAAATTCAGGTCGATCACCGGGGCCCCCAGGGTGCAGGCGAACGCCGCATTATCGGCCAGGCAAACCGGGTCGGAGCCGAGAAACTGCACCCGCAGCGGCGTACCAGCAGCCGTCTGCGCGCCACTGAACAGCTCGGGAGCGAGTTTTTCATAGGTGCTGGCCGGCAATACCCGCTCGGTCACGCGGATAAACTCGGTCACACACCAGTCGATGCCGCCCATCCGGGTCAGCACATCGCGAAGGATCTCGTCGACCAACCCCTCCATCGGGGCCAGGGCGATTTGCATAAATCAACTCTCAGGAAAACGCGGCCCTCGGGGAGCCTGCGCTTAATGGGGCCTAACTGGCCGAAGCCTTGGGCGAGCGCTAGTGTACGCGGCGCATCGCCCGGAATGAACCGCGCGGACAACGACTGCGGACAAACCGGATGGAACACCGCAACGCTCAGGGAGTCCACTTCGAAGAGAACCAAACACCCTGGAGAACATGATGCGCCACCTGATACTGCTTAGTAGCCTCTTCCTCGGCATCGGCCTGAGCCATGCCGCCGAACCGACCGAAAGCGAGGCGCAGGCGCGCCCAAAAAAGCCTGCCCAGCTGATTATCAGCCGTGACGCCAAGGTGCCCGCAAACTGCAACGTGGAGTTACTGCTGGAGGAAAAGCAGGTGGCGCAACTACCGGCCGGCGAATCCACCAAGCTGGAGGTCGCGCCCGGCACCCTCTATCTCAGGGCCGAGCTGCTGCCCACCGACAACTGCGATGCGGGCGGCCTGGCCAGCGGCCAGTCGGTGCTGCTCGAACCCGGCGAAACCCGGCATTACCAGCTTATGTTCGATAACGACGCCCTGTTCCTCGCCCCGCAGCTGGAGTGAGCCCGGCCGTTACAGCTCCAGCGGAAACGGCGGCTGCAGGGCCTGCCCGTACCCCTCCACAAACTCCGCCGGCATACGCTTGGGCTTGCCACTGGACAGCTCGATGCAGACAAAGGTGGTCTTGGCCCGCAGCAGGGTGACGCCATCCTCCGGACGCAGCAGTTGAAAGCGCCGATCCATCTTCAGGCGCTGGTCGGACTCGACGATCCAGGTGGCCATCTGCAGCGTCTGGTCTTCATAGGCACTGGCCAGGTAGTCGATCTCATGGCGCAGCACCGCCATGGCCCGATCGAGACGCCGATACTCGGCCAGGTCCAGCCCCAGGTATTGCGAATGCCGCCAGGCGCAGCGCTCCAGCCAGCTGACATAGACCGCATTGTTGGCATGGCCGAGACCGTCGATGTCCTCGGCCACGACTTCGATATCGATAACAAACGGGTTGGCGAGATCCCAACTCATGGCTATGGCTCCATGTTTGCGCTCAAGGCGCGGATTGCGCCAGCCCATGGGCTGACCAGGTAAAAACAGCGCACTCAGGCCGTTCGCGAGCCCCACAAGAGCAGCCGGCCAGCGTTTGCGATCAACTGTCTATTAACTTGACTCAGGGCATTGGCCTGCGCGAACACTGACACTAAGCTATCGGCAAGGCATAAGGGAGCAGCATAATACGTCCTTGCCGAACAACCTGCTCCTACCACAGCGAGTAACTTGCATTTGATCGCCCTGTTACGTCTGTGCCTACTGCTGCTACTCCCCCTGACGGGCCACACGGCTCTGCTGTCCTTGCCGGCGAGCGAACAGCCCGTGCTACCGGGCCCCTTTATGCACGTATGGCAGGACCCCGAGGGTCAGACGCAGATAGCCGCCGTGCGCAACCTGCCCGACTCGGCCTGGCAGGCGGTCGCCAGGCGCGACGCCAGCTTCGGTTATGGCGGCCAGGCCTACTGGCTGCGCCTTAGGCTGCACAACCCCGAAACACAGGCCATGGACTGGGTACTGCTGATCGGCAACCCGTTGCTGGACTACCTGGATGCGTACGGCCTGGATGGCGAGCGGGTGTACCAGGCAGGCGATCAGCGCCCCTTCCCGCAGCGCTGGATCGAGCACCGCCAGTTCGTCCTGCCCCTGCACCTGGCCGCCGGCGAGCAGCGCGAACTGTTCCTGCGCATGCAGACCGAAGGTTCAGCCAACCTCAGCGCCAGCCTGATGACCGCGGCCAGCTTCAACCGCCACGAACAGTCGATGTTACTGCTGCAGGGCCTGTTCTTCGGGGCCCTGCTGGTGATGCTGATCTACAATCTGTCTATCTTCGTCATCACCCGCGACCGCAACTACCTCTGGTACAGCCTGTTTGTCGGCAGTTTCAGCCTCTATCAGTTCATTCAGCTGGGCTTTGCCTTCCAGTGGCTATGGCCCCAAGCCCTGTGGTGGCAACAGCTGAGCTTTCCGTTCAGTTCCGCGCTCGCCACCCTGTTCGGCATTCTCTTTACCTACGGCGTGCTAGACCTCAAGAGCTGCCCCGCGAGTTATACCCGCATCACTCAGGCCTTGCTGGCCGGCAGCCTGGCGGTGATCGCCCTGGCGCTGGCCGCCCCCTACAGCGTTGCACTGATCGCCAGCTTCGTTCTGCTGGTGATCTGCGCGCTGATGGCTTTCGCCTTCACCCTGCTGCGCTGGCGTGCCGGCTACCAGCCGGCCAAGCTGTTTGCCCTGGGCTGGTCCATGCTGATCTGCGCCAGCCTGTTCAGCATCCTCAGCGGCACCGGGGTGATTGCCAACTCCCTGCTGACCCTGCACGCCCAGCAGATCGGCGGCCTGCTCGAACTGGTGATCTTTTCCATAGCCCTGGGCACGCGCATCCGCCAGGCCCAACGTGCCGAGCGGCTGGCCCAGGCCCGCTTGCTCAACCATGAGCAGCAACTGCGTGCGGAGCAGGCGAAAAGCCTCGGCCTGCAGAAACAGATCAGCGAGGGGCTTGAACTGCGCGTAGAACAACGCACCGCCTCGCTGCAGCAGGCGCTGCAGGAGCTTTCCGGGGCCAACCAGCGCCTGGCCGAACTCAGCCGCCATGACAGCCTGACCGGCCTGTACAACCGCCAGGTGCTCAACGAAGAACTGGCGCGAACACTGGCCCAGGCCAAGCGTTCGCACCAACCGATGGCGATCCTGATGATGGACCTGGACTACTTCAAGCGGGTCAACGACGAGCACGGCCACCTGGCCGGCGATGCCTGCCTGCACCACGCCGCCCAGCGCATGCTGCAGCGCATGCGCAACACTGACCTGCTGGCGCGCTTCGGCGGCGAAGAGTTTGCCGCGGTACTGAGCGACACCGACCTGGCCGGCGCGACCGAACTGGCCGAACAGCTGCGCGCCGACCTGGCCAGCCACCCCTGCCAGCATGAGGGGGCCAGCATCGCACTGAGCCTGAGTATCGGCGTCTGCGCGCTGGTTCCGCACGCCGACAGCAACAGCGAACAACTGCTGCGCCGCGCCGACCAGGCCCTGTATCGCGCCAAAGCCGCCGGGCGCAACCGGGTGGAACACTACGAAGCCAGCGCGCTCGACGAGGTATGACGGACAGTCCCCAGCAGTTGCACCACCGCCTCGTGCAGACGCGGGTCGGCCAATACCCGCTGGTGGCCACCCGCCTCCAGACGCAGTAGACGGCTGTCGAACCAGGCCTGCTGGATGGCCTCGGCCTCACCGAAAGGCACCACCGGGTCATCCGCGGCATGCACGATCAAGCCCGGGATATCCAGCTGGTATTGCGCCACATCCAGCTTGCTCGCAGGCATACCGGCCTTCTCCTCGATCAGACGCACGAAATGCGCCCCCGCCTGCGCCGGCAAGCCCATATAGCGGGCGAAACGGCGCAGCATGGCGAGAATTCGACTCGGCGCGGCAATGCTCACCAGCGCTTCGGCGCGCAAGCCCATCTGGGTCGCCAGCAGCATGCTGGCCCCGCCCATGGAGTGGCCGACCACCGCCTTGAGCGGCGGCAACTCGTTGGCCGCCTCCAGCAGCGCATGGGCAAACTGCACCACCGTGGCCTCCTGCCCGGGCGAATGACCGTGGGCTGGACCATCCAGCGCCACTACGCCATAGCCGGCCTCGACCAGCGCGCCGATCAAGCCGGCAAACTGGGTGGGCCGCCCTTCCCAGCCATGCATCAGCAGCACGGTAGGACCACTGCCCCAACGCAAGGCCGACAGGCCGAAACGCAGAGTGATGCGCTCGGCTCGGCTCAGCAGCGGCAATTCCCAGTCCCGCGGCAACGACTCGCGCGGCGTTATAAATTCACGATGCAGCTTGCTGGCCAACGCACGGGGGGCCAGCAGCCCCACAGACGCGTTGAAGCCACGAATCCAGCCCATATTGCTCATTGCCGTTCTCCTCACAGGATTGCCGACTTGGCGGCACGCAAGACGCGGTCAGACAACTCACAGGGACCCAGCGCCCGCGCCAGCGCCAGCCCCCCGACCATCAATGCGATATCAGCCAGCACCTTGTCGGCCTCCTCGGGACTGGCCGACAATTGCGCCGTCATCAGCTCCACATGCTGCGCCAAAGCCTGGCGAAAACCCTCCGGCAAGCGGTTCAGCTCGCCCAGCGTACTGGGCAGCGGGCAGCCCTGATCATGGGCATCGCGGTGCTTGCGCGACAGGTAGAAGGCGGCCGCCAGAACCCGCCGCTGATCCGCCGGCAGCTCCTGATCCACTGCCCCGAGCAACTCGCGGCGCTGACAGAGCATCTGCTCAAACACCTCCAGCATCAGCGCGTCCTTGCTCTCGAAATGGGCATAGAAACCGCCGACGGTCAGGCCGGCCGCCCCCATCACCTCACCCACACTGGGATCAGCCGGACCGCGCTGCAGTAGCGCAGTACTGGCCGCAGCCAGAATGCGCTCACGGGTTTGCGCTTTCTTGTCGCTCATGCTCACCTCCATAAATATTACATACGTAATATTATGCTCGTAATATATTTAGGCAAGCGCTGAATGCGACCATTGATCGGGCGGCAAGAAAAGAGTTTTCAGGGGATGGAAAAAATTGCCTGGAGCAATTTTTAACGTCGCGCACAACGGCCCGCAGGGGGGCCGCCATGGATGGCAGGCCATAAAAAATCGCCGGGAGCGATTTTTAACGTTGCGTAGCAACGGCCCGCAGGGTGGCCGCCAGGGATGGCAGGCCATAAAAACAAAAGGGCCATTCCATAAAGAATGACCCTTCAAAATCCCGCAGAGCGGGCAAAAATGGCGTCCCCTAGGGGACTCGAACCCCTGTTACCGCCGTGAAAGGGCGGTGTCCTAGGCCACTAGACGAAGGGGACGAAACCTTCGAAAAACAAGGCCAGCTTAACGCTGGCCCGTGGCAGTTACTGCTACTGCAAAATTGGTGGAGATAAACGGGATCGAACCGTTGACCTCTTGCATGCCATGCAAGCGCTCTCCCAGCTGAGCT
>JBFJZW010000097.1:0-13883 GCA_041621875.1 Pseudomonas sp. | reverse complement strand
TAGTTTGATATGGCAACTAAGCCATAGTCTTATAGTAGGTTTACTAGTATGGTTTGTCGGCTATAGCCCTTGGTCGCTTTGCATTCGGCCGGCGTTGCCGCGATGCTCGCGTCGGGCCAAGCACAGGGCCGGTGATAAGGAAGCGATGCGATGAGTGAGATCCGCGTGCAGTTGCACAGCTGGCTGCGTTTGCAGCGCGAGGCGTTGCCGCTGGCGGTGCGTGCCGATGCCCTGCGCCGCACCCTGCAGGCCTGCCCCGAGGTGCGTCAGGCGTTCTTTCTCGGCTGGCAGGCGAGCACCGGCATCTACAGCCATGAAGGCGCGGCAGCCCATCTGCCACCGGGCTTCGGAGACCCCCTGCAGGCCAGCGATCTGCTGCTGTTCGAGCGTTTGCAGGTCGAGCCGCGGCTGAGCCTGGGCGAGTTGCGCCAGTTGCCCTGCTGGCTGGCCGGGCGGGTGCGCCGCGCGGCCATCAGCCATGGCCAGGCGCTGGCCCTGGAGCTGGACCCTGGGCAATCCGGCCTGTTGCTGATCGAGCTGCAGGAAGGCGTGGGCCTCGACTGGCTGGGCCTGCTCCACGAGTTGCTGCTGGCCTTGCTCGCCAGCCTGCCTGCCCAGGCCCGCGGCAGTGCTCTGCTCGGCAGCGACCCGCAACCCAGCTTGCTGCTGGATGCCCAGGCGCGGCCGCTGCAGTTGAATGCGGCCATGCTCCAGCTGCTTGGCGAGCGGCCCTTGCCGGCGGCGCTGGAGCTGCTGCCGGTCAACGCCGCGCAACTGGTGCGGGCCTGCCTGCAGCAGGGGCGGGCGATCGATGGTGTCGAGGCGCAGGTCGACGGGCAGATCCTGATCTGGCTGTTTATCCCCGACCCGCTGGAGCAGCAGGTGCTGGCCCGCTGTCGTCTGGCCACCGAGCAGGTGCAGGCCGAGCGCGAGGCGGCCAAGGCCAGCCGGCTGTACCGGCTGATTACCGAGAACACCACCGACCTGATCTCCCGGCACACCCCCGAGGGGCGCTTTCTCGATGCCTCGCCGGCCAGCTGGACCCTGCTCGGCTACTGGCCCGAGGAGCTGCGCGGGACCCTGGTGCAGGCGCTGCTCCATGAGCAGGACCAGCTGCAGTTGGTGCAGAGCACCCGCGAGGCCCTGGAGCAGGACGGCTACCACACCATGACCTATCGCATCCGCCATCGCGCGGGGCATTACCTGTGGTTCGAGACCGCCAGCCGGGCCATTCGCGAAACCTACACCGGCGCGGTGGTGGAGGTGGTCAGCGTGTCGCGGGATATCACCGCGCGGGTGCAGGCCGAGGAGAACAAGCGGCGTCTGGCCGAAGTGGTGGAAGCCAACACCGACCTGGTGCTGTTTATCGACCCGAGCGGGCGTCTGACCCACCTCAACCCCTCGGCCCGGCATGCCCTGAATATCGAGGCGAATCAGGCGCTACCAGCCCTGGATGCGCTGCTCGCCGCGGACGATTTGCAGCAGTTGCAGGCCCAGGGCTGGGCGACTGCCGATGCCTGTGGCGTGTGGAGCGCCGAAGTCCGCCTGTTGCCCCTGGGGCCGCGCGCGCCGCTGCCGGTGTCGCTGGTGCTGCTGGCCCATCGCGGCAGTGGTGGCGAGCACTACTATTCGCTGGTGGCCCGCGACATGACCGAGCGCGAATTGCGCGAAGCCCAGCAGCGCCGCCATCAGGACGAGCTGGCCCATACCGCGCGGTTGGTCACCCTGGGCGAACTGGCCTCCGGCATCGCCCACGAGATCAATCAGCCGCTGGCGGCGGTGGTCAACTACGCCAGCGCCAGCCAGCGTTACCTCAAGGCCCTGGACTCCAATCCGCAGGCGGCGGACAAGGTGGCCCAGGGCCTGGAGCGCATCACCGAACACGCCAACCACGCCTCGGAAGTGATCAAGCGCCTGCGCGCCTTCCTGCGCAAGGGCCAGCGCCGCACCCAGGCCCTGGACATGGCTCAGGTGGCCCGCGAGGCGGTGCGCCTGTGTCAGTGGGAGGCGAGCAACTGGCAGGTGAATATCGTCGAGCAACTGGCGGATAATCTGCCGCCGGTATATGCCGACCGGGTGCTGCTCGAACAGGTGCTGCTCAACCTGCTGCGCAACGCCATCGACGCCAACCGCGAAGCCCATCCGGGCCGGGCCTCGCGTATCGAGCTGACGGCCGGGGAGCGCGGCGGCCAGCTGTGCGTCTGGGTCAGCGACCAGGGGCCGGGGGTGGAGGCGGCGCAGCTGGGGCATATCTTCACCCCCTTCTACACCAGCAAGGCGGAAGGCCTGGGCCTGGGCCTGTCGATGAGCCGCAGCATTATCGAAGGTTTTGGCGGGGCCCTGGAGGCCCGGCCAGGGGAGCGCGGCGGCCTGTGCCTGGAATGTCGCCTGCCCCTGGGGCGCAGCGACGAGAGCGCGGGCGAGACAGACAACAATAAGAGGACGAGCCAGTGAGCGCGCAACAGCAACAACGGGTCTATGTGGTCGATGACGATCAGGGCATGCTCGACTCCACCGTCTGGCTGCTGGAGTCGGTGGGGCTGACGGCCTTGCCCTTTACCAGCGGCCGGGATTTCCTCGATGCCTGCGACGGTCAGAGTCAGGGCTGTGTGCTGCTGGATGTGCGCATGCCCGGCATGGGCGGCTTGAACGTGCAGGAAGCCCTGCGCGAGCGCGGTATCGACATGCCGATCATCTTCGTCAGTGGCCATGCCGACGTGCCCATCGTGGTGCGTGCCTTCCGCGCCGGCGCGGTGGACTTTATCGAGAAGCCCTACAACGAACAGCTGCTGCTCGACAGCGTGCAGCAGGCGCTGAACCGCGCCTCGGCCGCGGATCCGCGCCTGCTCGAGGTGCAGGCGCGCCTGGCCAGTCTGACGCCGCGCGAACGCGATGTGCTGCTGCCACTGGTGCGCGGCTACACCAACCGCGAAGTGGCCGAGCAGCTGGCCATCAGCGTCAAGACTGTCGACCTGTACCGCTCGCGGGTGATGAAACGCATGCAGGCCGAAACCCTCGCCGATCTGGTGGGCATGGCCATCGCCGCCGGGCTGGTGGATGCCTTGCGCCTGCGCGAGGCCGCGCCAAGCTGAGGCACCCGTTGCCGATCTGGCGGGGTGCTGCGCGACGGGCTGGACTCAGGCGGTGATATCGCGGCTGTCCAGGAGCCACTGCTCCAGCAGCTGGGCCGGCCCCGGTCGGGCGAACAGGTAGCCCTGGAACTTCTGGCAGCCCATGGCCAGCAGCGCTTCGCGCTGTTCGGGGGTTTCCACGCCCTCGGCGGTGACGGCCAGGTCGAGGTTGGCCCCCAGGGCCAGGATGGTGCGCACGATGGCGGCATCGCTGGGCTGCACAAGCAGGTCGCGGACAAAGCTCTGATCGATCTTCAGCTGGTCCAGCGGCAGGCGCTTGAGGTAGTTGAGCGAAGAGTAGCCGGTGCCGAAATCGTCCAGCGAGAGGCGCACGCCATGGGCCTTGAGCCGAGTCATCTTGCCGATCAGGACTTCCACGTCTTCCACCAGCTGGCTTTCGGTCAGCTCCAGTTCCAGGCGGGCGGGGTTGGCCCCGCTTTCCGTCAGGGCCGCCAGCACGTCCTCGACGAAGTCGCGGTGGTGAAATTGGCGGGCACTGACGTTGATCGCCAGATTGATATGGCGCAGCTGCGGGTGCGCGGCCCAGGTCACCAGCTGGGCGCAGGCGCTGTGCAGTATCCAGCGGCCCAGGGGCAGAATCAGCCCGGTGCTTTCCGCCAGGGGAATAAAGTCGTTCGGCGCGACCAGGCCGCGTCTGGGATGCTGCCAGCGCACCAGCGCCTCGGCCCCGATCAGTTGGCCCTGCGCGTCGACCTGGGGCTGGTAGTGGAGGATAAAGTGGCCTTCGCCGAGGCTCTGGCGCAGGTCGTTTTCCAGGCTGGCGCGGGCATTGGCTTCGGCCTGCATCCTGGGGTCGAAGAAGCGCATGCCGTTGCGCCCTGCCGATTTGGCCCGGTACATGGCCAGGTCGGCGCGCTTGAGGATTTCCTCGACGCTGGCCTGGTCCTCGGGAAACAGGGCGATACCGATGCTGGCCGTGCTGGTATGGCTGCGGCCCTCCAGGCTGTAGGGCGCGGCCAGGGCGGCCACCACCTTGTTGGCGACGGTTTCCACCTGGCGTGCGGCCTGCACCGGGTCGGCGCTGAGCTCTTCGAGCATCAGCACGAACTCGTCGCCGCCGAGGCGGGCCAGGCTGTCCTGGGCGCGCACATGGCTGCGCAGGCGCTCGGCCGCCTGTTGCAGCAACTGGTCGCCCATGTCATGGCCGAGGGTGTCGTTGAGGTCCTTGAAATTGTCCAGGTCGATAAACAGTAGGGCCCCCTGTTGCAGGCCGCGGGCATGCTTGGCCAGGGCCTGTTGCAGGCGGTCGAGCAGCAGGCGGCGGTTGGGCAGACCGGTGAGCGGGTCGTAGAAGGCCAGCTGGTTGATCTTCTCCAGGTTCTTGCGGTGTTCGCTGATGTCGGTGGAAATGCCGCACAGGGCATAGATCTGCCCGGCGGCATTGCGCAGCGGCAGCTTGACCGAGAGGAAGGCGCGTTCGGTGGCCCCGTTGAGGCCGCGGTTGACTTCTTCTTCCTCCACCCGTTCGCCGAACTGCAGGACCCTGCGGTCATTCTCGTGTAGGTGGGTGGCGGTATCGATATCGAAGAAGTATTCGTCGGTCTTGCCGATCACCCGCTCGAGGGGGTGGCCGAACAATTCGCAGACCTTGCGGTTGGCGTACTGGTAACGCAGCTGGGTGTCCTTGATATAGATATAGGCCTCGACGCTGTCGAGAATGGTGTTCAGGCGCTCTTCGCCGGCCTGCAGATGTCGGGTTTTCTCGGCGACCTGGCGGCGCAGGACTACTGCGCCGCCAAGGGCCAGCAGAAGCAGCACGGCTAGACCGCCCAGGCCCCACCAGACCGCGGTAGGGATCAGCAACGTGGGGCGCTCGCCGCCCCAGCGTTGCAGGGTCTGGTAGTAGAAGGAGTCGGGCGCGCCTTGCCAGCGTTGCAGGTGTTTGTCGATGCTGGCCAGCAGTTCGGCATTCTGTCCTTTGCGGGTGGCATAGAAGAGTTGCGCGGGCTGAAACATGATGGGGGTGCTGTACAGCCGGTAACGCGGGGCGTGAAAGTCGCCGAATTGCTGATTGGCCACCACCGCATCGGCCGCGCCACTGGCGACCTGCTCGAAGCCCTGCAGCAGGCTTGGCACGCCGATCAGCTCGGCGTTGAGGCCGAAACTCTTGAGCAGGTCGCGCAGATAATTCTGCTGGATGGAACCCTCCAGCACTGCAATACGGCGGCCTTCGAGGTGCAGTACCGAGGCCAGTTGCAGCCCTTCGCTGCTGTACAGCTGCGACCAGCTGTACAGCGACGGCACCTGGTGGAAGTCCAGCGAGAGGGCGCGGGTTTCATTGAAGGCGACATCCGGCAGCAGGTCGATCTCGCCGTTCTGGGTCCGTTCCAGGCACTGTTGCCAGTCGCAGGCCACGGCGTTCAGCTGCCAGTCTTCCTGGCGGGCAATTTCCCTGAGCAGTTCGCCGAGGATGCCGGAGAGCTGGCCGTCCTCGCCCAGCACGATCTTCGGTTCGTTGGCGTACACCCCGACACTGACCTGACGCGGCTGCGCCAGGACCTGGCTATCGGGTGCCAGCATGCCGGCCAGGCACAGGATCAAGGCGGTACTTGCGCGTAACTGCAGACGCTTCATGCGTGAGCCGGCTTCCATTCGATAAGTCCAGAGCCTTAACGATAGTCAGGATTTAAGGGGGCTGCCGGTGCGTGCTGGCAATTGGCTAGGTGGCCCAGCCCTGGTAGAGGTAGGTCATGGCCTTGGGCCCTTTCAGGTAGCGGTGCTGCAGCTGGCCGATGCTGAAGCCGCCGGCGCTGATCAGCGCGGCGATGTCGCGGTTGAGGTGGCAGCCGCCGGCCAGGGGTTTCCACAGTGGCGTCAGGCGGTGCTGCCAGCGCAGCACGGCGGCGTCCGGGGCCTTGCCGTGCTCGCAGAACAGCAGGCGACCGCCGGGCTTGAGCACCCGGCGCATCTCCTTGAGGGCGGCCACGGCGTCGGGGATGGTGCACAGGGTGAAGGTGCAGACGATGCTGTCGAAGCTGGCGTCCTCGGCCTGGATCTGGCCCAGTTCGAGGGCAATCATCTGCACCGGGATGGCGATGGCCGCGGCGCGCGCCTTGGCCAGCTTCTGCATCTCGGCGCTGGGGTCGACGCCGACTATCGCGCTGACCCTGGCGGCATCGTAGAACTCCAGATTGAGACCACTGCCGATGCCGATTTCCAGCACCCGGCCATGGGCCTGGGGCACCGTCTGCGAACGGGCCTGCATCACCTCGCCCATGCCGCAGGCGAAGTCGATCAGGTGCGGCAGCAGGTAGCGCTCATACAGGCCCATGGCGGTTCCTTGGCGGGTTATTCGCCGTCGTTGGCAGCGTCGTCCGGCGCGTCGTCATTGTCGCCACTGATAGCGGCAAAGCACTTGAGGCGATGTGGGCCGGCGGCGCTGTCCAGCGTCCAGCAGTCGGCCGCGGCGTCGTAGCGGGCGGCCTGCACCTGGGCCAGGCTGAACTGCCATTTGCGCAGGACGCGTCCGTCCATGCATTCGATGCTGAGCAAGGGGGCGTCGCCGCTGCCTTGCAGCTGAGCCTCGTCGAGGCGGAATTGCCAGGCGTGCAGGTCGTCGATTTCCAGCATATCGGCCGCCGCCAGGGCGTCGATCAGGTTGTCCGGGTGAGGGCTCATAAGGTGTCCGTTCAGGTGTCCGTAGCGATTAGCGGCCAAGGCGGCGCAGCTGGCCGGATTCGATCACGCGGATGCCGTTGTTCTCTTCCAGGGCCAGACGCCACAGGGCCCGGGCCAGTACCGTGGCCTTGATACCGCGGTACTTGCCGGGCAGCCAGCGCATAAAGGGCGCGGCCAGACGCTCGCCGAGGCGGAACTCCTGACGTGCGCCGAGCAGCAGGGAAGGTCGCACTATGGTCAGTTGCGGCCAGTCCATGGCGCGCAGGGCCTGTTCCATTTCGCCCTTGACCCGGTTGTAGAACACCGCGGAGGCGGGATCGGCCCCCAGGGCGCTGATCACCAGCAGATGGCGCGCGCCGAGTTCGCGGGCGCGTCGGGCGAAGGCCAGCACCAGGTCGTGATCGACGGCGCGGAAGGCTTCCTGCGAGCCGGCCTGCTTGAGGGTGGTGCCCAGGCAGCAGAAGGCGGTGTCTATCGGGCCGTTCAGTTGCGGCAACAGGTCCAGCAGCTCGCCCTGGGGGTTGTCCAGGTGCGGGTGTTCGGCCAGCGCGCGCCGACTGGGTGCCAGCACCCGGGCAACGGTGGGCTCGCTGAGCAGGCGGTCCAGCAGGTGCTCGCCGGTCAGGCCGGAAGCGCCGGCGAGAAGGATGTGCTGGGGCGTCAAATACATGGTCTAGGGCTCTCCGCTGATATCAATCAGCTTAACAGGCGTTGGCAAAACGTGCGGTGCGGTGCGGCAGGCAGGCTTTCTCTGCGGGTTATGGACTGGGTGCGGGGTTTTTCTCGGGGATGTTATCCGGCGCACGCTCCTGCTGTGCGCGCAGTTTGCGCCAGTGTGCGAGCACCGCTTCGGCGGCCCAGATCTGCGGTTCGGAGGCCTCGAAACCCTCGCTCTGCTCGCGCTCGGCGACGCGGGCCTTGGCCAGTTCGAAGGCGCGCTGGAGGTCGTCGGTCTGCCCCAGGGCTTCGGCGAACAGGGCGCGGCCGAAGTAGGTGAAGTCGTTCTCCTCCGAGCAGCCGAAGGACACGCGGTCGGCGCGCGCGGCGGTCATGATCAGGGTCTTGTCGTCCTGCAATTGGGGGATAAAACCGCCGGAATAGCAGGCGGAAATAACCAGCACCTTGTGCCGTTCCTTGAGTGGCTCGAGCACCGTCGCCAGGGCGCTGGCGGGTAGGTCGTTGAGTTGCAGGCGCGGCTGGTCGAGGTTCAGTTCGTGGCTCGCCGAACCGTGGCTGGTCAGGTAGATGAAAATCAGGTCTTCCGGGCCGCTGCGTGCGGCCAGGGCCTGCACCGCACGGCTGAGGTTTTCCCGGGTGGCCAGGGGGCGTTCGGCCAGGTGGTCGCGGTGGTTGACCAGGGTGATGCGACCATGGGCCGCGAAGCGTTCGTCGAGCAGCTTGGCGACGTAATCGGCTTCGCGCATAAACACGCTTTGCTTGCCGTCGCCGGCCAGGGTCAGGGCGTAGAGTTCGATGGCCGGGGTCGAGGCGGGCAGGGCCGCGAGGGCGGCATCGAGCAGGCGGCCCTGTTCCAGCAGGCCGACCTCCAGCGGGTCGGGCAGCAGCACGTCCTGCTCGTCGCGCAGGCGCTGGCCGGCCTGCCAGGTGCCGCCGAGGCTGCGCCCGTCGGCCAGGGTCAGGCGGCCCTGGCCGCTGTATTGGTCGCGGGCGAAACGGCCCTGGTAGACGCTGCCATCGGCAAGACGCAAGTGCCCCTCACCGTGGTAGCGCCAGTCACGGAACTGACCCTGGTAGAGGCTGCCGTCGCTGCCGTGGAATTCGCCGGCACCGCTCAGGCTGCCGCGCACGAACTGGCCGCTCCAGACATCGCCGTCCACGCTCTGGTAGCGGCCCTGGCCGTGGAACTGGGTGTCGACGAAATCGCCGCTGTAGTGATCGCCCGCCGGGCTGGTGAAGCTGCCCGGGCCCTTGAGTTGGCCCTGCTCGAATTGACCACTGAACTGGTTGCCTTCCGCGTCGAGCAGGACGCCCTGGCCGTGGGGTTCGCCGCGGCTGAACTGGCCCTGGTAGCTGCCGCCGTCGAGCCACTCCAGCTTGCCCGGGCCGTGGTATAGGCCGTGTTCGAATGTGCCGCTGTAGTTCAGCTCGGCGCTGTTGAAGCGGCCTTCGCCGCTTGGCTGGCCGGCCTTGAACGCGCCCTGGTAATGGCTGCCGTCACTGTGCTGCAGGCGGCCCTGGCCATGGAAGCTGCCGTGCTGGAATTCGCCACTGTAGTGTTCGCCATCGGCCCCGTGCCACTCGCCTGCGCCGTGGAACTGGCCGTCCTTGAACTCGCCCTGGTAGTAGCTGCCATTGCGGTAGTCCAGGCGGCCCTGGCCTTGCAGCAGACCATCGACCAGTTCGCCGCGGTAGCGGCTGCCATCGGGCAGCACGGCGTCTGCCGGCAACCAGGGTTCGCCGCTGCCGCAGGCGCTCAGCAGCAGGGCGAGGCTCAGCGGAGCCAGGTGGACGAGGCGGCGCATGACAAACATCCAGAGCGATAGGTTATGGGCGAGTATGCCTCAAAGGCAAAGCTGCAGGCCAAGAAGCGAGGCGCGCGATCCGCGGATCGCGCGCCTGTTTGTTGCGGGCGGGGTCAGACGAAGCAGAGGGTCAGGGGTTCGGCGATATAGGCCGGTTTTTCCGAGCCTTCGATTTCCAGCACGGCCTTGGCCTTGAGTAGCCACTGGCCCGGATTCTTCTCGTTGGCGTCGGTCAGGGTAACCACCAGGCGCACTTTGGAGTTGACCTTGACCGGCTGGATAAAGCGCACGCTGTCCAGGCCATAGTTGACGGCCATCTTCAGGCCCTGGGGCATGATCATGATGCCTTCCATCAGCTTGGGTACCAGCGACAGCGAGAGGAAGCCGTGGGCGATGGTGGTGCCGAAGGGGGTGAGTTTGGCTTTTTCCGGATCGACGTGAATGAACTGGTGGTCGCCGGTGCATTCGGCAAACTGATTGATGCGTTCCTGGTCGATGGTCATCCAGTCGGAGCGACCGAGTTCTTTACCGATATAGCTTTGCAGTTCTGCTGTGGGTACTAGGGGCATGGTTTCTCCTTGAAGACGCGGGTTTTGTTGTTTTTCGGGGTGCGTAAGTCCTTCTGCCCTAAGATCATCATGGCTTCGCTTCGCGGTCAAGAGGCTGTGGGCGCTCGGGCGGAGCGCCTGAGAAAAGTGCCCGACCGCTGTAAACCGGCCGTTGCGCGGCGCTTCTGCTTATAATGCGCGGCAGTGCGCCTAGGCATTATACGAATCGGAGATTGTCCATCATGCTGCTTCGCGGCCTTTCCTGGCTGGTGCTTTGTCAGCTGCTCGGCACTGTCATCAATGTCCTGCTCCTGCCGATGTTGCCGGGGCCGATCATCGGCATGCTGTTGCTGTTTACCTTCCTGCTGCTGCGCGGCGAGGTGGGCGAGTCCCTGCATCTGGCCTCCAGCAGTCTGCTGAAATACCTGCCCTTGCTGCTGGTGCCGCCGGCGGTCGGGGTCATGGCCTATGCCGAGGCCATCGCCGCGGACTTCTGGGCGGTGGTGGGGGCCTTGCTGCTGTCGCTGCTGGTGTCGGTGGTATTCGCCGGCTGGCTGATGCAGAAGCTGATCGACCGCCAGCAGCGTCGGGAGGCCCCATGAACCTTGAATGGCACGCCGCCTGGCAGGCTCTGATCCATCACCCGCTGTTCGGCGTGGACATTACCCTGGGGGTTTATCAGCTGGCCATTGCCGGGTACGAGCGCACCCGCTGGGTGCTTCTCCAGCCGGTGCTGGTGTCGATGCTGGCGGTGATCGGGATACTTCTGGCTTGCGGGCTGACCTTCGTCGAGTACCGCGATAGCGTTGCTCCCCTGACCCTGTTTCTCGGTCCCGCCACCGTGGCCCTGGCGGTGCCGCTGTTCCTCAATCTGCGGCGGATTCGCCAGCTGTTCTGGCCGACCCTGATCACTTTGCTGGTCGCCGGGGTGTTCGCCACTGTCATGGGGGTGAGTCTGGCCTGGGCTTTCGGGGCCGAGCAGATCATGTTGATGAGCATGGCACCCAAGTCGGTGACCTCGCCGATCGCCATGCTGGTGGCCAGCCAGATTGGCGGCATCGCCGCGCTGGCGGCGGTGTTCGTGATGCTGACCGGGGTGATCGGCGCAATAGTCGGGCCCTCGTTGCTCAAACGCTGCGGTGTTCGTCATCAGGCCGCACTGGGCATGGCGCTGGGGCTGACGGCACATGCCGTGGGCACCGCCCGGGCTCTGCAGGAAAGCGAGGAGTGCGGGGCCTTTGCGGCTCTGGCGATGAGCCTGATGGGCGTGTTCACTGCGGTCTTGCTGCCGCTGGCGATTCTGTTGTGGCTATAAGGAGGTGCCTATGACCCTGCCGCTTTTTCCACTCAATACCGTGCTGTTTCCCGGCTGTACGCTGGATTTGCAGATCTTCGAGGCGCGCTATCTGGACATGATCAGCCGCTGCATGAAGCAGGGCGAGGGCTTTGGTGTGGTCTGCATCCTCGAGGGTGCCGAGGTGGGCGAGGCAGCCGGGCAGTTTGCGGCGATCGGCTGCGAGGCGCTGATCCGCGATTTCCAGCAGCTGCCCAACGGCCTGTTGGGCATCCGTGTCGAGGGCGGGCGGCGCTTGCGGGTGCTGCGTGCCCAGGTGCTGCCCGACCAGCTGACGGTCGCCGAGGTCGAGTGGCTGGAGGAGGAGAGCGAGCAGCCGCTGTTGGGCGAGCATGCCGATCTGGCTGCCCTGCTCGGTGCCCTGAGCGAGCACCCCATGGTGGCCGCCCTGGGCATGCAGGCCGAGCCCGTGGGGCAGGCCGCGCTGGCCAACCAGCTGGCTTATCTGTTGCCGCTGGAGGCCGAGCAGAAGCTGCAGCTGCTGGCGCTGGACCAGCCGCTGCAGCGACTCGACCTGTTGCATGAGTTGCTGGAGCAGCTGCAGGGGCAGGCGGGCGCGACTCAGTAGGCGTAGCGCAACAGCTCGGCCGACCACTGCCAGGTGGCGATGCCGCCGAGTAGGCCCAGGCAGGCCGGTAGCAGCAGCCACCAGAGCCTCGCCGGTAGCGCCGGCAGCGGCGTGCGCCATTCCACCAGGGTCAGGCTCAGGGCGCAGAAACTGGCGGCCAGCACGGCCCCGGCGAGGATATCGCTGGGCCAGTGCACACCCAGGTAGATCCGCGAGCCGGCGATGGCCAGCGCCGGCAGGCTGCCGAGCAGCAACCAGGCCAGGCGCATGCGCGGCGGCTGGCCGCGGCCGGCCAGCAACGCCAGTACCAGACAGAAGGCAAAGGCCGCCGAGCTGTGGCCGCTGGGGAAGCTGAAGCTGTGCAGCGGCTCCAGCAGCACCTCGGGGCGGTTGCGGGCGAAGAAGGCTTTCAGGCTGCCATTGGCCAGCGCCGTGCCGAGCAGCGCGAGAAAGGCAAAGCTCAGCGCCCGCCACTGGCGGCTGAGCAGCAGCAACAGGCACAGCAGCGCGGCGGCGGCCAGCTGGGTGTTGAAGTCGCCCAGGCGAGTGATCAGCACCATCGGGCTGTCCAGTGCGGCGCTGCGCTGCGCCTGGATCAGGGCCAGCAAACCCTGGTCGAGTTGGCTCAGGTGCGGCCAACCGAGCATCAGACCGAGCAATAGCAGCAGGCCGCAGACGGCTGCGAGCAGGCTGGCATGGCGCTGGCCGCTCAGGCTGCTGTGGCAGCTCAGGGCGATGCCCAGGGCCAGCGCCGCGCCGATGGCCGCCGCCTGCGGCCAGAAACCTGGCGGCAGCGGCAGGCGCAACGCCGCGCCGGTGGCCCAACCGGGCAGCAGGTAGGCGACGGCCCAGCCGGCCGAGGCCAGCAGGCTGACCAGGATAAAGCGCCCTGCCGGCATGTCGAACATGCCGGCGACCATCGGCAGCATGGGCCTGAGCGGGCCGATAAAGCGGCCCACCAGCAGGCTGGCGACACCGTAGCGCTGAAAGTAGCCATGGGCCCCGGCCAGCCACTGCGGGTTGTGGCGCAGCCCGGGCAGGCGGCGAATGTCCTGATGGAAGTAGCGCCCGCAGGTGTAGGACAGGCAGTCGCCCAGCACGCCGCCGCAGTAAGCCAGCAGCAGGGTTTCGCCGAGGCTCAGGGCTCCGCTGCCGGCCAGCACGGCGACGCCGAACAGCAGCGCCACGCCAGGCACCAGGATGCCGACAATCGCCAGGCATTCGATGCAGGCGATCAGGAAGATCGCCAGGCCCAGCCATTGTGGGTTGCTGCCGAGCCATTGGCTCAGGCTGTCGAACCATTGGCTCATAGCGGTACGTCCCGGGGGCCAAGGAGGTGGAAGTCGCGGCCGCCGAGCTGGCCGCGGCGCAGCGGATTGCGTGTGCAGAAACGGGCCAGATCGGCGTCGACGAACCGGTAGGGCAGTTGTTCGTCGCGGCCCAGGGGGATGCCCAGGCGCGTGCATTGCACCACCTGGGCGGGGCGGATGCCCAGGTCCTCGACAAACAGGCGCTCGGGGTCGAAGCGCTGGCCGTTCCAGTCCGGCACCTTCAGGCCCATGGCTCGGCAGAGCAGGGTCTGGCCGGCGCAGAGCTTATCCGTGGGGCGTGCCCGACCCTGGGCGTCCGGGTTATTGGCCTGCATCTGCGCCAGGCTGGCGGCATCCGAGTGGGCGTCCAGCCAAGGCAGGGCGGACTTGATCAGCACCGCGTTGCCGGGGCCCTGGGCGCTGAAGTTCAGCGAGTCGCCGCCACGGGCGTAGTACATATAGATATGTCCGCCATCGGCGAACAAAGCGCGCCGTTTGTGGGTGTAGCCGAGGGAGGCGTGGCTGCCTTTCTCCGCCAGGTAATAGGCTTCGGTCTCGATGATTCGTACGCTCAGCCAGCGTTCGCCGTGTTTGTGGCGGATCACCTTGCCGAGCAGTTCGCGGGCGAGCAGGCGCGCATCGCGGTCGAAGAAGGCATTGTCGAGCGCGCGGCCGTGGGGCCAGGGCAAACTAAGGTTGGGTTCGTGTGGCATCCGGTGTCACTGGTGGGCGGCAGGGCATAGGCTGGGGGTCTGTTACCGCTTCATTCGTGGCAGCGCCGGAGCCTGTTTTAGCGCGAGACCAGGCACGAGACACGATGTTTGGTGCTTCAAATGAGTGTCGAGAAACG